>DATHIZ010000591.1:0-31401 GCA_035316385.1 Bryobacteraceae bacterium | reverse complement strand
GTAATTTCGTGGCGGGGAGGGGTTGGAAAAGGGGCCGGACTCAAGCCCCCCGCGCGCCGTTACAAGCGTTAGAATTGGCCGGACCTCGCTTAAACGTTCGAAGCAAACCAGGTAGTGCCCGGTATTTGGGATTTTTGGGCGGCTTCGTCGTTCATCTCCACCCCAATGCCAGGCCGGTCGGGCACGTCGATGTGGCCCTTCACAATGATCTCGCCTTCCTTGGTCCAATTTCTCCAGGTATCCACGTGATTGATCCAGTGCCATTCGCAAACCAGGAAATTCGGAACGGAAGCGCAAACATGGGCTGTGGCCATAGTGCCTACGGGCGAAACCACGCAGTGGGGCGCAAACGGAATGTAATACGCCTCCGCCATGTTGGCGATCTTGCGGGATTCTGAAAGTCCGCCAACCTTCTGAATATCGGGCATGATGATATCGGCTGCCTGTTTCTCGAAGATTTTGACGAAACCCCAGCGCAGGTAGAGATTCTCACCGCAGCAAATCGGCGTCTTGGTCGAATGCCGGATGTCCGCCATGGCGTCAATGTTTTCCGGCGGCACCGGTTCTTCCAGCCAAAGCAGACGCAAATCTTCAGAAGCGATTGCCACCTTCTTGCCAGTAGGGGCGTCATAGAAGCCGTGCATGTCGACGGCCAGGTCCATTTCCTTCGGCATGGAGTCCCGGACGTGGTGCATCTCTCGTAGCATGCGGTCGATTTCACCATTGCTTGCAGTGCGGTTTACTCTATCGAAACGGGCTGGGTCGGCGGCATCATCGATATCTATTTTCATGGCGGTGAAGCCGGCATCCTTAATCCAGGGCATTTTTTTAGAGAACTCGTCGCCCAACACGTCCTTCATGTCCGAGTCGCAATACATCCGCACACGATCGCGAAACTTACCGCCCATAAGTTGGTAAATCGGCAATCCAACCGCTTTGCCCACCAAATCCCAGAGGGCGATCTCGACACCCGTCAAAGCCGTCACGAACTGGCCGCCCTGCGCTCCGGCGAATATACCTCCGCGCCGCAGCTCTTCCCAAATGGCGTCGACGTTCAGCGGATCCTTTCCCACCAGGCGGCGAGCAAAACTCTTCACAATTCCAGGCGTACCTTCCGCCGCATCCGTCGCCTCTCCCTGGCCGATTAGACCTTGGTCCGTATAGATGCGAATGTGAGCCTGCGGACCGTGCACCCGCACCATGGCTGTACGAATATCTGTAATCTTCAGCTTGGGCCTATTGTAGACAGACGTTGCGGCTTGCACGGCTTTGGATAAGGCCGGCAATCCGAACGCCCCAAGGACCAAGGGGGCGATACTCTTCTGGAGCATCGATCTGCGCGTCATTTCCATTTGTATGCCTTCTTCCGCTGCCGACGCAGCAGTTCTTAAAAGTGGACTCGTCAGTACTTTAGCTCCGGGAAGGCCGGACGGCAAGGTTAGAATGCGTTACTTCCTGTTAAGGCTGCCTGGCAGATTCGGACGGCCGCCGGCATCGAATCGTAGAAGCCTTTTATTTTCTTCGAACCACGAGCGTTAACAACGTGGTCGACAAAGGACGCCTGGATTTTACGCTGATTCGCTCGGAAAGCGGCGAACTTGGCGAAGTGATACCCAGCACGCGGTGGAAGACCTCCCCTTAATGGCCGCAACTTTGCCCAGTTGGTGTACCTGGTACCCGGCGTCACCTCTGGACAGCCGGGTGAAAACTTATCCGGCGCGAGCACTTTCAATCCCCGGTGCCGGCGCGAATTTCAATGCACTGGGGAGTCAGGAAGGCGCGAACGGCTGGCTGGTAGATCGCATTGTGGACAACGAAATACACATTTAACACCGTGATTGTCCAACCTTCCGTGGAGTCAATACAAGCATTCAAAGTACTCACCGGCAGCTTTTCGGCCGAGTTTGGACGCGGCGCCGGCATCGTGACCACGCAGACCAAATCGGGAAGCGATAGGCTGCATGGAAGCGCTTTCGAATTTCTGCGCAACAGCTACATGGACGCGCGCAACAACTGCTACTACTACGCCCAACGTCAACTCAAAGGGCAAACCTACCGCAACTCGGTTCCCACTGCCCTGGAACGTTCCGGAAACTTTACCGACTACAAGAACAGCAGCGGCGGCCTGATACCGATTTACGACCCCACCACGACGCAACTGCTCACGGCCAGATTACGCGCCGGTAGTTTGCCGGCAACATCATTCCGGCCAATATGATCAACCAAGTTGGCTTTAACGTAGCCAGCATTTATCCACTGCCGAACGGTCCCGGCACATTGAGCAATTTCACCAGTGCCGCAAACAACGTATCCAGCATCAATCAATGCGATCCGCGGAACATGTCGAATTACCATAGCCTGCAGGCCAAACTCACCAAGCGCTTCTCGAAAGGGCTGCAATTCCTGGCAAGCTATACCTACGCACGTTCACTCGATTATGGCGGTACGGCCGCCCAAGGGGGTGGCTTCATGGGAAATCCGCGAACGATAACAAACCTGGCGGCCGGCTATAGCCCGTCGGGAGGCTGGGAAGTGGACGGTATTCAACCCTGCAAACGGGATTGCCTTTTACGGTAACGCTAGCCACCGGCGTCAACAATAGAGCCCCAAGCTGCGGATCGCATCGCCTCAGGGGTATCGTCCAAACCCGACCCATATCAATGGTTCAATCCGGCTGCCTTTGTGGCGCCCCCGCCGAATACCTTTGGCAATTCCGCGAGAGGCGTATTATATGGACCTGGAATGATTAACTTTGACTTGTCCGGCCAAAAACTATTCACGTACCGGGAGCGCTTTCAGTTGCGGCTCCGCTTGGATGCATTTAACGCGCTCAATCATCCGGCATTTGCCAATCCAAGCGCCGCCATCAATCCAAGCGCGCCGGCCGGAGTGGTTGGGCGCATCTCACGCACGGTAGTAGATACCGCGACATGCAAGCCTCCCTACGATTGACTTTTTAGATATGGTCCACACGGAACTTATATGAGAATCTCGACATCGCCTACATTCAAAAGCGCACTCAAACTTATAGTCACCTTCGCGCTGATCGCGACTACCGTGGTTTCCGCTTGCGCCCAGCAAGGTTTCTTTTCGAAAGACGACGTCATTCTGTACACACCCGAATGGACCGGAGAACGTTTTGCGGATGGCCGGCCTAAAGTTCCGGATTCGATTCTCGATCGGCTGAAAACAGTGACTCTGGAAGAAGCTTGGGCCGTCCTTCGAGATGCCGGATATCCGCACCAATATGAAGATGGCTGGTTTTCCATTTTTCCGGACAAAGTGCTGATCGGCCGTGCGCTAACGGCCGAGTGGATGCCTGGACGTCCAGATGTACAGAAAGTGGTGGAAGCGCAAGGCAAGTTGGTCCACCGGCAAGGGAGCCAAAATGCCTGGCCGGTAGACATGTTGCAGCCGCGCGACGTTTATGTCTGCGACCATTTCGAACTCAAGCAGGATGGCCCGTCGATCGGCGACAACGTCGGCAACGCGATTTACGCGAGAAGCGGGAATGGAATTGTCTATAACGGGGCCGTGCGGGATATCGAAGGGCTGAAAGAGCTTCCCAATTTCGTTTCGTTCGTCAGGTTCTATGATCCTTCGCATCATTTCGGCTCGCTGCGCTATGACGGCAAACTGAACTCCACCATGGTCGGCATTAACTCGCCTACTCGCATTGGACACGTGCTGGTGATGCCCGGTGACGTAATCCTCGGAAAAAACGGCGGCGTTATTTTTATACCACCGCAGTTTGCGGAGAAAGTGGTGAAGTCTTCGGAAATCACCCGCCTGCGCGACATCTTCGGACACCAGCGTCTGCGTGAAAAGACCTACACTGCCGGGCAGATCGATGCCCGATGGTCGCAGCCGATCGAGACCGACTTCACGCAATGGTTGAAAGCGAACATGAGCACCGGCAAACTACCGGTTGACGCGGCACAGATTCAAGAGATCCTAGCCGAACGCGCCAAAACAAAGTGAACCGGGTGGTAGCTGCTCGCTGGTAACTGCTATAGCTAGAACATGTCAGGACAAACATGTTCCGCGGCCGTTCTTGTCGAGTACGAGCGGCCGCTTGAAATTCGGAGCTACCCGGTTCCCAGTGAACTCGGCCCGGAGGAACTCCTGGTCCGAGTCGAAATGGCCGGTATCTGCGGCACCGATGTTCACCTCTGGCTAGGGCAGCTGCCGATTCCCCTGCCCGTCATCATGGGCCATGAAACCGTGGGCCGGGTGGAACGCTTAGGCTCAAGCGCGATGACCGACTGGCGTGGACTTCCGCTAGCCCAGGGCGACCGTATTACTTGGGCCAGTTCGATTGTCTGTGGCCATTGTTACTACTGCCGGCTGAAAGCGCAGCCGACGCGCTGCTTGTCTCGAAAAGCGTACGGCATCTCGTATTCAGCCAACGAATCGCCCCACCTGCGCGGCGGCTATGCCGAATACATTCTGCTGCGTAGAGGTACATCTGTCTTTCGCATTCCGGACTCTCTTCCCACCGACGCCGTCATCGGTGGAGGATGCGCGCTTACTACAGCGATCCACGGTTTGGAAAGAGCGCCGGTCAGGCCCGGAGACAACGTCGTTATACAGGGTGCCGGTCCCGTGGGACTTGCGGCGCTGGCATTGGCTCGTGAATCGGGCGCGGACAAGACAATTCTCATTGGCGCACCGGAGCACCGTTTACAGTTGGGCATTCAATTCGGCGCAACGTCGGTCATCTCCATCGAGTCCAATCCGGATCAGGCAGTCCGCCGCGAGATGGTTCTGGAACAAACCGGCGGCTACGGAGCAGACGTCGTGGTGGAATGCGTGGGCCATCCCTCTGCCGTCGTCGAAGGCCTCGAATTGTGCCGGGACGGCGGAACATATTTGGTTCTTGGCCAGTATGCGAATGCCGGAGATGTGGCAATCAACCCGCACACCATCACGCGCAAACAGTTGAACGTGATCGGCAGCTGGGCGTTTGAGCCGCGCCACGTGCATCGCGCGCTGAGCTGGCTGGATAGTACAAATTGGAAACACCAGTTCGCGACGGAAGTCACTCATCGTTTTAGCCTGGAGCATGCCAACGATGCGCTGGAAGCGGTGAGACAGCATCGCTCGGGCAAAGCTGTCATCATGCCATAGCCGCGCCATAGCCCTTTCGTCCGGACAAGCTTGTGATACTCTCTTCCCTAACGCCAATGCTGGTCAATTATTCATCCGAGCTCCCGGTCTTTCCAAAATGTTGTCCTGCGTTTGCTCGAAATATCTCGAAGGAGACCCGGACACCGTGAAGCCGAGGGAGCCGGACATACCATCCGCATCGCGTTTCCCGAGTCCGGATATGTGCCGCAATTCACGGCCGTCGCGAAAGAGAGCTACGAAGGAACTGAGATTGGGAACCATGCGCGGAGCGAGGCGGACTCCGTAAGGGAACCGGCGGCGGATGGAACTCATTCGCTGGGGCCGGTCATCGAAGTTGCCGTGGAAAAAGGTTTTCGTCCCAAAGACTACGAGGAACAGCCGCCTCTGGCTCGGGCGATTCCCGCGCGCTTCCTGCTCTTGGCCGTTCTTCTCTTTTTGGCCATTCTCATCCTTGTTGCGCTTGCGTTGCTCCCTGGCAAATCGGCGAACGCAAAGTCAGGCAGCCTTGCACTTTTGCCGCCGCAAGATTCGATTCGGGTACTGGCCGGCTTTAGCCAACCCATGTACGTGGATGGTTCGGGGCACGCTTGGACCGGTGATAACTATTTCACGGGAGGCACAATTTTTAGCCGCCCGGATACTCGAATTTTCCGGACGCCGGACAGCACCATCTACAACCAGGGACACGAGGGCGACTTCCGCTACGACATGCCGGTCAAACCGGGAGTCTACGAACTCCGGCTGCATTTTGCCGAAACCCGCTACGGCCAGTTGCCGCTCGAAAGGAGCCGATGCCGAACGCCGATTTAACGTCTCGCTCAATGGAAAAGTGATTTTCGACGACTTCGATATCACCAAAGACTCGGCCGAATCCGACACGGCCACGGTAAAGATTTGAACGATGTCTCCCCCGTCCCGGATGGCTTCTTGCACTTTGCGTTTTCAGGCCACTCCGGCCCGCCCATGGTGAACGGGATCGAAATCATTCCTGGACTAAGCGTAAAAGTGCTTCCCATTCGGCTAGTCTGCGGCGTGCGTCCGCTGTATGACCGGAAAAGCCGATCTTCTGGCCACATGATAGAAGCATCTTCAATTGGCATCCTTCCCACGTCGGAGAGTAATTGAGCCCGAAGCTCGTATTCCGCCGTTTCTTTTTGGAAGAAGGTGGCAACAGCGTCTCGAAGAGCCGAATCGTCTTCTGCAATAGGAGCACCGGTGAGAGCGCGTATCGATGGCGAGATAGGGACTGCGCTGATGTTGGCTACATACCGGCCATACCGCAGAGCGGCCATGGAATAAAACGTTTCACCCAAAATATGGTTGTTTGTGACCCCCAACGTCTGCAATAACGGGGACGGTGTTACGTGTAAAGCCTTCATCGTCTCCACCGCTCCTCTCGCAGCGATTGCCGCCATTCGTTCCGCGGTTTCGGAGCCGCCGCGCTTGCTCGCACATCGGTGTTTCGCTGTTGCCGGCATTCATTTGTTGTAGGAATGCACTCAGAAACCGGCCCGCGCCACTTGGCCGGGCGCTGGATGAATGGAAATCGGCAGGAGCGCACTTACTTTTGCACGCGGCAAGATGTAAAACACTCACAAGCCCTCCTCGAACCACGAGTCGCTCCAGAAATCGAGCATCGCGCGCGTCTCATTCCGGTACAGTCCCATCTCCGTCAGTTCTTGTTCGAATTCTGGGCGTAGGTTCTCTTAGCGTGCCGAGAGAGGAAAGCTGACGGTCACCGGATTGCGCAAGTTATGAATAACGTGGTAAACGGTATGACCCGCGTGATTTTCAAAAACAATTGCGGCGGCGATTGTATCCATCGTGAACCGAAACAGCCATGGGCCTCAATGGATAGAAATAGAGGACGGGCGTTTCCATTCGCACCGTCCCATATCCAGTCACCTTATTGCTTTTGATCCAGCCGGTACCTCTGTTCTCACCATTCCCGTTTCCACTCACGCCACCAGCTTGTATCCCCGAGCCGCAGGGCATCCCAGGCGGCGTCCATGGAATTCCGGTCGCCATTTAGAATGCTCTCTCGCGTTATGCCAGGCGGCAAATTCACTAACTCCGCAAAACGGTCCAGCACTTTCTCTCGCGCGGCGCCCTGCGTCCGCTGCAGCAGATGCCATAGAGTCAGCGCGTCACGCGGACGAGCGGTGGAAAGGGCTGTGTCCAAAACCGGTGTGTTTCCGGTCGTGTCAAATTCGGCCACGGCTTTGGTCAACGCCTCCGGCGCATCCAGGAAATGCGGTGTATCCGGGCCGTGCCCAGGGCGTGTCGTGCAGGCCGCTCCCTCCGGAATGAACGATTCAACGTTGCGCCATTGGAACGCCACCCAGCCCATTTCGACCGTCAAAAATCCTTTGCCGTCCTTCGCCACGGACAAGGTGTATTGACATCCTAAGTCAACCGCCTTGGCCGATGGCGTATCGACCACAAACCTTGCCGGCGCCGCCCAGATCAGTGCGTGAATTGTTCCGTGATCCAGAGACAGCCGCTGCTCGCGCCCATTCGCAGCCGCCAAGCGTAAGCGGGAATTGGGCTCAATCTCCACTTGACCGATGAACTCCGACTCCATCGTTCCACGCGCACCGCCGTTGGTCTCGATCAACTGGCCGGTGCGGACCGCTCGTGGTTTTCCTCCACTAAGCGACAACCGCCAGGAGGTTAGAGGAAGCGATGTGTGCGTTCTCTGTACCCAAAACGCCGTGCCTATGCCAAGCACCATAACCGCCGCGGCGGCTATCGCCCACCATTGTTGGAAAGCACGTTTTGGCACGGGCTTCGCACGCCGTGAATCCGTCTTCTTTGCGTTTTTCGACCAGCGCAACTCACTGAGAAGTTGCTCGAGATGGGCTACCTCTGGTTCTGGCTCGCCGCTCCGGTCCCATAAATAGTCTTCGTTCATAGCTTTTTGTGACCTTCCAGTTGAGCGCGCAAGAGCTTCATCCCTCGGCATAGATTCACGCGCACCGAGTCGGGCGTTAAGCCTGTGCGCGCCGCGATCTCCGGTCCCGTCATGCCTTCGACTAAGCGAAAGATCAAGGTCTCGCGGTAGCTTTCAGGCAGGCGTTGAATAACCGCGAGAACCGCGAACGCCTCACCGTCCGGCGCCGGGCCGCCCGCAAGAACCGGTTCAGCCTCGAGGGTGATTCTTCTAGCCCTTAGATGGTCTGTCGCCAACCGGCGGGCAATTGTGATCAGCCAACCGCAGAAGGCGGCGGGTTCGCGCAGGGCCGGCAGTTGTTCGAGCGCTTTCATGAATACATCCTGCACGAGATCCTCGGCATCGTTATACGAGACATGAGCGAGGAGGACGCCGTGAACCAGGCGGCCGTACTGTTCGTACAGCGCGCCGAACGCCGCCCGGTCGCCGCTTTGCGCGGCGCGAACCAGGGCGGCTTCCCGCAGTCGGGGCTCGATTGTTGTGAGCACGACGGTTGTGAGACTAGTTTAATGCCCCTAATTTAGTGACAGAGACACTTCGGCATCCGTCGCCGCGTGAAAATAGTGCTTCACCATGCCCAATTGCGGGGAGTTTTCCCGAAGTGGAACCACCACGCTTGTGGCGTAATCTTTATAGTCGGGATTGGTGGCGGTCATCTTGACCACCCACGTTCCCTGTTCCGGCCATTCGCGAGTGACCGCAAATGTCCCCGGTATTGACAGGGCGAAGACTTTTAATGGAATGCTCTTCCTGGTTTTATTTACCATGCCTTCCGCCGTTGCGGTAACCGTGGTCTTTCCGGGAGAGTGGCAAGCCGTAATCCGCGCCACCAGTACGGCGTGTTTTGCCAGCGCTTCTGGATTTGCGTCCGGATTGCCGACTTCGAGCAGCAAAGCTCCCGCAAACAGCGGAGCAGCCAGGACTAATAAAGCGAGTGGCGGTTTCCAAGATGTCGTCATGTGTTCTGTCTCCTTAATACGCAGCGATGGGCTGCGCGTCGATTTTGATGAACCTTCTATGGAGAAGACGGGGGGTAGCCGTTGAGTGTTAACGAGGGCCGCTACTTTGACTAGCGAGGAGAGGGCTTGCCGCCTGGCAAATGATTCGATGGCGGTTTACAGCGAGAGTCAAATACTAAATCCAGCATATCGAGCCCGGCGTGTAATTTTATAGACGGCAACCGGCTTAGACATCGCTGTTTCTGGCGCATACTCGCTTGTGCTCCTCGATGTCATGCTTCGAGGCATGAAGGGAATCGAAGTGCTAAGGACTCTGCGTTCCAGATCAAATGTTCCGGTGCTCATGCTCACCGCGCGTGGAGATGACGTAGACCGCATCGTTGTTCTTGAGGTTGGGGCGGATGACTACCGCCATGGGCAGGAGCTTGGGCAGTTCTCTTCTGCACCGCCTTCTTCTTTCTGATATCCTCGCTTGAACACGCCAGCTGTTTCGTCAAACACGGTGACGGCCTCAGCCGGTTTTATTCAGTGCAACGTGAGGGGGATATGAAAACATCGGTATTCATCGCGACAAGCCTCGACGGCTTCATTGCACGGCAGGATGGTGCGCTGGACTGGCTGGCAGTCAACGGCGGCGAGCCTCACGGCTACGACGAGTTCATGGCCACGGTAGATGCCCTTGTCATCGGCCGCAAGACGTTTGAAACCGTGCTGTCATTTAATATTTGGCCGTATGGGAAGAAGCCGGTCATAGTGCTCAGCACGACGATGTCAGAGTTGAAAGCACCCGACGGCGCCGTGTGTGATGTGATGGCCGGTACCCCACACGCGATCGTGACCCGGCTCGCTCAACTTGGTATGAAACATCTGTATATCGATGGCGGAGTGACCATTCAGGGCTTCTTGAAAGCAGGATTAATCCAGCACTTAATCATCACGCACATACCGGTGCTCCTCGGAAGTGGGATTCCCTTGTTCGGGTCTCTCTCGCACGACATCCGGCTCGAACATGTGGCCACGCAGTCGTATCCGAGCGGCATGGTGCAGAGCGAGTACGTAATTGCTGCCTAGAGTTGCGCTTGCACGTGCGTATCGATTTGGGGTAGGCGTCGCCGTCCCCGGATTTCATTTCGTTCCTAGGCTGCCACTGCGTGCTTTTCAATGCTAATCGCTGACGTGTCTGCCAGAATAATTCGTGCTCGTTCGAGTTCCTCCGCGGTGCCGTGCACAACCAACACGAACTTGTCGGCCTTGATCTCCGCCTCATACTTGACGGCGCTCTCGTTCGACATGCCCAAGCTGACTAATCCCGCGGCCAGGGCCGAGAGACCTCCGACTACTACCGCCGATTCCAGTGCGCCAATCAGCGCCGCCAAAAATGGACCAGCTACCAAAACCGGGCCGATGCCGGGGATCAGAAAGAAACCAGCTCCGAAGAGCAATCCCCAAATGCCGCCCCAAAAGGCGCCCAGTCCTCCCCAGGACTTCATGCGATCGCCCGTGTTGTAATAACCAACGACCTTTTCTTCCGTGTGGTAATCCTTTCCGATAATGGAAATCTTCGTGATGTCGAAAGATGTTGCGCTTAGCTTTGCGACCGCCTGTTCGGCTTCGGTATGGCTGTTGTAAACGGCAACTACATTGCTTGGGTCATTCATAAAATCTCCTGTTTTTTGCAGCAGCCTACAGCTCACCGTTGCTTTCGCGGATGAGGCTTGCCTTCACATTTTAGCCTGTTTGTGAACCGTCTGAGCTTTCCATGACCACGCCGAACGACAGCACCGCGCTGTTTGTTGTTCACCGCTTCGCTTGCCGGTCAAAAATCGTTGAATAGACCCGTTCGTACCCCGCCACCATGGTCTCAATAGAAAAGCGTCGCTGCACCCGTTCCCGGCAGGCCCGGCGGTCGATCTCCGGAAGGCGAGTAAGAGCCATCACTGCCTCATCAACACTGTTTACTAGAAATCCAGTCTGCCCGTGTTCGATCACTTCTCGACAGGAGCCCAGATCCATGGCGATCACGCACACGCCCGCCGCATTCGCCTCCGCCAGAACAAGTCCGAATCGTTCGGGGATCGTATTGAGATGTAACAAGGCGCAGGCACGCGCGAACAGTTCATTTTTTTCCGCCACGCCCACCGGCCCGATATAGCAGATATCGCGATCATTGATGTGCGGTTTGACGTGGGCCTTGAAGTAGGATTCATCCTGGATAATACCGGCGATGAGCAAGCGCCGACCGCTCCGCCGGGCGACTTCGATGGCCAGATGAACGCCCTTATCCGGATGAATTCGACCGAGAAAGATCAAATCTTCGCCGGCGGATTTTTGAAATGGGTACAGCGAGAGGTCGATTCCGTTGTACACGGTCGCCAAGTAATCCAGCCCCGGTGCGCGGTCGGAGTCGCTGATGGAAACAAAATATCCGTCGCGATATTTCTCATAAACAGCCATGATCTTCGGTGACGAGAAGCCATGGATGGTGGTCAGAACCGGCGTCTTGACCAACCTCGTATAGGTTAACGCCATGAAGTCATAGTGACTATGAATCAGATCAAACTCGTCGGCATGCTCGAACGCTTCGGAGATGTGAAGATATTCAGCCACTTTCGGATCGGCGGCGGGGTCTTCTTCATACCCTCGGTCGACCACGGCATGCAGGCGGGCGTTCGTCACGGAGTCCCCACTCGCAAACAAGGTGACGTCCCAGCCGCGGGCAACCAGTCCTTCGGTAATGTTGCTCGCCACCGTCTCCCATGCTCCATATTTCCTGGGGGGCGTTCGCCAGGCGACCGGCGATAGGATAGCCACTCTTTTGGCGGGGACGCTCATGCTAGTTCATCGCAGCCAGCACGTTGTTGAGCGGCACTGTTGCGAATCCGGTAGCATGATCGGCCAGCCCATAAGGAATGATCAACTCGCCGTTGTGCACCAGCGCGCCGCACGTATAGACCACGTTGGGCACGTATCCTTCCCGCTCGTTTTCATCGGCTTTGAGCAGCGGCTCACGCAACCGGCCGATCACTTTAGATGGATCGTCGCGGTCAAGCAGGAACGCGCCGATGCAATACGTGCGCATGGGCCCCACGCCATGGCTCAACACCAGCCAGCCGGCGTCCGTTTCAATAGGCGGCCCGCAGTTCCCGATCTGGACCAGTTCCCAAGGGAAAATTGGCCGGACCAGCAACTTGCGTTCGTGCCAGCAATAGACGTCGGCGGAAAACATGAGATAGATGTTCTCGTTGTCCTGGCGGGACAGCATGGCATACAGTCCGTTGATTTTGCGAGGAAAGAGCGCCATGCCCTTGTTCTCGGCCGCTGGACCGTTCAGAGTAATAAATCGAAACCGCAGGAAATCGGAGGTCTCGACTAACTCCGGCACGATCACCCTTCCATCGAAAGCAGTGAAGGTCGCGTAGTAAACGCGCGTACCGTCATCGTTTGCGAAACAGGTGAACCTGGCGTCTTCGATGCCGTTGCGCTGCGAAGGAGTGGCCGGGAAAATGATGCGCTCGGATATCCGCTGTTCGGGCCGGAACAGAACTTCATAGTTGGACCGGGCCACCATGCGAATACCCCGCGCGGCGTCCTGGTTGTTCTGCAGTGGCTCGTCCGTCAAGCGGAACGGCTGTACTTCCGTCTCTAGACTGGTGTGAAGCTCGTTGAGTGTGAACTGATCGCTCAGATTGTTCATGACGCGATGGGTGAACTCGCAAGTCAAGCCGACTTCAGACAGCTTACGAGTAAAAGACTCCTTCGCATACAGCGGATTTGGAACCTGGCGAGGCTCGGTGAGAAAACCATCGGCGGTTTCTACTTCGATCCGATGATTGGCCTGGATGAGACCGGTTCGGAAGGTGATGGAGGAAATGTGTCCCTCGCCGGTAGCCCGCAGGCTGAGAATGAACCGGAGCGCACCGGCCGGCAGGTCGGCCTGATCCGGGTGCGGAACCATGGATGGATTGAATAGCGCGGCGGACTCTAACGAGTACTCGGCCAGAAAATAAGAGCCAATCAATAATTTTCGCGGCTCGGAGATTTCCTCGTCCGCTGACAGGAGTTCGCGGACTTGTTCGAAGCGTTCCAGAAACAGTCCATGGATCTGCTCATGCCGCTGGGAGAATTCAACGGAGACGTCGCTCAACAGCGACCCGACTTGCTCTTCCGGCACCGCCATGATCCTGGCAACTATTCTGCCGATTCGTTGCGGATCGCCCGGGCTAAATTGCCGCAGAAGAACCCGCGACTGGCCGGGTTTCAGTATTGTGGTCGTCCGTTTGACATCAATTGGCATGGGTTGGCCGTTGAAAAAAGCAGAGAAAGGCGTCTTATACGTCGCTGGCAATTGGCTGCCTGAAGCTGGTCAGCATATTTTGAAAAAGTTGCATTTCCGCCAGCGAAAGTAAGAACGCTAAGGTGGATTCGGCGCCCTGGTTTCCGTTAACCCGGTCCACGTGCAAGCCGTCGCGGCAACCGCCTGTCTCGGGAGAGTAAAGCTCCAAGCCCAGATCGTTCCAGCCGATAAACCAGTCGAAAGCGCGTTGCGCCTGCTCGTACCAGGAGACATCCGACGTTGCGCGATAGGCTTCCAGACAGGCCGATACGGTTGCCTGCGCTTCAATGGGTTGCTGATCGAAATCGGCCCGCGTGCCGCCCCGGCGATAGAATCCGTTGCTGCCAATTGGGCGAAAATGACCCTTCTCCGATATCTGCAGCTCCGTCAACCAGCGTAAGGACTGCAAGCCCCGTTCCAGCATTGCCTGTTGTCCGGATGCTCGTCCGCCTAGGATTAAGGCGTGGGCGAGCTTTGCGTTGTCGTACGACAACTCCTCCTCGAACCACTGCCAGTCCGGCTGGGCGTTGCGGTCGTAGAGTTCCACCAGGCGATCAGTAAGCGTATCGCGGATCTGGTGTGCCAGGCTGTCCCCGCTTAGCCGGCGTAAATATTCATGGATGCCGATCAAACCGAAAGCCCATGCTCTGGGTGAAGTGAACTCGGTCAAAGCAGGTAATGCCGCGGTGAAGAGCTGCCCGGACAGCATCTGAAAACTCCGGTGAGGAGAGCGGCCTACTCCTATGCCCAGCGCCCAGAGCGCTCGTCCTTGACAATCCTCCGACCCTTGTTCATCGAGCCAGCGGCGGTCGAAACTCATGTGATTGTGGAAGCGTTTCGTGTTTAGGTTGAACGCGTGATGGAGAAAAGCCGCGCTGGTGTTGGCCAGCGTCTCGACGTACTCCGAATCTTCGCCCAACTCCTCAAGCAGCACTGCTAGGATGAACGCCCGCGCGTTGTCGTCGGTGCAATAGCCCTCGAGAAAATTCGGAATGCTGAAAACGGCGTGCTGGAAGACACCGGTGGAATCTGTCATCCGGGAGAGATGACTCAATTTCAACTCCGGCAGCTCACGCGGCTTCTGGTCGAGCGTCTTGGAAGCCAGGGATTTTCGAGACCGCGCCGCGCCTTCGAGGCGGGAGGATTCGAACGAACGCATGTACTGCTGCGCGACGTTGCTCCATATCATGTCGCGGCCAATCCGGTAAGCATTCTTGCGCATCGCATGGCGGCGGGTGTCGTCGCGCAGCAGACCGCTCACCGCGCTTGCCATGGCCTCGGAATCTCTGAACGCCACTAACACGCCTCGATCCTCCGCTAACAATTCCGCCGCGTGCCAGTACGGAGTGGAAACCACCGCCTTGCCTGATCCGAACGCGTAGGACAGGGTGCCTGAAGTGATCTGTGCTTCGTTCAGGTAAGGCGTGATGTATAGGTCTGCCGCGCCCAGGAACTCCTTCAAGTTTTCAAGGTCCACGAACTGGTTGTAAAAGATAACATTCTTTTCGACCTTTTGCTTCTTGGCCAGAATCTCAAGGCTAAGCCGGTAGGCCTCGCCATGCTCGCGCAATTCGTTGGGATGCGTTGCGCCCAGGATAATGTAGACAACATCGGGAAACTCCGCGAGAACTTTCGGCAGAGCGTTCAGCACCTGTTCGATTCCCTTGTTCGGCGAGAGTAGGCCGAACGTGAGAAGCACCACCTTGCCTTCTACACCGAACTGATCTTTAAAATAGGTCGGATCGACGAAGCCCACGTCCGGGATGCCATGCGGGATCAAATCGATCTTGGCAAGTGGAGCCTGGTAAATATCCTGCAACATCTGGCGCCCGCGCTCAGTCATCACGACCACCCGTGTGGACAGCGAGATCAATTCCTGCATGACGAGCCGCTGATCCGTCTTGGGTTCCCGCAAAACCGTGTGAAGTGTCGTGACAATGGGCATCCTCAATTCGCGCAAGAATGCCAGGATGTGGCCGCCGGCTGGCCCACCGAAAATGCCGAACTCGTGCTGCAGGCAGACGATATCCACGTTGCTGATATTGAGGAAGTCCGCGGCTCGCAGATACGACGATAAATCCTGCTCCTCAATCTCAAAGCGAACCACTTCCGGGTACTCATAGCCGCCCTTGACGTCATTCACCGATACCGAAAAACATTGGCCTTGGGGATACGCGGTTGCCACGGCCGCGAGCAGATCGGACGTAAACGTCGCGATTCCGCACTTGCGCGGCAAGTGGTCGCCAACAAAAGCAATCTTGCGGACCTTGGAATGTTCTTTCGTCTCACTCATTCCGATACTTTCCATTGCGCCACAGCGCGGAAATGGAGAGGGTCTCTAAGATTTTGCAATTCTCGATAATAGTAAATAGGAGCAGGCTGTCTTCCTCTGAACTTCAGGCTTTTCAAAAACTCAATCTCCTCTTCCGTAGCGTCTCCGCTCAATAACTCGTCCTTAAAGAACTCTTCCAGGCCCGGCTCCGCCGGGAAGAACTTATCCGGCTCCGTTTCAATGAATTCAATTCGCCTGGGGCCGCCAAAGCTGAGCCGGCGGTTTAAAACGATTTCCATGCCAAAGGTCTTGAGGTCAATATCCCAGGATTCGATCAGCGGATCAAGAAACGCGACGCAGTTTTCAATCGAAACGTTGAAGACATCGGTATCCAGAAACTCGAGAATCGCTACCCGCACCTGCTCATAGCTTCGGTTGCTGAGTTGAGCCATCAGGCGTAGCCATTCTTCGCTTTCCAATTCCTGTTTCGCGATTCGCTTGGCAACGTCGAGAAGCTTTTGGGTGATTAAGCGCTCAAGTTCGCCGAAAGGCTCCTTGTCAAAAATCCGGCGTATCTCTTTTTGCCTGTCGGGTCCGCATTTGCGAATCACCAACTCCCGGCACTCTTTGAACAAGGGGCCCGGCGGCTCAGCCGCCATCTTTTTTAAGGTTTCCTGACGCTGAAGCTCGGCTAACTTCGCAAGTTCGCCAGCCGGGAGCTGCAAGAACCTCCCCATCTTCTCGTAAATGTCGGTGCGGCCGGGCGCTGGGGCAGCCTTCTTACGGGCCAGCAGTTGTGAAATATAGGATTCGGTGACTTGGGCCGCTGCAGCCAAGTCTCTCTGGTCGAGGCCGAGCTCCTTCAGGCGCTGCCTGATCACTAGAGGTACATCCATGCTTAACCGAAATAAGTAAAGTAACTAGACCTCACTATTGCATGTTCGGATTGACAAGTAAAGAAACTTAACCTATATTAGTTAATGAAAAAGCGCTTCTGCCGATTCGCAAATCCCCTGAACTAAGTCAGGTGATTTGATTCCTCCTCTTAGGTCCCGTCTTCGTCCGTGCGGTCGTGTGCAAGAGACGGCCAATTCCTTTTGAACCAATGATATGGGAGAACCGATTGAAACAAGGGAAGACCCGGGCGGAGCCGCTACCCCAGAGGCTGCGGAGAGCCTCATGACCGGTACGCCGAACCAAATTGAATGGGCGGAAGAGATCAGGCTACGCGTCGGCGCCGAATTCGACCGCGTTGCGGCGGCTTTCCAGGCAGTGGCCATCAACCAAACAGAATACGCCCGGACTGACACCCTTGCCGTGATCGCCATCCTCGGAGAGAAGCGCCACGAAGTGCTGGCGAACAGTCGGGCAGGCTATTACATTCGCGAGTGGCAGGAGCTGAGCGGCCAAGTCCGGCGGCTAATTGCTCAAGATTCCCGGTATCAGACGATCAAAGCCAATAGGAGGCTCACAACACCATGAACATTCGACCCCTGTACGACCGCATTGTAGTGAAGCGGATCGAGGAGCAAGAAACTACGCGGAACGGCATTATCATTCCCGATTCGGCTAAGGAGAAACCCCAAGAGGGAGAAGTCATCGCGGTCGGGCATGGCAAAAGACTCGACGATGGCACGCTGATCGCCCTCGACGTCAAGGCTGGCGACCGCATCCTTTTTGGGAAGTACTCCGGCAGTGACACCAAGCTGGATGGCACGGAATTCCTCATCATGCGTGAGGACGATGTCCTTGGCATTCTGAGTTCGAGCGCTAGTTAAAGGAACCCACCATTTATGGCAAAACAGATCATTTATAGCGACCAATCTCGTCAGGCAATCCTACGCGGCGTCAACCAGCTTGCCGATGCGGTGAAGGTGACCCTCGGCCCCAGGGGCCGTAATGTGGTTCTGGAAAAGAAGTTCGGCGGCCCCACCATCACCAAAGACGGTGTGACGGTGGCGAAAGAGATCGAGCTGAAAGATCCGCTCGAGAATATGGGTGCGCAGATGGTGCGCGAGGTTGCGTCGAAGACCTCCGACGTTGCCGGAGACGGCACTACTACCGCCACGATTCTCGCGCAAGCGATTTTCCGCGAGGGCGTCAAGGCAGTGACCGCGGGCGCAAACCCGATGGCAATCAAGCGCGGCATCGATAAAGCGGTCGAAGCGGCGGTCGAAGAGATCAAGCGGCTTTCCAAACCCGTCTCCGGCGATATGATCGCCCAAGTCGGCCGGATTTCGGCCAATAGCGACTCAACCATCGGTGACGTCATCGCCGCAGCGATGGAGAAGGTCGGCAAGGATGGCGTGATCACGGTCGAGGAGTCGAAGACCATGACCACGGACCTTGAGACTGTTGACGGCATGCAGTTTGACCGCGGCTATCTCTCGCCGTACTTTGTGAGCGATCCCGAGCGAATGGAATGCGTACTAGAGGACCCCTTCATCCTGATCCATGAAAAGAAGATCAGCAGCATGAAGGACCTGCTTCCGGTACTTGAGCAAATCGCCCGTGCGGGCAAGCCGTTGTTGCTGATCTCCGAGGACGTGGAAGGCGAAGCCCTGGCCACGTTAGTAGTCAATAAGCTGCGCGGAACGCTCAACGTTTGCGCCGTGAAGGCGCCGGGCTTCGGCGACCGCCGCAAAGCCATGCTGGAAGACATCTCGATTCTGACCGGTGGCAAGGCCATCATGGAAGAGACCGGCATCAAGCTGGAAGGTGTCCAACTGGAAGACTTGGGCCGTGCAAAGCGTATTACGGTGAACAAAGACGACACCACTATCGTCGATGGCGGTGGACAGCAGACGGCCATCGAGGGGCGCATCAAACAACTACGGAATCAGATTGACGAAACCACCTCGGATTACGATCGCGAAAAATTGCAGGAGCGTTTGGCGAAGCTGGCCGGCGGCGTAGCCATCATCAAAGTCGGCGCTGCAACCGAAACCGAGATGAAAGAGAAAAAGGCGCGCGTGGAGGATGCTCTGCATGCTACTCGCGCCGCGATTGAGGAAGGCATTGTGCCAGGCGGAGGCGTTGCCTTGCTGCGAGCCGCAATCGTACTCGAGAAGCTCAAGCTCGAAGGCGACGAGCAGTTTGGTGTCACCATCGTGCGCCGGGCGTGCGAAGAGCCAGTCCGCCAGATCGTTCTGAATGGCGGAATCGAGGGCGCCATCGTCGTCGAGAAGATCAAGAACCATGAAGGAAACTTCGGTTTCAACGCTGCCACGGAACAGTACGAAGACTTAGTGAAGGCAGGCGTCATCGATCCCACCAAGGTGACTCGCACGGCTCTTCAGAATGCTTCTTCAATCGCCGGTCTCATGCTTACGACCGAAGCCATGATCTGCGGGGTGGTGGAAGATTTCGGGCAAGGAGCCTAACTGTGCAGTTCATTCTCACTGGATTTAGCCAAGACACGGGCTTCCGCGTATTCGCATTTGATGGCGTTGCCGCGGATCGAACGAGGACCGCTTATACGATTAGGGCGGATCTTGCTCTTACGCGGAAGCATGGCATCCGGGTGCAGGAACTCCCCTTGTTATGCCGGGGACTTCTTGAACGAGGCAATGAAGGCGAGCAGAAGTGCACAATGACCTTTACCGAAGAGGAAATGGGCCTGTACGAACGTACCCGCGTGCAGGCGCGGGACGCAGCCATCCAGAAAAAAAAGGCGCCTCGCAGGTTTACTCCTTCCAGCAGTGAGGCCGGAAACGGTTGGCGCGGGGCGCGCGATAGTAAGACTGCTCCGATGCCAACAGAGCAGTTACTGGGGAGCGCGTAAAAATGTTCGCCACGCGTTGTCCACGTTGCAGATCTATCGGCTAGCCAAAGATCTTGAAGCCTTAATCTCGAGCACCTGCTAGCTTTTGGGCCCAAACTTTCATTCCGTTTGGAAAGACGTTCTTGCCGCTGATTCTAGCGGCAAGAACGCCTCGCACTGACTTGGGATCGTCTTTCCGGTGTCTTTCCAAAGAAAAAGCTACTCCGGATTACCGTTTGGACTAGCTTTCCGGTAGCCAAACACACCCGGACCTATGTCGTCCTTGATCGTGTAATCGGCAGGAACCTGGAACAGCGACGCCGGCGGTTCCGACCGGTTGATATTGGTGAGCCGGTAAGTGGTCACGCCTATTCGAGGATCGCTATTCTTGCTCATCACGATCGTATGAAGATCCGGTGAGTACCAGGATTCCTCAGTCACCTCAATCGGCAATGTATTTCCAATGCTTTCCGTGGCAAATGTCGTCGTCATCTTTGTGCCCTTTGCCGGGATACCCTCGATGATCTGTGTGCCGAGATCCGTCTTTGCCGATGTGATTTCGCTATTATTCATCACGTGTCCGGCAGACATTGCCACTCCGGCGGGCATCGCCATTCCGGCCACTCTGCCACCCACCGCCACTCCTTCGATCGCCTCGGAGGAGACTTCTTTTGTTTTTGACAACTCGGCAATTCGCTTTGTCTGCGGCGCGGGAGCGCGCTGAGCCACTTTTTGGGTGGGATCAAGAAAATAGCTATTACCGGAAACGAAATCCTGGATTGTAATAAACTTCGGCGAATCTCCCGGCTCTGGGCTATGCCCAAAAGGCTCAGGCAAGGTCTGTTCGGTTCGGAGGCGTCCCTGCTTATCCCGATAAACGCTCGCCTTTGTTGTGTGCTGAATTTGATTGCCATCGGTCAGTGTTTGGACCGTTGCCGTTGTCATCTCCGCTGAATACGGAGCACCGGTCACCGGCGACGCGGAAAAGAACATCAAGCCGGCCGACGCCCTCCCAGCCGGAATCGAGATCGCGAAGGTTTCCGCCACTGGGCCATGAGGCATCGCATCCGGCGGCGCGGGAAGGGTCATTGTCTGCGTCATAAGCTGCGCATTGAGCAAAGCCCCAGAAGACATCAGGAGAAGAAAACCAAGTACCATGCGATTCATAAATGAAAAAGTCCTTTCGAAATGAGGAGTTCCTATTGTGAAAGCCGGATGGCCCGCGCCATCCCGTCGCTTCCCACCAAAACATCTGCATCTATCTGTTGCTGAAGATCACTCGCGATGACGGGCAGTCCGGCAAAGCCGAGTTGAGCAGCGCTCACTTTTGTCCGAACGATGTAAGGATTGCCCAGAGGCACACCGCTGATGGCGCGCGGCAGCGAGATGAAGCCTGCGAAATTAGGATCGGTTGCTTCCGGTCGCCGGATGCGGCGCCTGAAACGAACAGCCGTCTCCACGGGCGGCATAGGCGAAGCCGTTTCCATTTTGGGTGTCACCGGTGTAACAGTGGTCGGGATGCTTTTTGAGGCGAGTAAGGGCGACGGCGCTGGCCGCATTTGCCAGATCGCCAGACCGGCCAGTACCGTGAGGCAAGCAGCCATTCCCACGCGGAACCAGGCGCGTCGCCGCTGCTTCCTCTGGAATCCTGCCAGAACTTCCCGTTCCACGCGCGCGCTGGCTTGCCGCGGAAAGCAATCGGCCAGTGCTTTCAATTCTTTGTTCAGCTCATTCATATCGCGCACCTTTCGCGGCGTCCTAATTTGGCCGCGAGGATATTCCGGGCTCGGGACAATCGTGATCGAATGGTTCCAATCGCGCAGCCCAGCAATTGGGCTGCAGTCTGATAGTCCAGCTCTTCCAATTCGCAAAGAACAATGACTTCCCGGTAACGCGGAGGAAGACCCAGAATTGCCATGTGCAATGCGCGAAGCTCTCTTGACCGCGCACAGTCGTGAAAAGGATCATCCGGCGCAACAAGGCTTTCCACAAGTGAGGACACCGGATCATCTCCAAGGCGTCGACGAACCTTGTTCCGCGCCATGCCCATCAGGAACGATTGCATGTTTCCGCGGTCCGGCTGGTATTGCTGTGGCCGTTTAGCCAACTCCAGAAAGACGTCCTGAGTGACCTCTTCGGCCACATCCGTCCGGCCCGACATATGGAGTGCAAATCGAAACACCGACCCCTGATGCCGGCGATACAGCACTGTGAACGCCCCCTCCTGACCGATTTTAATGAGCCGGATCAGATCTTCATCATTCAGTTGCTCTGGCAAGGTCGTCATCCGGCTGTCTACGTAATGTATTGCCGGAATGGGCCTGGAAAGTTCCAATTTTTTGGAAAAAAAGCCAATTGAGATCGAACAACCGTTTGAACGGCCCTTATCCCGTGGGGTTCGCGTCCCCAAAGCCGGCTTGGGGAACAGCGTCGATTGCTTCTGGATGGCATTGCCAGCGCCGGCGCTCAGTGGGATTCCTTGATGCGGCGCCTGGAATCGGGCCCGATCGGGCCCGGTTAGGCGGCTTCAGCGCGGAACTGTGAATACCAGTTTTTGAAGGCGTCGTCAACGATCCTTTGCGGAACGTTACTAACTCAGCATGCCACGATCCCTGCCAGGATAAATGATACTTTCCCTGCTGCGGCCTTCATCAGTCACGATCTCGAAAAGCGATCCCTTGAGGATCTCGATTTCTCCATTCTCATAGCGAATTCCGCCACTACGTGGGATGCCGATGGCGTGACTTCGTTTTCCGCTTAAGCTGGCTACCCGGCGCAGGAAGCTCCAATCCTCCTGCTCGCCGTGGGCGCCGACATAGAATGGCAACAGTCCGAAGGTGGGAAGGACAGAGCAGCCGTCCTCCGCGAGATCGCCGAGTCCTAGCTGCACCGCCCCTGCCGAAACCCCAATGAGTAGGACTCCTTCGACGAATCGCCGCAGAATCAATTCTCTCAATCCGTTTTCCGCAAAGACGCGCCAACCGAGGTGCACATCTCCTCCCGCCAGCACGACAATTTCCGCCCGCTCGAGAAACTTCGCGTCCTCTTGCGCCGGGCGACTGAGAACCATTCGATGTTCCCCGAGATCGGCGCCCTCGATCGCCGATTCAAAGAGGGAGTGGTACACCTCCAAACTGTCCCTGTTAGACGCTCCTATATAAGCAATTGCCGGTCGCTTCACTCCTGTTCTTTGCGCAATTTCGTCCAGGAACGAAGAACCGTCAGGTCGCCCCAGGAAGAAGAGTGAACTATCGGCTAACGCATAAATTGGCTTGGGTGAAGTCACGACGTTGGATATTCCCTTTAAAGGGCATTGTCACATTGGAGCAACAGCGGATGGAAAGCGCGGAGTCCGTAAAAAAAGCCGGGGCTCCGTGGTTCAATCCTTCGATGCGTCGTCCCGCAACTCGGCTCTTAGAGAAGCATTTAACCATCTTTGATGAACCCAATGTCGCGATTCTGGCGGCGGCATTGATTGAGCCAATGAATCCCCTCGTCAGTAGAGTTTGACTGGAGCGTGCAGCAACGTTTTTGAGGGTGGCAGCGCGCGTAAGTAGCTGAAACATAACAAGATAATCCTTAGCACCGCGCTTCGTACCAAGACTACCGTTACCACTAGTTCCTTTCTGTTATAGAGTAGGCGGACGAGGGATCATTTTCTGCCTATGCTTTTCCGTAAACTTCTGCTTGCTGTTTTGCTCGCGATCGCTTCCTTGCCTGCGCAGGAAACCCGCGGAACTCTGGTGGGGCGCGTGACCGACAGTTCGGGGGCTGTGGTTGTTGCCGCGCGGGTTGAGATCGTGAATCTCGAGATGGGTACGCGCGTCGAGATTACCTCAAACGAAGGCGGATTCTATAACGCTCCTCTCCTGATTTCAGGAAACTACAAGGTCACTGTGACGGCTGCGGGGTTTAAACAGTTTGTGCGCAGCGGCATTCCCCTTCAGATCGCCGACCGTCTGGAGGTGAATGCCACGCTCGAGATTGGCGACGCGCAACAGAGCGTGACGGTAACGGGAGCTCCGGAGTTGCTGTCGACGGAGTCGGCATCTCTTTCAGCGACGGTTTCGTCGAAGCAGATCCAAGATCTACCGCTAGCGTATGGAAATCCTTTCGCTCTCATCGGGGCAACAAGTGGCGCTGCGTTCACGGGAAGTCCGAAGTTAAACCGGCCGTTTGAGCCAACGCACATTGTTGGCTTCGCCATTAATGGGACGCGTGGGAATCGCAGTGACGTGACTCTCGACGGCGCACCGGCTACAGCTACTGCGAACGCCAACGAAGTAATTGCGTCTTACGTGCCCATTACGGATATGCTTACTGAGTTTCGCGTCCAGACAGCAACGTTCGATGCCGCGGTGGGGAATACGGAGGGCGGCGTGACGAACCTGAGCATCCGCTCCGGCACCAATGATTTTCACGGCACCGCCTACTTTTCGCTAACCCGGAAGGACCTTTGGGCAAACGATTTTTACAATAATTCGCTTGGCCGCGAGCGCGGGGATTACCGCTTCAACCGGCCTGGCTTCACGGTAGGCGGTCCGGTATGGATCCCGAAGCTGTATAACGGACGCAACAAGACTTTCTTTCAGTTCGGCTTTGAAGACATTCATGATTCGCGGCCGCGCTACGACGCTACCACGCCACAGGTCCCCACTCCCGCGATGAAGAATGGAGACTTTTCACAACTGCTGGCGCTCGGTTCGAATTATCAGATCTACAACCCGTATACCCGCCGCTTGGTGAACGGCCAGTTTCAGGAGAGTCCTTTCCCGGGAAACCGCATCCCCACGAATCTCTTCAATCCGGTGGGCAAAGCGATTCTCGATAAGTATTACGCGAATCCGACCTCACCCGGCGGGCCTGACGGGCAAAACAACTTACTTATTCCAACCCTCCCCGAACGCTCGAAGTATTACAACTACACATTGCGTATCGATCAGAACCTGAGTGACCGGCAACGTCTCTATGCGCGCTATAGCGCTTACAATCGTGACAGCACTTACAACGACTATTTCGGCAATGCCGCTACTGGCACTTCCTTTTCGTTTATCTCAAAAAATGCGGTAATCGATGACACCATCGTGATCTCTCCAACGTTGGTGCTCGATGTACGCTACGGGTACAACCGGTTTATTCGCATAAACGACGGGCCGCCTTCGAGCCGCGGTTTTGACCTGACCCAAATTGATCTGCCGGCATCCTACAACTCGCTGGTCCCCGCCGATATCCGGCGCTTTCCGCGGATTGACCTTTCCGGCTATATCGGCACTGCTTTTACCGGTGAGAACCGGCCAGTGGATACACATTCTTTAACAGCAGCAGTCACCAAGAGCCTGGGTGCGCATTCAATCCGGGGTGGTATTGACTTCCGTTCCTACCGCGAAAACGACTCCTTCTTCAGCAACGAGCAGACCGGACGGTTCAACTTCGATGCCACCTATACGCGCGGCCCGCTGAGTAGTTCCGCAACGGCGCCGAACAACCTGGGCCAGTCCGTAGCGGCACTGCTGCTGGGGCTGCCTTCCAATACAAACAGCTACCTGAATCAGGCTGCCAGCTATGCCGAACAGTCCATGACATGGGGTTTCTACTTGCAGGACGACTGGAAAATCAATCCGAAACTCACGCTGAACCTGGGCTTGCGATGGGAATTTGAGAGCCCGCTGACGGAGCGCTACAACCGGAGCGTGGCAGGGTTCGATCCCAACTACGTTCCACCGTTTGCCGCGGCGGCGATGGCCGCCTACGTTGCCAATAAAACCAATGCCCTTCCGGCGAGCCAGTTCGCGGTAAGGGGCGGTCTCACTTTCGCCGGCGTAGGGGGCAACCCTTCCGGCTTGTACCAGACGCCCAAAAACAATCTGCTGCCGCGGATAGGACTGGCTTATTCGCCGAATAACCGCACGGCGGTTCGCGCCGGTTTTGGCATTTACCAAGGTTTCCTGGGCGAGCGTCGAGGCGATGTGACCCAAACCGGCTTTAGCCAGCAGACTCCGTTCAACCCGTTTGCGGCGGATGGGGTAACGATCCTGAACACGCTTTCCGATCCTTTTCCCAACGGGCTTCTGCCCATTCAGGGAAACGCGCTGGGCGGCCAGACCGGGCTAGGACAGGCCCTCACTTTCTTCAACCAGCACCCGAAAGCTTCCAGGGCATACCGGTGGCAGTTCAATATTCAGCGTCAGTTCGCGGGCGCTGTGTTCGAAGCATCGTATGTTGGAAATAAAGGCGTGAACATTGAAGTTCTGCGCAACATCAATGTCTTGCCGAACCAGTATTTGAGTACGGCCAATACTCGCGATAATATACAAAATGCGTATCTGACCTCTGCGCTGGCAAACCCGTTTTACAATCTCCTGCCGGCTGCCTCGGGAGCACCTTCGAGCTTCACCGGCGCCACGATTGCGCGCCAGCAGTTATTGCGGCCCTACCCTCAGTTTGGGGATATCACCACATCTACCAATGAAGGATATTCGTGGTATCACTCGCTGCAGTTGCATGCGGAGAAGCGGTTTACCAAAAATTTTTCGGTAACCGGCAGTTATACATTTAGCAAGTTCATGCAAGCAACCGAACTGCTGAATATGGGAGATCCGCGGCCAACGCGAATGATTTCCGATCAGGATGTGCCACACCGCTTTGCGGCCACATTCCTCTACCAACTCCCCTTTGGACGAAATGGGCAATTCTTGAAGACGTTGAACCCGGTTGCGGACCGCTTGATAGGCGGTTGGGAAGTCACCGGATTCTATTCGATCCAGAGTGGGTTCCCGCTGAACTTCATGGCTAACGATTATTTCCTGACAAGCGGGGACATTGCTTTGAGCGATCCGACGCTGACACGCTATTTCAATACCGGAGCATTTGTGACTGCATCGGCTGCGCAGCCGGTGAGTCACTTGCGTGTGAATCCGTACCGCTTTTCATCGGTGCGTGGGCCTAGTACGAACAACATCGATTTGTCGTTGTTGAAAGACACGGCCATTCGCGAGGGAATCCGGCTTCGATTTAGCGTGCAGGCTCTGAATGCGTTTAATCGTCCACTGCTGCCCGTTCCTAATTTGGTGCCTGCGAACGCTTTGTTCGGCGTGACTACGGGATCGACGCAGTCGAACTATCCGCGGAGTTTGCAGCTGGAATTGAAGCTGTTTTTCTGATAAGAAGCAGCCCTGTGGTGGATTATCCAGCGATTGCACTAAGCATCCGCGGAACCTCGCTATCCCCGTCATCGGCCTGTAGGACGTGGCGCCGCAACAGGGCCATGAACTCGCGCTTGAGTGCGTCTGCCTGGTTGCGGTTCATACACTTCTCGTCAGCCACGCAGTTGAAGCGCATCTCACCGTTGAGCGTATAGGTAACCAGGCCGAGCGCCTTGGTTTTGAAGGAATGCACGTACAGGCGCAGATCCTTCACCCGAAACGGGGCGTCGCTGTCGCCGATCGTAATGTTACCGAGATTGGATAGTGCGAAGCCGCTTAACCTATCGCTGGTTTTCAATGCATCGCCCAGCCGTAGGATCCACTGGATCTGCGCATCCGATGGCGGGCGGAGCATCTCAATGAAATGGAAGCGATTGGGAATCCTGAGTATTTCTTCTTCGATCAGTCTGGGCATTTCTTCGTTGACCGCACGCACTCTCGCCCAGAACTCAACCTCCTGAGCCTGTCCGGCGTGTATCTTGAAGCTTCCGCCGCCAAAGAACAGCATGTCGCTCTTCAGTGCCGCGAAGCGCCCTCGCCGTGGGTCTATTTGATTGCCGATCGATCTCGGCAACTTTTTTCCGAACACGGCGAACAAGGCACGGTCCAGCGCGACCACCAGGGCGGCATGCACAGAGACGCCTTCCGCCTTACAGCGCCGCTTCAAAGCGTCCACCATTGCCCCGTCGGCTTTCCATTCCAGATAGTGTTCGTTGTTTTCCGGCGCCCGGCGCGAGTTCGGAACCAGCCGCAGCAGTCCATTGATCAGTCCCGCCTTCAGCTTGCGCTTCCACGGCTTCGGAGGCTGGTAATCGCCGATAATGTCCCGCGTGGTGACCGCCTCGTAGGGGATCAGTTCCTCATCGGTGTGCAGCGCCCGCAATACCTCTCTGACGATGATGAGCATGCTCGTGCCGTCGCAGATGCGGTGCGATGTCGTGAGCAGCAGTTCGTTCTCCACCTCCGACTGCAGCCAGACCGCGCGCAACTGCGGCTGATCATATGCGAAGACGGTAGTCAACTCAGTCTGGCACTCACGCCGGTAGTCGTCTTCCGTCACGCGTGGGACGACCCGCAGTGGAACCTCCGGCGCACTCTCCGCCTCGTAGTACAGCCCGTCCGGTTCCTCAACCATCAGCAAGCGAAGCGCGGGATGCTTGCGCTGCACGCGCGCGAGCGCCGAGCGAAGCCGGTCCAGGCTGAAGCTACCCTCCAAACTGACGGCGTAGACAATATTTCCGTCGAGGATGTGCTCAATCGTGGATAATTTCCGTCTCATGATTTCATTCACCGGCTCGCGGCGGCCATGCGGGAAGCCTCGCAGGCAGCGTCATTCGCCTGTACGATCTGGTGCTGCAGCACGTTCATGAACTCGCGCCTGAGCGCGTCCGCCTCACCGCGGCTCAGGCATTTCTCGTCGCTCACGCAATAGAAGCGCATCTCCCCGTTGAGCGTGTAAGGAATCAGGCCGAGCAGCCTGAAGTTGAAGGAATGTATATAGAGGCGCAGATCTTTCAGCCCAAACGAGGAGCCGCCGTCGCCGACCACAATGTTACCGAGATTGGAAAGCCCGAAGCGGTCCCAACTGCCGTTGCCGAGATGGGAAAGCCCGAAGCGATTCCAGCCGCTGTTGAATTTAAACGAATCGCCCAGCCGCACGATCCACTGAATCTGCTGGCTCGCCAGCGGGCGGAGCATTTCAAGGAAATGGAAGCGGCTGGGAATGGCGAGTATTTCCCGCTCGACCGCACTCCGTACCTCTTCGTTGATCGCGCGTACTCTCGCCCAGAACTCCACATCCGGTGACGGTGCAGTGCTTATCTTGAAATTTCCGCCGCCAAAGAACACCATGTCACTCTTCAGCGCGGCGAAGCGCCCACGCCGTAAGTCGATCGGGTTTATGAGCCATTTCGGCGATTTCTCTTTTCCGAACACGGCCAGCAAGGCACGTTCCAGCGTGACCATCAGGACGGCATGAACAGAGACGCCTTCCGCCTTGCAGCGCAGCTTTAGAGCGTCAAACAGCGCCCGGTCGGTTCTCCATTCCAAATAGTGTTCGTTGTTTTCCGGCTCCCGGCGCGAGCTCGGAATCACCCGCAGCAGTCCATTCATCAGGCTGGCCGCCAGCTTGCTCTTCCATGGCCGCTGAGGCTGGTAATCACCGATAAGATCCCGCGTGGTGATTGGTTCGTAGGGAATCGGTTCTTCATCGGTGTGGAGCGATCGCAATACCTCTCTGACAATGGTGAACATGCTCATGGCGTCGCAGATGCGGTGCGAAGTCGTAAGCAGCAGATCGCTCTCCAACTCCGAATGCAGCCAGACCGCCCGCAACTGGGGCTTGTTGGACGCAAACACGGTAGTCAACTCCGTCTGGCACTCACGCCGGTAGTCGTCTTCCGCCACGCGCGGGATGACCCGCAGGGGAATCTCCGGCGCGCAGTCCGCTTCGCAGTACAGCCCGTCGGATTCCTCACGCAGCAGCGCGCGCAGGGAGGGATGCTTGCGCTGCACACGCGCCAGCGCCGAACGGAGCCGGTCCAGGTTGAAGCTATTCTCTAGCCTGACGAAGTAGAGAATGTTCACGTCGGCCATGTGCTCAATGACCGATAATTTTCGTCTCATGATTGCCCCTAAGTGCGCCGCATCGATTTGTGACTGGAATCATTCAGCGACCGCACCGGCCATGCGGGCAACCTCAACTGCTCCGCCGTCCGCCGGCATGACCTGGTGCTGCAGCAGGTCCATGAACTCGCGCTTGAGCGTTGCGGCCTGGCTGCGGCTCAGACACTTCTCGTCACCCACGCAGTAGAAACGCATCTCGCCGTTGAGCGTATAGGTAACCAGGCAAAGCACCCTGAACGTGAAGGAGTGCATGTACAGGCGCAGGTCTTTCACGCGGAACTGGGCGTTGCTCTCGCTGACCGTGATGTTACCAAGATTGGACAGCGCGAAGCAGTTCCAGCTGCCATTGAGTTTCAACGCATCGCCTAGGCGAACGATCGACCGGATCTGTCCGCTCGTCGGCGGGCGCAGCATTTCAAAGAAATAGAAGCGGCTGGGAATGGCAAGCAGTTCCCGCTCGATCTGCATGTGTATCTCGTCGTGGATCGCGCGCGCCCTTGTCCAGAACTCCTCCTCCGGGGCCTGTCCGCTGCGCACCTTGAAGCTTCCGCCGGCAAAGAACACCATGTCGCTCTTCAGGGCAGCCAGGCGTCCGCGGCGTATGTCCATCGGGTTATCGATCCATTTCGGCAGTTTCTCCTTTCCGAACACGGCGAGCAGCGCACGGTCCAGCGCGACCACTAGGGAGGCATGAACAGTGACGCCTTCCGCTTTGCAGCGCTGCTTCAGAGCGTCCAGCAGTGCCCGGTCGGCTTTCCATTCCAGAAGGTGTTCGTTATTATTCAGCGCCCGGCGCGAATTCGGAATCAGCCGCAGCAGTCCATTAATCAGCCGTACCCTCCGCTTGCTCTTCCCCGGCTGCGAAGGCTGGTAATCGCCGATAATGTCCCGCGTGGTGACCGGTTCGTAGGGAATCAGTTCCTCATCTGTGTGGAGCGCCTGCAGTACCTCTCTCACAATGATGAGCATGCTCATGCCGTCGCAGACGCGGTGCGAGGTTGTGAGCAGTAAATCGTTCTCCCGTTCCGACTGCAGCCAGACCGCGCGCAACTGCGGCTGGCCATAGGCAAAGACGGTAGTCAGCTCCGTCTGGCATTCACCCCGGTAGTCGTCTTCCGTTGCGCGCGGGACGACCCGCAAAGGAATCGCCGGCGCGCAGTCCGTTTCGGAGTACAGCCCGTCGGGTTCCTCACGCAGCAGCGCGCGCAGGGCGGGATGCTTGCGCTGCACTCGCGCCAGCGCTGAGCGAAGCTGATCCAGGCTGAAGCCACCCTCCAAGCTGACGAAGTAGACGATATGGCCGTCGACGATGTGCTCCAGGCTGGAGAGTTTCCGTTTTCGTTTCACGGCCTTCCTTCTGCTGCCTCCACCGGCGATCCGCTGTCGATGGCGATCTGCTTGCCTCCGGCACTCTTGCAGAAGGCGGCTATGCGCGGATGCCGGCCCTCAAACGTGCCGAGCCGGCCGAACAAACCGTCCAGATAGCCGCAGGCGATGGCAGTGACTTTCTTCAGTTTCCGCGCATCGAACAGCAGCACGCACAGTGCCTGATGAATAGCCATCAGTCCACTCAGCCAGTGCAGTCCCGAATGTGAACGGTATAGGTGCAGGCAATGCACCGCATTGCGCGCGATGTAGTAGCGCCGCCACGCTGCATGGTTGGTGGTGAACAGCTTGCCGTGCCGCTCAATGTGCCCGTTGGTCTGTCGCAACGTCACGGCGGCGTTCATATACACCGGAATGTTCTGGCTCCTTGCGCGCAGGCTGTATTCGACATCGATGTACTCGATGAAATAGTCTTCTCGGAATGCGCCAAGCTTGCGGTAGGCCGCAGCGGAGATCGCCGAACCGGAGGAGATGATGCACAGCGTGGGAAAGAGTCCCGCAGTCTGGTCGTCAATCCGACAAGGCTTGGGGAAGCGCTTGCCGGGCGGGATCACCGGCATGCATTTCCGCAGTGCGATCTCGTAGATTTTCGGCCCGATCAGGAAGGCTTCCACACCGAGTCCGGTAATGGCCTGCATCATCTGGTCGAAAAACAACGCGTCGACCGCGGAATCCTGGTCGAGCAGAAAAATCACATCGCACTGCTGGCTCAGCAAAACTTCGGCGCCCCTGTTGTAGGCGCCGGCAAGCCCGCCCGCGTTGCGGTTGAAGATCACCC
>DATHIZ010000590.1:0-7550 GCA_035316385.1 Bryobacteraceae bacterium | reverse complement strand
AGATTAGCGCGGACCAGGTTGCGGACGCGCTGTTCAGTTCCATCGCGAACGCCACAAGCGAAAGCATTCAGCCTTCGGCGGTACGCGAGACGTTGTGATGTTTCCCAAGCCCTACGCCGATTTCGTGCAGCGCCTGCGCGTGCCCGCCGGCTTCCTGCTGCTCATCACCTTTGGATGGCTTTCCCAACCTACGCTCGATTCACTAGTCACCGGGCTGCCGGTAGCGATAGTGGGCCTGTTGCTGCGCGGCTGGGCGGCCGGGCATTTGGCCAAAAATCAGAGGCTGGCCATGAGCGGTCCGTATGCGCGCATGCGCAATCCCCTGTATGCCGGAACGCTGACCGCGGCTTTAGGCATTGTCATCGCGGCCCGCAACGTGTGGCTAGGTCTGTTGTTTGCCTTCGTCTTTCTGTTGGTTTACTTGCCCGCCATCGAACTGGAAGAGCAGCATCTGCGGACAATTTTCCGGGAATATGCGCCCTATGCCGAGCGCGTCCACCGCTTTTTGCCCATAGCGAAGTGGCCGGGCCGACCAGGCGTTTTCGCCTGGTCGCTGTACCGGCGAAACGAGGAGTACAAAGCGGCTATTGGCTTCGCCATAGCGGTGGCGTGGCTCGGCTGGCGGTGCTGGCTTAGCCTCTCAAACGGACGGTAGGCATCCTTGCTTGCTGTGTTACTCTTCGGCTGATGAGAGTTGGCGTCTTTACCGCATTACTATCGCAATTTCCATTAGAAAAAGTCTTTGAGAAGCTCAAGAAATTGAACATCTCCACCGTGGAAGTCGGCACCGGAAATTATCCCGGCGATCCGCACTGCAGCCTGTCCATGCTGGACAACAAACAGGCGCTGTCCGAGTTCAAGAAGAAGCTGGATGATCACGGCTTCACCATTAGCGCGTTAAGCTGCCATGGCAATGCGCTGCATCCCGACGCTGCCGTGGCAAAGGCATACGCCGAGACCAGCAAACGCACCGTGGAACTGGCCGCCAAACTGGGTGTTCCGGTGGTCATCGACTTTTCAGGCTGTCCGGGTGATAGCGACAGCGCCAAATACCCGAATTGGGTGACCTGCCCCTGGCCTCCGGAATATCTGGATGTCCTGGACTGGCAGTGGGAAAAGAAAGTGACTCCCTACTGGACCAAGCACGGGAAGTTTGCCGCCGATCATGGCGTGAAAATCGCTATCGAAATGCATCCGGGCTTCGTGGTTTACAGTCCGGAGACGCTGCTGAAGCTGCGCTCTATCGCCGGCGACAGCGTGGGCTGCAACTACGACCCGAGCCATATGTTCTGGCAGAGCATCGACCCGATCAAGGCCATTCGCATCTTGGGCGATAGCATTTTTCACGTACACGCCAAGGACACGGAGATTTACGATTTCAACCTTCCGAAGACGGGCGTGTTGGATACGAAGAAGTATACGGACGAACGGAATCGCGCCTGGATTTTCCGCTCGTGCGGGTACGGCCATCCGGCTGGCTGGTGGAAGGAATTCATCTCCACGCTGCGTATGTACGGCTATGACTACGTGCTCTCGATTGAGCACGAAGATACGCTCATGTCGCCGGACGAAGGCTTAACCAAAGCGGCGGAGTTTCTTAACGAGATTGTCATTCGTGAGCAGCCTGCCGCACCGTGGTGGGTCTAGCAAGCACATAACGTTTCTGCTCCTGCTATTGGACGTTTGCGAACACAAGGCTAAAATGGTAACGTTTCGCAACGTTCAATAACCAGGAGAATCATGGCTGGAAAGAAAATCGGCATTCTGACGGGTGGCGGTGACGTGCCCGGCTTGAATGTCGTTATCAAGGGTGTCACTTATCGCGCAACCACGGACGGGCATAGCGTAACCGGAATCCGTTTGGGTTGGAAGGGATTGACTGACCTGAATTTCAATGATCCAGCAAGCGTGCAGCGCTATATTCTGCCGCTGACTCGCGAAAATACCGCGCGCATCGACCGGACCGGTGGAACGTTTTTGCATACCAGCCGCACCAATCCATCGAAGATGCGCAAGGTGCCGGAATTTCTGAACGCGGCTGATTTTCCCTCCACGCAGACCACGAAAAACGGAGAGACTTTCACCACCTACGACATGACCAAGCGGGTGCTGGCAAACCTGGAAAAGTTAGGCATCGATTCACTGGTTGCCATTGGCGGGGACGACACGCTTAGCTACGCGGCAGTGCTCGACAAGAAGGGCGTCCACGTCACTGGAATTCCGAAGACCATGGACAACGACGTGCGGAACACCGAATACTGTGTTGGCTTTTCGACCGCGGTTACGCGCGCCATGGAAGCGATTCAGCGGCAGCGCACGACGGTTGGCTCGCACGAACGCGTCGGCATTTTCCGCGTGTTTGGCCGCGATGCCGGCTATACGGCGCTTTACACCGCCTATGTGAGCTCGGTCCGCTGCGGTATTCCCGAGTACCAGTTCGATCTTGACCACATGATCGATCTGATCATGACCGACAAGCAAGCGAATTCGAGTAACTACGCCCTATTGATTCTGTCTGAAGGCGCTTCCTGGAAGGGTTATCAGGTGAAGGAATACGGCGACCCCGATGCCTTCGGGCACCGCAAGAAGTTCAGCGTGGCCGAAGCATTCAGTGACGAGATTATCGCCCGCACCAAATCCGAGACGGTGGTCAGCGATCTGACCTATGACCTGCGCAGCGGCGCGCCGGATTTCCTGGATCACCTGGTGGCGAATACCTTCAGCACCATGGCGTATGATGCGATTACTTCGGGGAAATTCGGTTTAATGGCTGCTATTTCCGACGGGAAATTCGCCATGGTTCCTATACCCGATCCCAAACTCGGGCCGCGCAAGGTAGATATCGCCAGCATGTACAACACGGAACGCTACCGGCCCACCTACACCAGCAAAGAAGGCTTGCCGGTGTTTCTGACCCATTCTTAAAATGACCGAAACCGCATCAGCAGCCGAGCTTCCACTCTCCGAAGTAGTGGAAGCGCAGGGCCACCTCATTGATTCGCACATCATGGAGCAGATCTTCGACGCAGTGGTCGAGTTCGGCGGGCAATTCCAGGTAGAGCATTTCTCGATAGGCCGCACCAACGGCGATCCGTCTAACCTGCGTCTTCGCGTATCGGCAGAATCGGCCGAGCGGATGGAGAACATGATGACGCAACTGCTCGCCCTCGGCTGCGCGCCGGTCGATACGACCGATGCCGAGCTGAAACCGTCGGAGGGCGATACCTGCGCGCCGGAAGATTTCTATTCCACCACCAATCAGAAGACGCTGGTGCGGCATGGCGGCCAGTGGCTCGAAGTGGGCAGCCAGCGCATGGACGCCATGATTGTGGTGAAAGACGGCAAGGCAGTCTGCCGCCGCTTGCGCGATGTGAAAGCAGGCGATTTCATTGTTACCGGCATGAAGGGGATTCGCGTAGTGCCGGTAGCGAAAGAGCGCGACCGGTTGGCGTTCGCCTTCATGAGCAACGAAATCTCTTCGGAGCGCCAGGTGGAGACGGCGGTGGAGCAGACCGCCGCTATCCTGCGGCAGGTGCGCCTGGATGGGAAAAAAATCGTAGCCGTGGCCGGGCCGGTCGTGGTGCATACCGGTGGCGGCGTGCCGCTCTCGCGGCTGATTCGCGCGGGTTGGATCGATGTTGTGCTGGCGGGGAATGCGCTGGCCGTGCATGATATTGAAGCCGCGCTGCTCGGTACCTCGCTGGGCGTGCGCGCCTCGGACGGACGGCAGGAACAGCATGGGCATCGCAATCACATGCAGGCGATCAACGCCATCAATCGCGCGGGCGGCATCAAACAAGCGGTTGCATCCGGGCGGCTGACCCAAGGTGTCATGTACGAATGCGTCAAGGCAAATGTGCCCTTCGTGCTGGCGGGAAGTTTGCGCGACGACGGCCCGCTGCCCGATGTGATTACCGACATGAACGCGGCGCAGGATGCCTATGCCGAGCAGTTGAAAGGCGCCGGCGTGGTGCTGTGCCTCAGTTCGATGCTGCATTCCATTGCGGCGGGCAACATGCTGCCGGCCTGGGTAAAGATTGTTTGCGTCGACATCAACCCCGCCGTACCGACGAAGGTGAGCGACCGTGGAACCGGGCAGGCGGTTGGAGTCGTCACAGATGTGGGGCTTTTCCTGGAATTGCTCTCCACGAAGCTGGACTCCGCCAAGCTGGATGCGAAATGAAGAAGAACCGTCAATATACGGATGAGCATGCCGCGGCGGGCGTCGAAGCGCCGCTGCCGGAAATCGAAACCTGGCCGAACCAGTATGGCGAGTATGAAATCGAAATCGTAATGCCGGAGTTTACGTCGATATGTCCTAAGACCAGCCTGCCGGACCATGGCGCTCTACGGCTGGTGTATACTCCCGGACGGCATTGCCTGGAATTGAAATCACTCAAGATGTATATGCTGGCTTATCGCAATCTGGGCATTTTTCAGGAGAACGTGGTCAACCGCTTTCTGCGGGATGTGGTGAAGGCGGCCGATCCAAAGGAAGCGACGGTTGTTGGCGATTTTGAGGCGCGTGGTGGAATTTCCACTAGCGTGACCGCAACTTACAAGCAGAAAAAGAAATAGGCAGGCAGCCGACGGAACATGAGCAAGCTACTTATCCCCGCGCTGGTTCTTGTTTCGTCCACCGGCGTTTATTCCGCTTACGCGGCCGAGTTTCAGAGTGGCCAGGCGGCCCGGGCCGTCATTGGGCAGTCTTCTTTTTCGTCACGCGACCCTGGAATTGCCGCGCATTCGCTGTTTATCTCGCAGGGCCGCCTCTATGCCGCCGACTCCACCGATCATGTGCAAACGTTTGATCTCGGCAAAATCCCGGGTGCGAAAGACGAGCTCTTCGACCGGCCGGGGGTTACTTGCGCCTTGTGCGGATTTCCGGCGGTTGCGGTGGCGAATCAATCCGTGATTCAGGGCGTGGCCGCATCGGCGACATTCGGCAGCACCGTGGCGGTGGCCGATACGGTCAATCACCGCGTGCTGATTTGGCGCGGCGTCACCGGATCCCAGAAACCGGACGTTATTCTAAGCCGGCCATTTCTCGACCCGGTTTCCGTGGCGCTTGACGGTAAGCATCTCTTTGTTGGCGATGCGGGATGGCATCGGGTACTGGTTTGGAATACGCTGCCGTCCGGCGATGACACGCCCGCCGATGAAGTCCTGGGCCAACCCGACTTTACATCGGCGGTCGTGAACGAAATTCCGGGCGCCGGTTCTTTGCGCAATCCTTCGGCGCTCGCCTCGGATGGCCTAAACCTGTTCGTGGCGGACGCAGCCGACCGGCGCATCCTGGTGTTCACTCCGGGCGATAGCGTCCTGCCGGGCGACGCGATCGTAAATTCCGCAAGCCTTGTCTCCACCGCCCTTGCTCCGGGAACGCTGCTGACCCTGCAAGTCTCGGGGTTGAGCGACACGTCAGAATATGCGCCGGCTTCCGCTGACACTCCGCTGCCGCGCGAACTCGCTGGAGTGGAGGTACTGCTGAACGGCCTTCCGCTGCCGCTGTTGTCCGTGTCTCCAGAGCAGGTGCAATTGCAAATGCCTGCCGATTTGGGCGGCGCTTCCGCCGGAAGTTTGTATGTGCGGACTGTGCATGCCACTAGAGCCGTGAGCACGACCAGCGCGCTAGCAGTAAAATTCACGGCGGCGTTTCCCGGAATCTTCGCAGTGGGCGCGAACGAGCCGAGAAGCGGGCTGCTGCTGCATGAAGCGGGCGCGCCGGTCAGTCCGGATACGCCTGCGAAACCGGGCGAAGTGCTAACCGTCTGGGCCACTGGATTAGGGCAAGTAGATGGGCCGGACGGGCAGGTGCTGAAGCCGGTTAGCGCCTCGGTGAATAACGAACCGGCGGAAGTGGTTTCGGCCACTCTGCCGCAAGGCTCGGTTGGCGTCTATGAAGTGCGGGTGATTTTGCCCCAAGACCTCGGAGCCAGGAGCACTGTCCAACTAGTTCTGGTGCAAAACGGAAACACCAGCAACACCGTCGCGTTTCCTTTGGAATAGGCATGCACCAACTGCGTTGGCACGCGCTACTGCGCCAGTGGATTGTCTTCAATACGGATCGCCAGCACCGGCCGCAAATGCCCGCGAACTGGTGTCCTTTCGATCCCGGGTCCGGCAAAGTTCCGGCGGAATACGACGTCTATTTGTATCCCAATGATTTTCCGGGATTCTCGCCGCATGCCGATCCATTCGACCCGTTGACCGATCCGGCTCCCTTCGATGCAAATGGCGCGCGCGGCGCCTGCGATGTGGTGCTGTATTCGCCTGAACATTCACTGCCGCCCTCGAAGCTGACCGTGGAGAACTGGCGCAAGGTGATCGGTCTGTGGACGAAGCGCACTGCCGACCATGCCGCCGACCCAGGCATTGCCATGGTTGCCATCTTCGAAAATTGCGGCGAAGCGGTGGGTGTGACCATGCCGCATCCGCACGGCCAGATTTATGCCATGCCGTTCGTATCGCCTGTGGTCGAGAAGGAAATCGAGTCCGCGCGCCGGTACGCCAGTACGCACGGCGGCGAGTGTCTTTTCTGCCATTTGCTGGCGGAGGAAGTGCGGCAGAAATCGCGCATCGTCTCGGGCGATGAGCACTTCGTTGCGTACGTGCCGTTCGCCGCGCGCTTTCCCGCCGAAGTGAATATCTGCGCGCGGCGTCACGTGCGCACATTATTGGATTTAACCGATGCCGAGCTAGACAGTCTGGCCCGGAATATCAGCGTGATCCGGCGCAAGTACGATCAGCTGTACGGATTCATGCTGCCGTTGATGATGGCGGTGAAACAGGCGCCGCTGCACGATCCGGACGCGCCGTATCATTTTCACGTGCAGTTCCTGCCACTGCAGCGCAGCCCCAACAAGCTGAAATATCTTGCGACCGTTGAGACCGGATTCGGTACGTTTCTGGCCGACACGGCTCCCGAAGAAATGGCCGCCATCCTGCGGAAATCCGAGCCGGCTTCTTAAGCGCTCTCTTGCTGGTAGGGCTTGAAGCGGTTGGCCAGCAGGAGTTGACTTGCGGGTCCCCACGCCTCTGGGGTGACGTAGAAGAATGCGCCCGTGAGTTCTCGTTTCAGAAGCATGCCGCCCGTATAGGTTCCCGTCTCCACCAGATAGTCGATGTTGGCTGCCGTAAAAATCTCCTCTATCTTTAGCGCCTCGCGCAAGCGCCTGGCCATGAAGACGAGATTGAGCTCGGTATCTCCAAAAAATTCGGGTTCACGCTTCATCGGTCCTGAACCCATGGTAGCGGGATGGAAAATCAACGAATCGCAAGGTTTCTCCGGTCATCCAACTGGATAGTGAATGGAATAGCTGATAAAAAATCTGCCTCCGCAACGCGGACGGCACTCATAGCCGGATCCACCGGCATTGTAGGCGGCAACCTGGCTGCGCAGCTGGCCGGCTCGGGCTGGCGTGTTCTTGGTCTGGCCAGGAACCCTCAGCATGCCCCGGGTGTTGAGCCAGTGCCCGCGGACCTTCAGGATGCGCAATCCGTGCGCGATGCGCTGGCGGGACACGACATCACGCACGTCTTTATTGGCG
>DATHIZ010000589.1:0-12099 GCA_035316385.1 Bryobacteraceae bacterium | reverse complement strand
CTACGAAACCATGCACGAGCGCGCCTATCACCGCTGCCTGAACGACCTGGGAAAGCTAAGAGCCGAAAGACAAAAGCAGGAAATTGGCTTCGCTTCGCAAACCCACAAAGAGAAGATGCGCCAGCTCGACCTGCTCTGCCGTGAAGCCGACGTCAACTACCACGAAGCCCGCGCCACCGGCGCCCAGCTCCATCTCGAATGTAAGGAAAACAACTTCCAAACCGCCCGAACGCACCAAAACCACCGCGAAGACCAGGAGGCATCCACGCAGCAGGCCGCCTAATCACCTCCAAGTCTCGCCAATCCAAACCCCGTTTACGCAGCCTGCGCCCAAAGTGTCTCCCACCCCTTCCACGTTGAAAACCCATACCACCAGCCGGCCGGCTGCCGCGTACATGTTCAGCCCTCAGAGAAGCGTGATCCAGCGCGGTATGCTTCGGCAATTGACTGAGGTCTTCGAAAAAAGCCGTGTGCGGCAAAAAGTTGCTTTCTTGCGTCGGCGCCAATAAGGGCCTGGCTCGAATGCAAACTCGGGTCTGGCGCAAATGTTGGAGGATGATCTATACCGATAAGTCGGCATCGCAACTGTACTCTGTCTATAAACCGGCTGGACGATTTAAATGCAGAGTGACCGCCGCCGCGGCGCACAGATTGGAACTGTTAGGCTATGCGCCGCCAGCCGCATTGGTTTACTCGATCAAAAGTTCACTGATTAGATCTGAGCGGCGCCGCCGTCAACGAAGAGCTCGACGCCGTTGACGAAGCTTGAGTCGTTAGAGGCAAGGAAAAGAGCTACGGTTGCGATCTCTTCCGGACGACCCAACTCGCCGCGCGGGATGAGGGCTTTGAAGCCCTCCTTGGCGTCGGGGCCAAGGGGGTCGAGGATCGGCGTATCGATGGTGCCGGGGCTAAGGATGTTCACGCGAATTCTTCGCTCCTTGAGTTCGATCAGCCAGGTGCGCGCGAAGGAGCGCACGGCGGCTTTGCTGGCGCTGTAGACGCCGAACGCCGGGAAGCCCTTGATGCTCGCGACGGAGCCGTTGAGGAAGATGGAGCCGTTGTCGTTAAAAAGCGGCAGCGCCTTCTGTACAGTGAAGAGCGTGCCGCGCACGTTGAGATTGAAAGTCTTGTCAAAGTGCTCTCGGGTGACCTGTTCGAGCGTGGCCAACTCGCCCTGGCCGGCACTGGCGAAAAGGATGTCGATCTTGCCCTTTTCTTGTTTGACAGTCTTATAGAGGCGGTCGAGGTCGGCGAGATTAGCGGCGTCGCCCTGTACGCCGGTGACGTTTTTGCCGATAAGCTTCACGGCCTCATCGAGCTTCTCCTGGCGGCGTCCGGTGATGAAGACGTACGCGCCCTCTTCAACGAAGAGCTTTGCTGTGGCGAGCGCCATGCCGGAGGTCGCGGCGGTGATGACTGCTACTTTTCCTTCGAGCTTTTTCATGATTGATCGTCTTTCGTATATGGGTTGAACTTCTGAGATCTCTCGGGGCTACCGCGCTGGGCTGCCCCCGGTCCGTTCTAGAGAATGGATGGATTTAGCGATGGGAAAGATTCATTAGTTCGGGATAATAGAACTATTGAGACCGCTTTCCTCGAGGTGGCTACTCTTCTCGAGGTGGTTACTCTTATAGGTATGCGGCCCCTGTTCCATCCGTCGATTGAGGAAGTGACGGTGGAGGGAATCCTCCACGCACTGTCGGACCCCGTGCGGGTGGCCATCTATGCTGACATCGCTGCGCAGGAGTGCCCGCGGAACTGCTCGAACTTCCTGACGGTAAGCGATAAGGTGATCCCGAAGTCTACCCTCTCGCAGCACTTCAACATCCTTCGCGAGGCCGGCCTGATCCGGAGCGAGCGCCATGGTGTGGAGATGCACAACATCTCGCGTTGCGCGGAGTTAGAGCAACGCTTTCCGGGGTTGATCCGGGCGATCGTCACTGCACACACCACCCAGTCGGCAGATCGGGCGCGCGCGAAGATGCCCGCTCCAAAGCAGCCTGCCAAGCGGACGTCGGCGAAGCAAAAGGTATCGAACGTCTTTCGCGACCGATCGGGAGCAGTATAGGATCGTTCTCTGATCTCCTAACCTACGATTGCCCTGACGTTCTGCTTCTGCTCTCGCGGTCCCTGCATCAACTCAACAACTATTCCGAATAATCGATTCCGTGTTTCAAGTCTCACTCCCGCTCGGGTTACATATCGAACGACAATATCCACGCCCGCGCCTGCTGGTCGTATATCGACGGAAGGCGTTGCACTGAAATGCGGTGAACCCTCCTCGTGGGTTACTCGTTTCCACTCTTGCTCGGCCATCGTTGTGTCTATCTCGGTGGCCTTCACTGTCGCTTCTCGAATTTTGTCAATCAAAGGATAGGCCTCGATTGCGGCTGGAATGCTGACCTTGATTTCATCCCACATCCACTGTCCCGCAGTCGAGAAGTTGAAGTATTTTCCGCGAATTGCATACCCGTTCAGGAACCAGACCCGCCGGCCGGTTGGATGACCGTTCGCAGTCCAATTCCCTGTCTCTAGCAGCAAGGTGCGGAACAATCCTATCTTCACCACCTCGCCCCCGACGCCATCAATTTCTACCCAGTCGCCCACTCGTACTCCGTTTGGTCCCATCAACACAAACCATCCGCAAAAGGCCAGGATAAAGTCTTGGAACACAACCGTGAGTCCCGCCGTGGCAAGCCCAAGGATCGTCGGCGTCTGTTTCGGAACCCCGAAGATTACCAGAAGAATGAGCACCAATCCAATAAGTTGCGTGCCCAAATTCAGAATTGTGCGCAGGGTCTGCTTCTGCTTACGGTCTCGCCACATTCGATCCAGCGACGCTTGTAACGCCCAGCCGGCCAATATGGTCAACACCAATATCGCCGCAATCATAGTCATCGACTGCAACAGCAGATGCGATACCATCTTGTGCTGCAGATCCACCTGTTTCGCCCATTTTGCGTAGAGCGCAACCAGTTGTTGCTGAGCCCCTAACCGGTCATTGAGAATGCTCAGGACATTCCGTTGAGAAGCCATCAGTTGCAGGCGCTTTAAACGCTCAGGACGTCCCGGATTTGTAGATTTGATCGAGGCGGCTTCCACTGCTTGGGCTTCGGCTCCAAGCCTTGTGCGGTCTTCAGTGAGAGCAGCCACATCCGCATTCGCCAGTTGTTCCGCCTGCTCAATCAGTTGTTTTCTGCTCCTTTGCGCCAACCACTCCGAGATCTGTCCAGCCAGGGTGGTGTATTGCCCTGCTGCGGTTACTGCGGTCTGGCCCTCACCGAGAGACACCTGTGCTTCGTATTTTTTCATCGCCGCTTCCCGCGACGAAAGCTCCTGCTGAATCTTTACGCGCTGATCTCCACTCTCGCGTGCTATATCCTCCATCGAGTCAGCCAACTCGTTCTGATCGAGACTCAACTGCGCTTTCGCAACGCTGAGCTCGTCCCCTGCCGCTCCAGGCTCCGCAACAGAGTTAGCGGTGCTATCGCCCAACGGAACACCTTTCGCCGTTAGCTCTGCTACTCGGGCTTGGTCTTCCTTTACCGTCTGTTGTAACTCGGTCACCCTCGTTTGCAAAGCGAGCGCTTTACCTTTCAACTCTCTGGTCTCTGCGCTCGCCTGCCGCAGGGATTGAGCGAAGGCTTGACTGACCTCATGATCCGCCAATCGCTCCGCCTCTCGCGCAAGCTCCCGCTCCTCGGTAGATACAGCTAACGGCGCAATAGTCGCGGCAGTCTGCCACGGCCTCTGATCCACTATGCCGTGCGGGATAACAACGCTACTCCACCCTGTTCTCTGGCCGTGAAGGAATGATAGGTGCTCCATTACTCCTCGAGTCACGAAGCTACCCACCAGGCACAGGATCAAAATAACCAGTGATAGTGCCAGCGCTGTCTTGCGAGTTCTATTCATCCGTTAGACCTATCTTCTGACTTCAGAAACCAGTGAGCCAACAGGATTACCCATCGCCTCTCTGACTATCGATCCAAACGATTCGACTGCGCACCAGCACAGTGACCGCGCGTCCTTTCGCCAGCGCCCTACGACAGCCTTCCAGAATCCATCTTTTCCATATGTCTGTATAGTCGCCTATTCTAGAAACCAAGCGGCAATCTGCAAGGAGTCCGAATCAAAAATTGCTCGGAAGTAAAGCGGTCAACTCGGACTTCTATAATGCGAGAGATGTCGTCGGAAAAGAATCAGCGGCCGCTGGAAGCTGGCATCGTCACCGATTTCAAGGATCGGATGAGCTATGCAGGCTATCTCTGCCTCGATGCTCTGCTATCGCAACAGCGGCCGCTCTCCCAGCCGCCGCACCATGACGAAATGCTGTTCATCATCCAGCACCAAGTCTCCGAACTCTGGATCAAGCAGCTGATCCACGAGTTGAAGGCGGCGATCGGTTATGTGCGGCAGGACCAGCTCGATCCCTGCTTCAAAATTCTGTCCCGCGCCAAGCTCATCCAGATGCAGCTCTTTGAACAATGGGCGGTATTGGAAACGCTCACTCCATCGGAATACATGGAATTTCGCGGAGTACTCGGCCATGCCTCCGGCTTTCAGTCATATCAGTACCGCAAGCTTGAATTTCTGTTAGGAAACAAAAATCGGGATGCGATCAAAGTCTTCGCCCATGTTTCAGAGATCCATCAGGATTTGCAGAGGACGCTGGAGTCCCCCAGCCTGTATGACGAATTTCTACGGCATCTCGAGCGGCGCGGCCTTGCCGTTCCTAAAGCGTGCGTCGAGCGCGATTGGTCCGAACCTTACCAGAAAAACGATGAACTGACGGAACTCTTTCTGCGGATCTACGAGCAGCCGCGCAAGCACTGGGACATATATGAGATGTGCGAAAAGCTGGTCGACGTGGAAGAGTATTTCCTGCTCTGGCGCTTTCGTCACATGAAGACCGTCGAACGCATCATTGGCTTCCGCCCCGGCACCGGAGGTTCATCCGGCGTCGGCTTTCTGCGCCAGGCATTGGATTTGACGTTTTTCCCTGAGCTGTTCGCCGTCCGTACAGGACTGAAGCAGCGATGAAACGGCGTGGCGGCGATGAACCGTAGGATTGACGAAGCCGTTGCGCAACTCGGCTCTGGTCCGCTTATCGAAGAATCCGTGCAGCGGCACATCGCGCCGTTGTTTTCCCGCGTGCTGGCCAGCGATCGCGTCTATCTCGCCAACCATTCTTTAGGCCGTCCACTCGACGCGATGGCGGAGGACGTGCGCGACGCAACTTTGTTGTGGGAAACAAAACTCGGCGATGCGTGGGATGCTTGGCTGGCGGAACAGGAAGCCTTTCGCGCTCGCATTGCCCAACTCATCAATGCTCCGCGTGTCGATTGCATTGTGCCGAAGACATCCGCCGGACAAGGCCTGCGTGCTGTGTTGAATGCGCTGCCCGGAACCCCGCGCGTCTTGAGTACGCGTGGGGAATTCGATTCCATCGACCTGCTGTTGAAACAGTACGCCTCGCTCGGACGCATAGAAATGCGTTGGGTTGAAGCCGATGCTGAGGGTCTATTCACCGTGACGGGGATCATGCGGCATCTACGGCAAGGGATCGATCTCGTCGTGATTTCTCAGGTGATGTTCATGAACGGACAAGCCGTACATAATCTGGACCAGCTCGCCGGCGCCTGTCACAGTGTTGGCGCAAAGCTGTTGGTCGATTCCTATCACGCTATCGGCGTCTTTCCCGTGGATGTTGCTGCCATGCGCGCTGATTTCGTTTTAGGCGGCAGCTATAAATATCTTCGCGGTGGCCCCGGTGCATGTTTTCTCTATCTGTCGCCTGAAATTCTTGCCAGCGGACTACGCCCACTCGATACAGGTTGGTTCGCGCGCGAAAACACGTTTGGTTATGAGCGCCCCGATCCGCCGCAGCTGCGTGCGGGTGGCGATGCCTTTCTCGAATCGACGCCTCCGGTGCTCACCTATTATCAGGCCCGCAGCGGGCAGCAGTTTACGCTGGCCATCACTGTGGAGCGCCTGCGTGAGTATGGACAAAAACAACTCAGCCAGTTGAAAGTTTATCTTGCTGATGTTGGAATAGACGCAATGGGAGGTGATGCCGGCCACGGCGCATTTCTCGCGGTTCGCCATGCAAATGCCAGCAATCTTGCCAAAAAAATGTCGGAGAGTAATGTCATCACTGACGCTCGCGGTGAATGGCTGCGTCTTTGCCCCGATTGCCTTACACGCGAGGAAGAGCTGCGAACAGCTGTTTCTGCCTTACACCGGGTGCTGCAGCAAATGCATCCTGAGTATCATCAAGCTCGGTAAACACACGGCAACCACAACCCCTGTTGAGTACAGTTGTCATAGACGGCTTATCCTCGATGCGTCGGAACAATCCTTCAGGACGGAATCTCAAATCGGTGACAGACCGAATCCTGAGAAGCGGCTTGCGGCCGGACGAGCTTCGCGATGCGGCCTTTCGTCGAATGATTCTTTCCATTCCGAAAGGCAAGGTCGCCACGTACGGGCAGGTTGCCGCAGCCGCCGGATATCCGCTTCACCACCGCGCGGTGGCACGGCTTCTCAGGACGGAAGCGCTCAATCGCCTTCCGTGGCAACGAGTGATAGGATCTGGCGGCGAAATCAAACTTCGTTCTGAAGCTGCCGCGGAACAGCGCCTACTACTCCGGATGGAGGGCGTCACTTTTCGGGGAAAGAGAGTCAATCTTGAACTCCATCAGCACACCTTTCGAACGTGGGAACTTTAGCTATTTTCCTTCAGCAGTCAATGCCGTAGTCAATCTTTGACCAAAGTGTAATCCATCCTTCATATCTCGTTGCTACTCTGAACTCAACTCCGGGGATTGCCGCCAGCCATTGCTTGTTTCTTGCCACCGGAGCACCCACTCGATGCTCAAAGTTTTATCCTCATTTCTCCTTTTTCTGACCGTCTGCCTCCTGGTCGATACGACAGTTCACGCACAATCGAACGCCAGCGACGCCGCGATGGAAGGGTACGTCCGCGACACTTCCGGAGCCGCCATAAAAGCCGCCAAGCTGATCGCGCGCAATGTCGATACCAATATCTCGGCAGAGGCAACCACCGACGATCAGGGTTACTTTCGTTTCGCGATTTTAAAAGTGGGCCGCTATGAACTGACGGCTACTGCCGACGGCTTCAGTACCTATGTCCAAACCGGTCTTTCGCTGGTGGTCGGCCAAGCCGCCCGCGTCGATGTCTCCATGCAGGTGGGCGCCAAAGCGGAATCCGTGCAAGTCAACTCCGATGCTCCCATCACGGACACAGGCACCGCCGCTACTGGCGCTGTGCTCAGCGCGAAAGAGGTAGAAGAGCTACCGGTGATATCCCGCAACATTTACAACTTCCATCTCTTGTCCCCTGGGGTCCAGGGCCTCACCAGCAGCACCTTCGGCACCACTCAATTCACGTTCGGCGGTACCGAGCGCTCCTATTGGACCGTCGATGGCCTGGACAACACCCAGAAGGGAGGCAATCGCCAGATCCGTCTCGTCATTACTACTCCCGAAGCTGTGGAAGAGATGCAGGTGCTGGCCAACGGCTACTCCGCCGAATTTGGCCGCGCGGCGGGTGGGCAGGTCAATGTCATTCTCAAGTCGGGCACGAACGACTTTCACGGGTCAGCACTTTTTCTGTATCGCTTCAGCGATATGCAGGCGCGTCCCTCACTCGCCGCGGTTAATCCGAATCGCACCTGGCACGATGAAGCGTTCACCCTTGGCGGCCCCATCATCAAGAACAAGTTGTTCTTTTTCGGGCAATACGAAAGCAATCCGTATACTTTGCCCACGGCCGTCACCATCTCTCCAGCTAACGCCGCGGCGCTCAAACTGCCTGCGAGCCAGCTTGGCAATTCCCCATTCGGCGAAACTTACCGGACGCTCGTGGCAAAAGTGAACTACTCACTCAATGAAAAAAATTCCGGTTACGTCCGCTACAGCCGCTTTACCAACCACCAGCCGGACAACGCCGGTGGACTTACCATTCCCAATCGCGGAGCCAGTTACGACGACAGAATGAACGGTGGCGCCGTACAGCTCGCCACCCTGCTCACGCCAAATCTGGTGAATGAAGTTCGTGGCGGAGTGATTCAGCGTTTCACGGACAATCCTCCGGTTGCGCCGCTGCCCGGAGCTATCAGCGCGGCCGTCAACATTACCGGCGTCGCCAACATCGGGTATAACCCGCTCGCGTTTGCCTCGACCAATGAACAGAGTAACCAGATCCTGGATAACCTGACCTGGACACATGGACGCAGCACCTGGAAGTTCGGCGTCGATTACGAACACACCGCCTTCAACAATACTTCCGCATTGACGCGCCAATTCACGTTTGGCGGCTTGCCTGCAGCCAACGAATTCGCCGCGGTCACTCCCTTGAACCAGTATCTGAACACGCTTGCTGGCGTGGTGAATCCCGCTACCGGCAATCCATATACTTACACGCAGTTCACCGCGACGGCCGGGAATCCGAATATAAACGTCGGCTTCAACTTCATCAACTTTTTTGCGCAGGACGAATTTCGCGTCACGCCGAACCTGACCTTTAATGTTGGACTTCGCTACGAAGCGGTTCTCTTTCCCACCTTCAACGCGCAGGCGCCCTATCCGCTCTCCCGGAAAGTGAACAGCGATCTAGGCGACTGGGCGCCCCGCGCGGCGTTCACCTGGAGCCCCTTTGGCGACCGGAAAACGGTGATTCGCGGCGCGTATGGAATGTACTATGACATCCCGCCGCTTTCCGTGTTCTACAACGCCGCGCAACAGAACGGAAAAACCTTCCTGAGCTATTCCATACCTGGCACATCCGCCGCCGCGCCTGCTTTCCCGACGGTTCCGGACCTGACGCAATCCGGCTTTCAGACCCCTTCCAACATCAATGCCTTCGCGCCTGGATTTCACAATGCCTACCAGCACCAGGCGAACCTTCAAATCCAACGCGAACTGGGGAATGATCTTCTCGTCACCGTGGGAACCAACTTTGCGGCGTTGCGGCACGGCTTGTACTCCGAAAATAGTAACCTGGGAGCTCCCGTTTCCTATTTGGCCGATGGGCGTCCCGTGTTTGGAAGTACTCGGCCCAATCCTCAATTCAACCAGATCAATTTGATCGAATCCGGCGGCAACTCAAACTACAACAGCGTTTTCATTAACCTGACCAAGCGCATCAGCCGGGGGTTGTCGTTCGCGGGAACTTACACCTATTCGCACGCTCTTTCGAACACTCTGGGGGAAGGCGGATCACCGGAAGACCCCACCAACTTGGCTCGTGACTACGGAAACAGCGAGGACGATGTTCGTCACTACCTGGTTGTTCAGGGCCTGTATGAACCGCTGGCGCATAGCCACTGGCTCCGCTGGATCAACGGCTTTGAGATATCCACCAGCGCCTTGTACAATTCTGGCTATCCCATTAACGTCGTCGCCGGAACTGACCTCAATAATGACGGGATTCTGAATGACCGTCCTCTTTTTCGTGGCCGGAACGATACCACCGGTCCTTCAATCTTTCAGCTGGACGCCCGGCTGGCGCGCAGTTTCACGATCGCCGAGCGTTACAAGCTGACTGCAATTCTCGAATCGGAGAACCTGCTCAATTCCACCAATGCCAGCTGCAGTACCTCCGGCGGATGCTCTGGCGCGGTGGTCAATACCGCGGGAGCGGCGGACTTCGGCCGCATCATCGGCGCCCGCACGGCCCGCAACGTACAACTCGGCGCGAAGTTCACTTTCTGAGTTGCTCCGATGAACAGCCTTCGTATCCCACTCGCGATCCTTTCCATTTTTCTTCTCTGCTCCTGGGGCTCTCGCGGTCACATGGCGGCGAACAAGGCGGCAATCGATGCCATGCCGGCGGACGGGCCGTCGTTCCTCGCGAACTACCGTGAGTGGATCGCCGCGACCGGTCCCCTTCCGGACAGCTGGCGCTATCCATCTGAGCCTTATTCGAAAATCTTTGAAGATCCCAATCATGGCTGGTTTAGGGAACAGTTTGCCTTCATGGCAACTATTCCCCGATCCCGCTATGAGTTTGTGCTCCGGCTCTACGATGAGTATCTGGCTATCAAAGACAAAGACGCGGCTCGCGCAAAGCTGACCAACGTCCGTTGGACCGGTACGCTCCCGTACGCCGCGATGGAAAATTTCGATCGCATGAAGTCAGCGATGCGCCTTTACCGTCAATCGCTAAAGGATACTTCGGACGCAGGCAAGGCACAGTCGGAAAACTTACGCCGTGACATCGCCTTTTATGTCGGATGGCTGGGGCACTATACCGCGGATGGCGCCCAACCGCTGCACGACACCATTCATCATGACGGCTGGCAGGGTCCCAATCCGCACGGATATACAACCGATCACGCGGTCCATGGCCGCTTTGAATCTAAATTCGTAGATTCCATCGGATTGACTGAATCCGATCTTCAGCCCCTAGTCTCCAGCAAACCCGCGCGTGTGTTGAACGATCCGTTTGCGGCCATGATTCATCATCTGAATGACGCCAGCACCCACGTGGAGCAGATCTACTGCCTCGATCAAGCCGGCGCCCTCAACGATCCGCATAACAAAGAAGCGGCCGCCCTGGTGAAAAGCCAGCTGTCCAACGCCGCCTTGCTGTTGCGCGATCTGACCTATACAGCCTGGATCCAAAGCGGCGAACCGCAGAGCAGAGGGACGGGGCCGAATCCCATTGATCCGTCCAATCCTACCTACAACCCTGCCACCGGGTCGGCGCCTCCCGAAGGTCCAGCCATCCCCAACACGGTACGATTCTAGTGAACGATGCGTTGGATGAAAAGGTTGCTATGGATAATTTTGTTGATTCTTGTTGTGGCTGCGGCGGCGGGAGCTTTGGTTTACACGACCATTCCGCTGGAGAACACGCAACGAACCCATTTCGACGCAATCATTGTATTAGGGTATCCGGCCAATGCGGATGGAACGCCATCACCCGTTGAACGCGCACGCGTGCTGGAAGGCGTCCGCGAATACCGGCGGGGCATCGCACCCGCGCTGATTATGACAGGCGGCTCGGCGCATAATCAGCACGTGGAAGCCGATGTTATGGCGGATTTTGCGATCAAGCAAGGTGTGCCAGCTACGGCGGTCCTGAGAGAAGAACAGGCGCATGACACAATTCAGAATGCCTATTATTCTATGCAGTTGATGCAGTCGCACGGCTGGAAGTCGGCGGAGGTGGTCAGCTCGCGCAGCCATCTACCCCGGGCGAGCCTGATCTTCACCCGGTTTCCACTCGATTACCGGATGCACGGCGCGCCGAATCCACCGGAAACGGGGTGGCTGTACTCTTCTGCTGTCTATGTGTACGAAGCCCGGAACACTGATCGCATCCGCTTAGTAGGATTCAAGCCAAATCGCTTTCTGCCCTGATCTCCCGCCCTGATCTCCCGTATAATCCGCATCAGCGGGAAGGGCGTCCATGAACGAGCGCTTTCAGCCGGAGAGCGTCCTGCGGAGCGTAGCCTGAATCGTCGTTATCAAAATAAACATATACGGCGGCCAGCCGCCTGCTCCAGTTATGTATTTTTCGAGCCCATTCTTTTAGCGCCGCGTCACTGTAGCTGCCCTGATATTTGCCCCCGGGTCCGTGCAAGCGGATGTAAGAAAAATCGGCAGTTACCTGCACGGGCGAAACGTAACCCGCCAAATCAAAGATGCAGTACGCTGCATTGTGCTGGGCGAGCAGATCGTACGTTTGTGGCGTGTTCCAGGTGGGGTTTCGAAACTCGAAAGCACAGCGGCGATAACGCGGAAGAAGCGCAAGGAATGCCGCCAGGCGGTCCATATTGAGGTCCCAGTTTGGCGGCAGTTGAAACAGGATGGGACCTAGTTTGGGCTCCAGCACGGCAACAGCGTCAAGAAAGCGGTTCAAACCGTCCTGCGCATTGTTGAGCTTCTTCATGTGGGTCAGAAAGCGGCTACCCTTGACGGCAAAGTGGAAATCGGGCGGCGTGGAATCCCGCCAGTCGGACAAGCTGGTTTGAGCCGGGAGTTTATAGAAGGTGTTATTGAGTTCGACAGTGTCGAAATGCTGGATGTGATGCGTCAGCATGCGGGAGGCGGGGAGACGCGGAGGGT
>DATHIZ010000588.1:0-2095 GCA_035316385.1 Bryobacteraceae bacterium | reverse complement strand
CTGACGCAGATTACAGTCAACTTCGACATCGCCACCAACTCCGATATCGATCAGGTCCTGACCCAGTTGCGGACAGCGCAAGCGCAGGCTCAACTGCCGCCGCAGGTCAACACTTCCGGGCTCACGGTCATCAAATCGCTTTCGTCTCCGCTGGCGCTCATTTCGCTCTACTCGCCTAAAGGCAGTTTTGACAGCGTGTTTCTCGCCAACTACGCCTATATCAATCTAGTTGATGAGTTGACCCGCGTACCCGGCGTCGCGCGCGTCCAGATTTTCGGAGCCGGCCAATACGCCATGCGCGTGTGGGTGAATCCGGACCGCCTCACCAAGCTGCAGGTGACCGTTCCGCAAATCATTGCGGCCCTGCAAAGCCAGAATACGGTCAACCCTGCCGGACAAATCGGCGGTGAGCCGGCGCCCAAAGGCCAGCAGTTCACCTATACAGTGCAAGCGCAGGGCCGCCTGACCTCGCCTGAGCAGTTCGGAGAGATCATTCTGCGCGTCAATCCCGACGGCTCGAATCTGCGTTTAAGGGATGTTGCCCGCGTCGAACTGGGAGCCCAGGTCTATAACCTGACGGGACGCTACAACGGGAATCCGTCCGCCATTCTTGCCGTTTATCAGTTGCCCGGATCAAACGCCGTGCAAGCAGCCAGCAACTTGAGGAAGCGTATCGGCGAACTAAAGCAGCGCTTTCCGAAGGATCTCGATTACGAAGTCAGCCTCGACACAACCAAGGCTGTTACGGCGGGAATGCGGGAAATCTTCTACACCCTGCTCGAAGCGCTGGCTTTGGTCGTGCTTGTGGTGTATATCTTTTTGCAAGGATGGCGCGCCACGTTGATTCCGCTGGCCGCGGTTCCCGTCTCCTTGATTGGTACGTTCATCATTTTTCCGCTGCTTGGCTTTTCTATAAATACGCTTTCCCTGTTTGGCCTGGTCCTTGCCATTGGTCTGGTTGTCGACGACGCGATCGTGGTGGTGGAAGCCGTGGAGCGGCATATCGAAGAAGGCATGACGCCCAGAGACGCGGCGCTCAAGGCGATGGAAGAAGTGTCGGGTCCCGTCATAGCTATCGCGCTGATTCTCACGGCGGTGTTTGTCCCCACCATCTTCATACCGGGCATTACGGGCCGCCTCTATCAGCAATTTGCCGTTACTATCGCCATCTCGGTCATCATCTCTGCTTTCAACGCGCTTTCCTTAAGTCCCGCTCTGGCGGCGCTGTTGCTGCGGCCCAAAAAGAAATCACGCGGACCGTTGGCGCTGTTCTTCGGTTGGTTTAACCGCATGTTCGCCAAAGTGACAAATGGCTACGTGAGCCTTTCCTCCATATTGATCCGCAGAGCCGTGATCAGTCTGGTTCTGCTTGCCGCCATTGCCGTGGGAGCTGTATCCATCGGTTCGGGGCTGCCATCCTCGTTCCTACCCGAGGAAGACCAGGGCTACGTTTACGTCGCCATGCAGTTGCCGACTTCGGCTTCTTTGCAGCGCACTAGCGATGCCGCACGCAAGGTGGAAGACGTTATCATGCACACGCCGGGAGTGCAAGGCTGTACATCCGTTATCGGCTTTAGCCTCTTGAGTTTTGTGCAGAGCACCTACAACGCGTTCTTCTTTGTTACCGAAAAGCCATGGGACGAGCGCAAACAACCAAACGAGCAGTATGAAGCTATCCGGAATCACATTGCGCAAGGGCTTTCCAAGATACCCGACGGCATCGCGTTCTCGTTTTCTCCACCCGCCATTCCTGGCGTAGGGAGTTCCGGCGGCGTTTCGATGATGCTCGAAGACCGTTCGGGCAAGGATCTGCCGTTCCTCACTGCGAATGTGGACAAATTTATTGCGGCGGCGAAAAAGCGTCCGGAACTGGTGGGCACCAGCACCACTTATCTGCCGAGCGTTCCACAACAGTTTGTCGATGTGGACCGCGCCAAGGTCATCCGGCAAGGCGTTGCCGTGGGCGATGTTTATCAGACGCTGCAGGCGTTCATGGGCGGCTACCTGGTGAACTACTTCAATCGTTTCGGACGTCAGTGGCAGGTCTATGTGGAGGCGGAGGGCGCCTACCGCTCCAAGGCCGAAAATATGGGGC
>DATHIZ010000587.1:0-12851 GCA_035316385.1 Bryobacteraceae bacterium | reverse complement strand
ACAGGATGTGGCGCTGGCTTTGAAGCAGCCCTGGGTATCGATCGATAACGATTCGCAAGGCGCCGCAACCGAAGGGATCCTGGGCCGCGAACATCCGCACCCTCGCGGCTATGGCACTTTTCCACGGATTCTGCGCAAATATGTGCGGGAAGACCAGTTGTTGAGCCTGCCGGAAGCGATCCGTAAATTCAGCGCCCTGCCCGCTCAGCGCATGCGGTTGACCGACCGCGGAGTGCTGAAAAAAGGCATGTGGGCGGATGTGACGATTTTCGATCCGGGAAAAATTCGCGATCTGGCTACGTTCGAAAAGCCGAACCAGTTGTCCGTGGGTATGGAGTGTGTGCTGGTAAATGGAATCCCGGTAATAGAGAATGGCAAGATGACCGACACGCTGCCGGGCAAGGTGTTGCGCGGGCAAGGCGCCGGGAAACGCTAGGAGAGTGCTGTGAAACTGGGCCTTGGACTGTACAGGCATATGTTGACGCCGGACTATTTCGCCTTTGCGCGACAGGCGGGATGCACGCACGTGGTTGTGCATCTGGTGGATTACTTCAATGAAGGTGACTCGAACCCGCGGGGCAACCAGCCGACGGGCGGGAAAAACAGGCTCTGGGGCATTGCCGGAGATCCCGAAAAACAGTGGACGCTCGAAAGCCTGAAGACAATTCGCGGCCAGATCGAAGCGGCCGGCTTGCGCTGGGAAGCGATTGAAAATCTGGACCCCGCGCACTGGCACGATATTTTGCTCGACGGCCCAAAGCGCCCGCAGCAGATTGAAAATGTGAAAACGCTCATCCGCCACATGGGCGAAACGGGCATTCCAGTGTTGGGCTATAACTTCAGCATCGCGGGTGTAAGTGGACGAGTGAAAGGTCCCTGGGGCCGCGGCGGCGCGGTGACCGTGGGCATGGATGGGCCGGCGGAAGACCCGATTCCGAATGGCTCCGTTTGGAACATGATCTACGATCCCAGAGCCGAGCCGGGCTTCGTTCCCACAATTACGAGCGACGAACTCTGGGACCGGCTTTCGCGCTTTCTCGACGACGTCCTGCCTGAGGCCGAAAAGGCCGGAGTCCGTTTGGCGGCGCACCCCGATGACCCGCCGCTGCCCGTTGTCCGGCAACAGCCGCGCTTGGTTTATCAGCCTTTCATGTATCAGTGGCTGCTGGACCTGGCCCCCAGCCAGAGCAACGCACTGGAGCTTTGCGTCGGCACGCTCGCCGAGATGACCGAGGGCGATATTTATGACGCGATCGACCGCTATAGCAAGCAGCAGAAGATTGCCTACCTTCATTTGCGGAACGTGACCGGCAAGGTGCCCAATTACCGGGAAACCTTCATTGACGAAGGCGATGTGGATATGACGCGCGTGTTGTCGATACTACAGCGCAACGGTTTCGAAGGGGTGGTGATTCCGGACCATACTCCGCAGATGACTTGCTCGGCTGCGTGGCACGCCGGCATGGCGCACACTTTGGGCTATGTGGCGGGGGTGCTGGCTACGCTGAAGACTATCGGCCAGAAGCGGTAGACTCACGGACGGGGCGCCAAAAAGATGTCGATTCGACCTGTTAAGCGGCTGGTGCGAGCCAAGCCAACGCTCGAAGGAGCAGGCGTGCATCTGCGCCGGGCGTTTGGGTTCGGCAATACTTCGGATTTTGATCCATTCCTTCTGCTCGACGATTTCCGGAACGACATTCCGGAAGACTATCTGGCGGGCTTTCCATGGCATCCGCACCGTGGGATCGAAACAATCACCTACGTCCTGGCAGGCACTGTCGAACACGGCGACAGCCTGGGCAACCATGGCGCCATCGCAGCCGGCGATGTCCAGTGGATGACAGCGGGAAGCGGCATCATCCACCAGGAGATGCCGAAGGGTGACAACGAAGGGCGGATGCATGGTTTTCAGCTGTGGGGAAATCTGCCATCCTCGCTCAAAATGACGCCTCCGCGGTATCAGGAGGTCCAGGCCGCGGACATCCCCCTGATCACCGATGATGATGCCACTCGCGTGCGCGTTGTCTGCGGAACTTTCTGGGGAAAGACCGGCCCGGTGGATGGAGTGGCGGCCGACCCGGTGTACCTGGACATCTCCGTGGCCCCGGGACGAAGGAAGAGCCTGCCCGTCGAGACCACTCGCCATGCCTTCGCCTATGTATTTGCAGGCTCCGGAAAATTCTGCAACGCGTCTGGTCCACTCGCGGTACCAACAGAGGGCATCAAATGGGCGGATACGGCGCCTCCCTCCGAGGCGGACAACCCCTCCTTGATACTGTTCGACCGCGGAGACGAGGTTACGGTGCAGGCCGGCGAGGACGGCATCCGTTTCCTTCTGGTCTCGGGAAAGCCGCTGGGCGAGCCGGTGGCGTGGTATGGACCAATCGTGATGAACACCCAGGATCAACTCCGTCAGGCGTTCGAGGATCTCGATCGAGGGACGTTCCTCAATCCCGCGGCCAAGAGCTAGCGGTCCCGCGCGCCCGCCCCGCGTGGAATTGTCCAAGGCCGCACTTCCTTCTGAAATCCTGCCCCAATTCGCGCATTTGTAACTCAATACTCATCTTCGACCCCCTATTCTGTATTTATGCCCAGGGGAACTAATCAATTGTTATTAAGAGGACTTTGTCTCCTCGCCTTCGTCACAACTACAGCTATGGCGCAATCCGCCGCCGGCTTGACGTCGATCAACGGCACCGTCACCGATCCTACCGGAGCCATCGTCTCTGGTGCTAAGATCACGGCCAAAGAAACCGCTACCGGCGCCACGCGCGACACCGCTTCCACTGACGCCGGGCTCTATAGCCTGCCCGCCCTGCTCGTCGGCGCTTATGAAATCACCGTCGAAAAACCAGGTTTCAAAACCGCCATCCGAAGCAATGTTCAGCCCACCGTCGGCAGCGTCGCCACCATCAACATCCAGCTCGAACTCGGTGTCTCTAGCGAGACCGTCAGCGTCACCTCTGAAGCTCCCCTCGTCGAAACGGGCAAAAGCCAGACCAGCACGGCAGTCTCCCAGATCCAGATTCAGGAACTCCCCGTAAACGGACGTAACTTCCTGGATTTCACTCTCACCACGCCCGGTGTCGTTCGCGACCCCACGCGCGGCGGCGACCTTTCCTTCGGTGGCCAGCGCGGCACCTCCAACAGCCTGCTGGTGGATGGCTCCGATTCCAACAACACCTTCTACGGACAGTCCACGGGCCGCGCCGGAACCGGCCGCAGCCCCTACTCCTTCAGTGAAGATGCCGTAGAGGAATTCCAGGTCAACACCAACGGCTATTCGGCTGAAATCGGCCGGGCCGGCGGCGGCGTCATCAACACCATCACGAAATCCGGCACCAACCAGTTCCACGGCGACGCCTTCGAGTTCTATCGCGACAAAGCGCTCAACGCCAATAGCTGGGACAACAACGCTCTGGGCCGCCCCAAGCGCGCTTATCACTTCAACCAGTTCGGCGGCAACGTCGGCGGACCCATCGTCAAGAATCGCGCCTTCTTCTTCTTCGATTACGACGGCCAGCGCAACTCCACACCTAACACTGTCGCCCTTGGCGCGCTGCCCGCGGCGAACGACACTCTCGCGCTCACCAACCTTCCCTCGCTCGCGCCCTATCTCGTCTCTTACGCCAACAGTTTGAACAACAACGTTTATCTGGGCAAGGCCGATTGGAACGTCACCGACCGCCAGCACGTCACTTTTCGCTACAACGCCAACCGTTTCACGGGCGTTAACTATGAAAACGCGGGAGCTACCAGCGCTCTGGGACATAGCGGCAATAGCAGTGTAAACACAGACAACGTAGGCGTCACTTACACCAACGCGCTCAGCGGCAACAAGGTTTTCGAAGGCCGCTTCTACTACACCCGCGACTATGAGCCGGGCGCAGCCAACTCGAACGCGCCCGAAACCATCATTCAGCAAAGCGGGGCCACGGCCATCAGCTTCGGCCGCAACAGCTTCAGTCCGCGCGCCGCGAACATCGACACCTATCAGCCCACCGCCAGCTTTGCCTGGGTCGCGGGCGCCCACTCCTTCAAGTTCGGAGCCGATCTCATCTTCCAGCAAATTGCTAACTTCTTCCCCGGCAACTTCGGCGGATCGTTCACTTTTACCAGCTTCGACAACTACTTCCTGAATCAGCCTTCCAGCTTTACTCAGGCTTTCGCCGGGCCGAACACTACTGGCGCAACGGTCTATCCGAATGTGAACGAATTCGCGTTCTTCGCGGAAGACAGTTGGCGCGTTTCGCGTAAGCTGACCATTAACTACGGCATCCGCTACGATTACTTTGCGTATGCTCAGCCGCCGGTTCTGAACTCCGACCCCACGCTCGCGGCAGCCAATCTCTACACCAACCGCATTCATCGCGACGGCACTAACCTTGCACCTCGCATCGGTATCGCTTACTCACCCACCGAGAACGGAAGAACGGTTCTCCGCGCCGGTTACGGCATTTTCTATGCCGTCACACCGTCCATCTTCACAGGCACCGCGTTTACCCAGAACGGCATCAACGTCCAGAGCTTCAACTACACCGGCGCCGCCATTCCGGTTACTTACCCCGCGCTGCTGCCAAGCATCCCGGCCACGGGCCGCACGCCCAGCCTGTTCGTCTTCGCAAGCGACTTCAAGAATCCGCAAGTGCAGCAATGGAACAGCCAGATAGAACAACAACTCGGCCACAGCTACTCGATCACGGTCGGTTACCTGGGAGTCAAAGGCAGCCACCTGCCCAGGACCCGCGACATCAATCTCTTCCCGGCCATTGCCACAAGCGCGCCCATCTCCAGCGGGGGATCGTTCACCTATTACCGCCATCCCACTCTCCGCCCCAACCCGAACTACGGCCGCATCTGGTTAGCCGACAGCGGCGCAGATTCCATTTACCACGCCGCCTTCGTCCAATTCACTAAGCGCTTCTCTCAGAACCTCACCGTCCAGACCTCATATACCTGGTCGCACGCCATCGACGACAATCCGGACGCGACGGCGGTCGTGACGGGCACTGACGATTCAAAGATCGTGCAGAACAACCTGCTGCCGAATCTCGATCGCGGAGACAGCAACTCCGATGTCCGCCAACGCTTCGTCTTTTCGGGTGTCTGGAATCTGAACTACGTGCCGAAATCCGCCAACGTCTTCGCGCGCGCCATTGCCAACGGCTGGACCATTGCCACTTTGGCCAGCCTACAGAGCGGCCGTCCGTATAACTCGACGATTGGAGGCACCGGCGCCGATATCAATAACGACGGCAATCTGCGCGACGACCGAACGCCCAACGAAGGCCGCAACGCTTTACACGGGCCTGCCTTCATGACGGACGACGTCCGGGTCTCCCGCTACTTCCCCATCATTGGCGAACGCGTCAGACTCCAGCTCATTGGCGAAGCATTCAACATCACCAATCGCGCCAACTTCATCTCGCTGCGCACGACCGCGTATAACTTCACCGGAAGCGCCTTCACTCCGGTGTCCACGTTCCTCACACCGGCTCCCGGCAACGCCACGTCAGATCCGCGGATCCTGCAACTTGCAGTCAAGCTGTTCTTCTAATAGGGAGCTTCCGCCGAGAGCTGCTGTGGCCGCCTGAGGCACTCGATTTCCGAGAAGGGGAGGAAACGCATGGCGTTTTCCTCCCTTCGTCATTTTCAGAGGCTTCCTTTTGCGGACAGGAGAAGGTCAACCGCGCATTAGGAACGCGGGACATCCTCAAGCCGGGTACGATTGCCCAAAGACACGATCCAGTCTGGATATTCCGCTGGAATCGTACTAATCTCGTCCAACTGCTTCATCTCGCCGGCAGTGAGTTCAAATTCCGCGGCGGCGAGATTTTCGTCCAACTGCTCCATCCGCTTGGCCCCAATAATCACCGATGTCACGACCCGGCTTTGCCAGAAGCCAAGCCAAAGAGATCGTGGCAACCGAGACTCCCCGCGATTTCGCAATTGGATTCACAACATCCAAAACCCTCCATGTCCGTTCTTTATCGACCACAGGAAATTCAAAGAGCGAGCGCCGCGAGTCCTCGGGCTTCTGGTTCTCCCTGGTGAACTTGCCCGAGAGCAGCCCGCCAGCCAGCGGACTAAATACCAGCAATCCCATTTTCTGATTCTCCAGCAGAGGCACAATCTCCCGCTCCAATTCGCGGCTAACGGGCCAGAGAGTGACCAAACAGACGCTGGAGAGGCCCTTATTGCTTCCTTTCTGTACTGGGCGTATGATCTTGGTCAGGAAGAACCTCATGAGTCGAATAAACCGACGCTCGCTCTTCACTTCAGCCGTTGCCCTCGCGGGAACAGGCTTGCTAGCCCATAAACATGCCGGAGCCGATCAGCCGCACGTCCACAACGGCTCGCTCGTATCAGGCTCCGCGCATCATCCCGTTTCGTCGAGTTCGCTCCTGAAGGAGACTGCCAATCGCTTCCTGGCTGCCCTCGGTCCCGAGCAGCGGGCCAAAACCACATTCAAATTTGAGGACAACGAGCGAATGAACTGGCATTTCATTCCAAAGGAGCGGAAGGGGCTGCCGCTTCGTGAAATGACCCCCATACAGAAGCATCTAGCCAGCGCTCTCCTTAGCGCCGGACTTGGCCAGACGGGATACATCAAGGCTGTGACTATCATGAGCCTGGAAGATGTGCTGAAGGTTATAGAGAACGATAGCGGCGAACGCAGGAACCCGGAGAAATACTATTTCTCGATTTTCGGTACGCCGTCGGACACAGACCCGTGGGGATATAGGGTGGAAGGGCATCACATCAGTCAGAACTACACCGTCGCCGATGGCAAGGTGATCGATGCACCAAGTTTCTTCGGGGCCAATCCAGCGGAAGTACGGGACGGCCCTCGCAAAGGACTACGGACGCTGGCAGCTGAGGACGACTTAGGACTGGACCTGATCCAAAGCTTGGATCTGCCACAACGAAAAATCGCGATTGTGGATCCGACCGCCTACAAAGACATCTTGACGGCGGCCAATCGCAAGGCAGCGTTGGAGGGGCAACCGTCGGGGTTGTCTGCGTCGAAGATGAACGGGAAACAGTTCGACGCGCTCATGGCTCTCCTGCAAGAGTACGCGCGCAACGTACCGCAGCAACTGGCGGAACAGCGGCAAGAACAGGCACGGAAAGCCGGCAGGGACATTCTCTTCGCCTGGTCTGGCGGAATCAATCATGGAGATCCACATTACTACCGCGTACAGGCCCCTTCCTTTCTCATTGAGTTCGACGACACGCAGGATGGCGCAAACCACATCCATGCTGTGTGGCGCGATTTCAGCGGCGATTTCGGGGAAGACCTGCTGAAACTTCACTACCAAACCAGTCATCTGGGCCAGTAAGTCGAGGCATCCGCCCGAACGCTTTTACACCATCCGATTCAGGAGGGCCTCTCCGTTACGAAGAATCGGATCATCTACTGGAATTGGCTCTTCCCAGAAGACATTCAGACCCGCGCCAGCAACTTGCCCGCGCGGTTTTCATTTGCTGTCCCGTAGTCTCGAAAGTGCAGCAGCCGGTCAGCAAATTCAACGCGATTGAGAACGCATGAAACGCAGGAATTTTCTTTCTTTAGGTGCGATAACGGCCGCAGTAGCTGCAAAGCCAGTCGTGGCAACGGCAACCACGCCTGATAAAAGCATAAAAATGCCCTCGGCTGATAGGGTGCACGTGGGCGGTTCCAAACGAATCGAGATCGGCGGGGGCCACTGGGTCTGGACGAAAAAGGTGGGTAGCGGGAACACGAAGGTCTTGCTGCTGCATGGAGGACCCGGTGCGGACCACCGGTACTTCGAAGGTTTCGAAGATTTTCTTCCGATGAACGACATTGAGTTTTACTACTACGACCAGCTTGACTCCTCGAATTCCGATAAGCCGGACGATCCAAAACTCTGGACGATTGAACGTTACACGGACGAAGTAGAGGCGGTGCGCCAGGGACTCGGGCTGGAGCAGTTTTACCTGCTGGGCCACTCATGGGGTGGCGTCCTGGCCATTGAGTACGCGCTGAAGTATCAGCAGCACCTGAAAGGCCTTGTCATCTCGAACATGGCGGCGAGCGCCGACTCAGTTGTAAAACATGTAACGAAGATACGGGCGCAGTTCCCGGAAGAGATCCGGACAGAGTTGGAGCGCTACGAAAACGCCGGTAAGACGAGTGATCCGGCATACCAGAAGCTACTTTTCGATAAGCTCTACACGGTGTTCATTTGCCGGATCGATCCCTGGCCCGATCCCGTGCAGCGCAGCCTGGGCGGATGGAATCAGCACATCTATAACGTGCTTCAGGGCAGAAGCGAATTCGAGGTGACTGGCAGGATGAAGGACTGGGACCGTTGGGCCGACCTACCCAAGATCAAGATTCGCACCCTTACCATGGGCGCTCGATATGATGAGATGGACCCTGAGGATATGCGCAAGATGGCGACACTGATGCCGAAGGGCGAGTCGTGGATTTCGGAAACAGGTAGCCATTTCGCGATGTACGACGATCAGCAGAACTACTTCCGCGCGCTGTTGACGTTTTTGAAGGCGTAGTTGTTAATGCCCCAAACGTGGATACGTAAGTTCGTAACCTCATTTGGGGCTATTAATTCGCAAGGAATCAAAAAGTGGTCGCTCGTCCCTAGACGACTACAGTCTGGTAGGCTGCCGGCATCGACCATGGAAACGGGTCCGGTGCAAACCAGTTCGATCTGGTTGCCCGTCCCGTGACAAGCAAGTCAGCGCGCAGCCGTTCTGCCGTTTTTCGAATATTGCTGCTCACGGGACCGGTCTGGACAATCACCTCAGCGCGCGTCCCCGCCTCTTCTTGCAATCGCGCCAGCATCTTCACCGCATGTGCTGTCGTGAGCGATATGTGATCGTCAAAGCCGTAGGAAAGGGTGCCTTCATGAATATCCGGTATGACATGGAGTAGGAAAAGCCGGGCATTGAGCCTTTCACTCAGCGCTCCCGCCATTTTCACGACCTCGAGGTCGCGCCCTGTCACCGCACAAAGCACGCGGCGCGCGGGGAGTTCCTGCGATACCTCTTCCGCGCGCTGTCGCAGAAGCCAGATTGGACAAGGGCTCGTGTTCATCAGCCGTCTGGTCAAGCACCAGTTGTTGGAAAAGCCGCTCAGCCAAGCGCTTGGCGCGGGTGGCACCAGAATTGCGTCAAATCCCCGCTCGCGGGCGTAGTTTGTAATACTCGTGGCCGCGTCGCTGTTCGCATCTACGTGCAAGTGATGTTCATCAAGGCCCATGCCGTCCGGATCAAGTGATCGCAACTCCTCCCCGATGGGCTTGGGCCCGCCATGAAATGGATTGATCACCCGCATGATCGTCAGGCTAGCCTTGAGTGTTTGCGCTAAATGCTTTGCCGCGGGCAACGCACGTTTCACATTCCGTGGCGATGCCACGGGGAAGAGAAGACTTCTAAACGAGTTTTGAAAAAACATAAGTAGCTCCTTGAAAAATTGGCTAGAACAGAAAACCTTCTATAGGCTTGAGAGCTTCGGGCAGACGCCGTTCTCCTAACCCTTGCTTGAGATTGATCTCAATCATCCGCGACAGGGCGGACATAGGAATGTCATTGATTGTGTTTTCGAATGGACTCTCCAGCTGCCGTCCGAAGCTTTCCAGCGAAAGCAGCATGAATCCAATGAGAGAAGAAGCAATCGGAGTCAGTAGTCCCAAGCTGGCCACCAGTCCTATTGGAATAAACAGACAGAACACATTCGTGAACATCTTTGGAAAATGATCAAACTGCCTCGGAAACGGCGTGTTCTTTATGCGCTCGCACGCTCCTTGCACGTTCGTAATTTCGGCCAGCGCATCTTCAATCGAAATCAGGCGAAACGCATCTAGCCATCCGCGGCGGAACGCTCCTTTGGCCAGGCCTCCCATCAGCAATTGAATCCCCATGGGGACGTTCTCGTGTTGCCGGAGCGCCTCCATTTCGTCCTCATTCAGCCAACGCGGCAATTCACTGAAACAATCGTGTTGACGCAGATGGCTCCGCAATGCGTGCACGTAGGCAATCTGTAGATAGGTCATCCGCTGCTGGAAATCGTCCATGGCTGCCTCATCCTCTCCTCCGGACGCTGGGTTTAGAAAAACCTGGCAACGCCGCGCGAGTGTTCGTGACCAGTTCACGAGTCCACCCCAAAGGGTCCGCGCTTCCCACCAACGGTCGTAAGCGGCTTTGATCCGAAACGCGAGAAATACTGTCAGTGCAGCACCGGCCAGTCCGAGAGGGAGCTGCGGTATCGACAGCCATTCCTGCCGGTACACCACATAGCCGATCGTTATCGCAATATCGACGGCAAAAAAGAGAAAGACCCGGTTTGCCACAAAGTAAAAAGTTCTTGCAAGAGGAAGATCCTCACGAATGATCATCAGTGTTCCTAGGCTCAATTTAACGGGAATTCGGGAGGAACGCCATCTATCTTTGTTCCATTTAAAGGCCATCAAACGGATGTCTTGCGGATCTATCGGAAGATGGGTAAAGAAAGATCATCCGCCAGACGTCTAACTTGCGTTTATGCTAGAGAACCCTTCGGCTTCAGCGTCATCTCTCACTCTTCTTGACCGCGTGCTGCTCAGTCCCCGCAAGTGGATGCTGGCGGTCATCGCCTTGCTCATTGCCTTGCTGGTCCTGATGGAATGGACGCTTCATATTGATTACTCCCTCGGCGTTCTGTACATCATCCCGATGATCTTCGGCGGCCTGGTGCTGAACCGGAGCCAGACAATCGCCCTCGCGTTCTTTTGCGCCTTCGCTCGCGGCCTCTTCACCAACGTCCCGAGTGTTCTCGAGTACTGGCTTCGTTTCGTAATGGCTACTCTCGCCTATACGTGTGCCGCCCTCCTCGTTCTTGAGATTCGCCGCAACCGTCAGATGTACATCGTGCATGTGGCGCAACTAGAGGAACAGCAGTCGCTTCTCCGGGAAGCCGAGGACCAGTTGCGGCTATTAGCGGAGAGTAGCCCGGCGGCCATCATGACTATTGATGAAAACGGTCAGGTACTCGCGGCTAATCGCTCCACCTTGGAGATGTTTAATCTGGAAGCGGCCTCGGACCTGCTGGGCCGGTCGATTCAGCCTTATCTTCCGCTGCTTGGGGATGTGATCCGCTTCGATGCTGGTAAGCGCAGTTTCCGCACCGCCGTGCAGTGTTGGGGGCGGCGTACGAACGGCAGATCCTTCCTGGCGCAAACCTGGTTTTCCACCTATGTTGCAGGCACGCACAAGCGCTTGGCCGCTATTGCGGTCGACATATCTGAAGACGTACGGGACCGTGAAGAACAACACCTCCAGCAGCTTTCCCGCAATAACCGCGTGTTTGCCGGCGCGGTCTCTCATGAGATCCGTAATCTTTGCGCCGCCGTCAACGTCGTATGCTCAAATCTAGGCCGCACGCCTGGTATGGCGGAAAACGCCGATTTTAGTTCGTTACAAATGCTGGTGGAAGGCCTGAACCGGCTCGCGAGTTTCGAGTTAAAAAACCGTACCCAGACCCTTCCTACCGTGCAAATCAAAGATGTGCTTAACCGTTTTATGATCGTTTCCGTCAGCAGCTGGGAGGACGCGGGAGGCTCCATCTCCATTGATGTTCCCCCGGACTTGCCTCGGGTTTCGGGCGACCTGCACGAACTGCTGCAGGTTTTGTTGAACTTAAGTCAAAATAGCCTGCGTGCCGTGTCGAACGCTCCTGAACGCAAACTCTCGATCTCTGTCACCTTCGACACGCCGTTCGTCCAGATGAAAATCTGCGACTCGGGACCGGGTGTTTCGGATCAGGCTGCGCTCTTCCATCCGTTCCGCAGCGGCAGCGCTTCGAGCGGCCTTGGTCTCTATGTTTCCCGTGCGCTTGTCCGGAATTTCGGCGGCGAATTGAGTTATCTTCCTACTTCGGAGGGCGCCTGTTTTCTGCTGGAGCTGATCCTGCCGGCGTTTGCTCAGAATGGAGTTTGAATGCCCATCCGACTTATAATGATTGATGACCACACGCTCTTTCGAGAGGGTGTCAGCCGCTTACTGGCGGCTGAAAGCGATTTAGAAATGGTGGCGCTCTGCCCCGACCTTGCCTGCGGCAAGTCTGTGCTGGAGCAACATTCCGTCGATGTGGTGCTTCTCGATTTTGATCTGGGAGGCGAACAGGCCGTTGATTTTGTGCGATACTCGCGCGATGTGCATCCCAGCACAAAGGTACTGATTGTTACGGCTGGCGTTCCCGAGCGCAGCGCCCGCGAGTTGGTCCGGGCGGGCGTATCCGGCATTTTTCATAAACATAACGATCCACAATCCTTGAGCCGCCGCATTCGCTCCGTCTTTGCGGGAGATTTGTTCCTTGAAGAGGCTTATCTGAGGCCCTTGTTCGAAATGGCACAGCCCGAATCGACGGAGGCGGTGTTACGGTTTACTGAACGCGAACAAACCGTGCTTGACTGTTTGCTCGAAGGACTCTCGAACAAGTTAATCGCCGACCGTCTCGGCGCCTCCGAGAGCGCTGTCAAAGGGACGATCCAACAGCTCTTCCAGAAAACTGGCGTCCGCACCCGCAGTCAGCTAGTCCGTATTGCGCTGGAACAATCAAAGAGCTAGTGGCCCTGTTGCTTTCCCAGTGGAAGTATGCCATGCTTCCTGTTGGAAACCCAGTAATCTATATGAAAGAGAAAACGGACGTCCTGCAAGGCACGCTGGCGTTGATGGTGCTGAAAACTTTGGACGTGCTCGGACCGTTGCACGGCTACGGCGTCGCGCGGCGTATCGAGCAGATCAGCGGAGATCTTCTCACTGTAAATCAAGGCACGCTATATCCCGTCCTCCTGAAGCTGGAACAGGAGGGTTCTATCGCCTCCGAA
>DATHIZ010000586.1:0-2883 GCA_035316385.1 Bryobacteraceae bacterium | reverse complement strand
ACGGCGACGGAATACCGGATTTTATTGCGGGGAAGCGCTACTGGTCGCACCGGGACGACTACACCGACCCAGACCCTTACGGCGCGCCGGTCCTGTATTGGTTCAGAACAGTGCGAAATCCGAAAGCGCCCGGGGGCGCCGAGCTTATTCCGGATCTGATTCATAACCGGTCCGGCGCGGGTAACCAAGTGTCGGCAGTGGATCTGAACGGGGATGGAGCAATGGATATTATTACTTCGACCGACCGGGGTACGTTCATCTTCTGGGGTAAGCCAAAAGGCGGCACGAAGCTGACCGCGAAAACGCCTTAAGAGGAAACGCCATGAATCAAGAACGTGCGTTCGCGATGGCTGCCCTCTCCGCATTGGCGCTGTTGGCGAGTTTCGCGCCGGTGGGCTTCGCCCAAGGTCCGAACTTCACTTCCGATTCGACTTTCAAGGGCTCGAGCCTTGGCGGGTGGCACGTACTCGGCCAAGCGGACTGGAGCGCCCGAAACGGCGAACTCACCGGCAAGGCGAAGCAGGGCGGCAGCGGCGGGTGGCTGGTGCTTGATGAGGCCTATCAGGACATTGGATTTTATGCCGGCTTCCGCTGTATCGGCGGGTGCCAAACAGGGGTGTTACTGCGCGCCGAAAAAACTCCCAACGGCATGAAGGGCTTTTATATTTCGCTGTCAGACGGAGATCTTGCCATTTACAAGGTGACGCTGGATGCCGATGGTAAGGAACTCACACGCCAGAAGCTAAGGCCGGCGGGCGGAACCGTTCGATTCGCGCCCTCGGCTGACGCCCCTAATCCGGCTGCGCAACGCGGCGGCAGTGGAGCGCTGATGCACCAGGACGATTGGAACGCCATTCAAATTATCCTGGATTCCGACATTTTGAGGACGTCGATCAATGGCGCGGCTGGTGGTGCGGGCGGCGCCACGGACGACAACATGGCAGGCTACGGGCCAGTGGCGCTTTATGTTGGCGGGTCCGGCGAGGTCCGGTTCAAGGATGTCGCGTTCAAAGATCTGCTGCCGAAATTCGAACCGAAAGAGAAGGTGTCGACCAGCTTCCACATGCAACGCATCAGCGACTTTTACTACGCGTGGTGCGCCGCCGCTGCCGACATCAATCATGACAGTGTATTGGACGTAGTGTCCGGGCCGTTTTATTACGAAGGTCCGGATTACACCGTGAGGAAAGAATTCACTCCGGCGCAAACGTTCAATCCCAGCAATCAATATGCGTCCGGCATGATGAATTTCGCTTACGATTTCACGGGCGATGGTTGGCCCGATATTCTGATGGCCGCTTCCAGGCCCATGTGGCTGTACGTCAATCCGAAAGGGGAGTCGCGCCGCTGGGATAAGCATCTGGTGGTGCCGCACGTTACTACCGAAGTGGTTCTCCTAAAGGATGTGGATGGCGATGGGAAACCGGAGCTGGTTTATGGCGGTGACGGCATTGTGGCATATGCGAAGCCAGACCCGGCCAATCCAACCGCGCCGTGGGTGATTCACCCGGTTTCCGATAAGAGCGTCCCAGTTAATATTCACGGCTTGGGGGTTGGAGATATTAATGGGGACGGACGGATGGATGTTCTGCAGTCCGCTGGGTGGTGGGAGCAGCCCGCGAAGGGTAGCCAACAGGCGTGGACTTTTCATGCTGGGGATTTTGGCGCGGGCGGCGCGGAAATGGGCGTTTATGACGTGAACGGTGACAGCCTGAACGATGTGGTGACGAGCCTTCGGGCCCACGGTTCAGGACTGGCCTGGTTTGAACAGAAGCGCGACAAAGGCGGCAAGATTTCGTTCGTGCAGCACATGATCCCCAGCGACTTTACAGAGCCGCATGGAATGACGTTCGCCGACATGGACGGCGACGGCGTTCCGGACATGATCGTGGGGAAGCGTTACTGGTCGCATGAAGAGAGTTATTTCGATCCAGATCCTTACGGTCCAGCGGTGTTGTATTGGTACCGGACTGTGCGTAATCCGAATGCGCCCGGCGGCGCGGAATTTGTTCCGGAGTTAGTGCATAATCGCTCTGGCGTTGGGTCGCATCTGGCGGCGGTCGATCTCAATGGGGATGGCGCGGTGGATATTATTACGTCGACTGATAGAGGAACGTTTGTCTTTTGGAATACGCCGCGGCTAGCGAAGCGGTGAGAACCGATGAGGCCTGGAACAGCCCTTGCAGCCAGGATTAGCTGCCCACTTTTTGGCTGTTGATGGGGGTTAGGATTCTAGCTCGCGCAGGTAGATTACGCTCTGTCTTAGCTTCTCCATTACCTCGTCCGGGCGAGCTCCGGTTTCTACTACATAGTTCTGCAGCGGAAGCGGCTTTGCGGCCGCAAAGATTTTTTTCCAGTCGAGCGTGCCTTCGCCGGCGGCGATGCCGATCTTGCCATCGCGCACGTCTTTTATGTGAATGGAGAAGTAACGGTCCGGGTACTTGGTGAGATAGACAACCGGATCTTTGCCGGCAACCGCCACACTGCCTACATCCAGTTGCATTTTGACCAGGCTTGGATCCGTGCCATGCAGCAACACATCGAAGGGAATAACGCCGTCGATTTCCTTGAACTCGGTGGGATGGTTGTGATAGCCGGTCAGAAGGTCATCCCGTTTTGTTTTGCGCCCCAGCTCGTTCAAGTGATCGGCATGCCATTTCCAGCCGTCCACTGTTTTTGTCTGGCTGGGTAGAGACTGACAAACGACGCTCTCGAGGCCGAGAGCGTGTGCAGTCTCAGTCGTCTTGCCGTAGTTCTCGTGCAGATCGGACCAGGAGAAGTGGCAGTTCTGGCAGGCCAGGCCGGCCGCATCAAACGACCGCCGGACTTCCTTTCCCGTCTTGGCGGTTACGGCAGGCAGCCAGACGTAATCGATCAGTTTGT
>DATHIZ010000585.1:0-15161 GCA_035316385.1 Bryobacteraceae bacterium | reverse complement strand
TCTCTCGGCTGGGCGGCTCCCCGCGTTCTCGGGAGACATCGTTACAGCGGCAGGTTCAGCCGCAGCCTCATTACCCACAGTGAACATCACGCCCGGAACATTCGGAGATGCCACCCATTCGGCTCAAGTCACCGTCGATGCAAAGGGCCGCGTCACCGCTGTTTCGGAGTTGACGGCGGCCACGGGCCTTGGTGATCCGGGTTCTAACGGTTTGGTCGTTCGCACTGCCGCCAACGTGACCGCATCCAGAGCCGCTCCCACAGGCGCTATCGTCGGCACAATCGATACGCAAGTCCTCACAAACAAGAGCATCGACGCTTCGCAAATTAACAGCGGCACGCTCTCGGCCAGCCGCCTTCCTGCGTTCTCCGGTGACATCGTCACAGCGGCAGGTTCAGCCGCAGCGACGTTGCCGACGGTCAATTCTACTCCAGGCACGTTCGGGGACGGCACGCATACATTGCAAGTCACAGTCGATGCCAAGGGCCGGATTACCGGTCTTTCGCAAGTCGCCATCAGCACTTCCGGTGGAAGCGGAGTCAGTTCCGGCACGCTCTCCGTTTTGCCCGGCGCCTGCCCGGCCGGAACCCTGTACTTCGCAACCGACCAACCGGCAGGGCAGCAGTTATATACCTGTTCGTCAGCCAACACGTGGACGCAAATTGTGAACCTGGGCGGATCCGGAGCGCTCCTCTTCACTGGCGGCTCGCTGGATATCAACCCTGCCGTAGTCCCCAGATTGACGGCGGCCAATACATTCAGCGGGTTGACCACCGCAACCAACGGGTTGTCGCTGGCGACGGCAAATAGCCAGCCGGCCTGCAGTGCAAGCTCTAGGGGCACGTTCTGGTACATCAATAATGGGGGCGCAAAAGATGGCGTCCAGGTTTGCGTGTATAACGGATCCGCTCTTGCCTGGGTGAGTCTGTACTGATTCGGAGGCCGCCGCTGTTAAAGACCCCGGTCCCCGGAGCCGATTTAAGATAGTAGCTGACCAGCGGTTCTTTGTTGTTATGGTGAGAGTAATGCCTCCGGGAGAAAAGTGACAAACGCGACCGCGCGCAAGCAAGACGAAAGCCGGGCTCGAGCAGGGAACGCGTTGCCTCTGACCGGAACGGAACCAGTCCTCCCACAAACGACAGGCCAGGAGAAAAAGTCGTTCGGGATAACGCTACTCGGCGTTTACGTATTTCTACTTATTAGCCGTATTCTGGACATCGCTCCGGTTGGATTTCTGCACCTTCCCATGATCATGCTGCTGGGACTGTCCATAATGGCGTTTTCCTTGGGCGATTGGCAGAAGGCATTTCAGTCTAAAGTGACCGTGTTTTTCGGGTTGTTTACCGTATGGGTTATAGTCTGCTTTCCGATGAGCTCGTGGCGCGGTGGCAGCGTCGAGTCGGTGATATCCGCAGTCGAAGCCTTTGGCCTCTACCTGGTTATCGTCCAATTGGTTAAAAACACAACCGACTGGAACCGGGTGGCTTCCGCTTTCTCCTACTCCGCTCTCGCCGCCGCCGTGCTCAGCTTTTTTTTCGGCAGATCAATAGACGGGCGAATCGCCCTGGTTTCCGGAACGCTGGGAGACCCTAACACTTTTGCGTTAAGCCTCATTTTGGGATTGCCCTTTTGGTGGTACAAAGCTAGCCAGTCAAAGTCCCTGGGCAAAGTACTGTGCGTGCTTGCGATGGCGCCAATCCTGATTAGTTTTGGCCGGGCGGGTTCACGCGCCGGTCTACTCGCGCTCGCGACCATGACGCTGGCAGTATTCTTATTTTCCGAGTTTAAGCAAAAGATGGCGATTTCCGTCTTGGCCATAGTAGGGCTGGTTGCAAGCGGGGCGTTTCTTCCGAGTTACATCAAAGCCCGCTACACCACAATTTTCGTGCAAAGCGCCTCCGCCGGTCTGGACGCGCTCACCCGGGAAAAGCTGAATTCCGACATAGATTCATCCCAAGAGCGGCAAAAGCTTTTAAGGCAGAGCATTCAGATGACGTTTGCACATCCGCTTTTCGGCGTCGGCCCGGGTGTCTTTCGAGAAACTGCCTGGAACGAACGGAAGGCGAAACAAGAAGCAGCCGGCTCGATGCTGGTTTCGCACAACACCTGGACACAGATGTCGAGCGAGACCGGCATCCCTGGGTTCGTTCTTTTCGCGGGAACCTACTTCAGCAGCCTGCTATATAGTCTGTCTGACTTCAGACGGCTCAAAAAGATCAATCCGCTTCTCTCCCGCGCCAGTCTTTACACGTTTGCTTCCCTGGCGGCGCTTGGATTGGGAATATTTTTCCTCAGTATAGGATATGGCTTTCTGCTCGCTGCCATATTCGGACTAGCCGCTTCACTGCGTATTGTCCGGTCCGGGGTGACCTCGGCCGAACAAGGCGAAACGGCTGCTCCGGCGCCGGCCGAGCCCGAGATTAGAACGCCAGAAGCGATCCTAGCGGCGCGAAGGCGCTTTCAGCCATCGTCCGCACAACCGGAGCGGCGCGTCCGTTTTGGCCGGTATGTGGGGAAAAGCCAATAGGGATTGCACGACGGCGCTTGTCTAAGCGCTGTGTCCACCTACGCTCCAAAGTATGCCGGCACATCCCAACCCACCTGAATCCGGCGGCCTGGCCGGAAGCAAGCTGATCCTCGGTTTCGGCTTTCTGCTTGCCTGCGCGCTGTTGCTTCCGTTCTATCGCTACGAACTGACACCGGATTCCATCACCTATCTTTCTATCGCCAAGCAATATACGACCGGATATTTCAATGAAGCGATCAGCAATTATTGGTCGCCGCTGTACAGCTGGCTCATCGCGGCGCTGCTCGCCCTCCACGTCCCGGATATTCTGGCCGCGAAACTAATCTGCATCGGCGCCGGCGTGTTTGCGCTATTGGCCCTGCGCGAACTGGCGGAGTTGTACCCCATGAGCACCGCCAGCCGCTTAGGAATGTTGGGAGCCGGGGCAGTGATGCTTGCGGCCAACGTATTTGAAATCACCGGTCCCGATCTTTTATTTGCCGCCGTGCTGCTGTGCTATTTCCAGGTTATTCTTGACCTTCGCTTCCCGGCCCGGCCTTTCGCAGGACTCTATTGCGGATTGCTCGGCGGAATAGCCTATCTGGCGAAGGGCTACGGCTTATTCTTTTTCGGCGCGCATTTTGCCTTGTTTTGCACGCTCCACTGGTTTACCGTCCAAAATCGCGAAGCGCGCCTGCGGATTGTCAGGCACTTCCTTTCCGGCCTGACTGTTTTTGCCTTGATCGTGCTGGCCTGGATGATTCCGCTGCATGCCAAGTACGGTACCTGGACCACCGGCTCGACCGGTAAATTCAATTATCGTCTGGTGGGACCGGAATCGAGCGGATATCCGCACTTGTGGGAACTTGAGGCGCCTTCGAGTGAACACGCGGCCAATGCCTGGCAGGAGCCTCCCGCATCGCGGTTGAAAGATTGGAATGTTTTCGCCAGTGCTTTCACCTTGCGGCACGAAGGGAAACTTATCTTCAGGGACAGCGTGACTGCGGTTCGCTATTGGGTCCATGCCGCACCCCTCCTGGCCGCATTGATACTGGTGTGCTGGCTGCTTGTAAAGAGGAAAAGAGATCGTAGGGAGTGGCTTTTTCCGCTCCTTACCATCGCTCTATTCACTTCCGGATATTTGATGATTACTCTGGAGCAGCGCTACCTGTGGCTAACCGGGCTACTGCTGCTTTGGATGACGTTCTACGGGTTAGACCGGTGCCTCCAGGACCGGCCGGCCGGACACCTGAGGGTGGCAATCGTCTGTCTTGTCGCGCTCTCCTTCGCCGTCGAACCCGCGCGCGTTCTGCGCTCGCATTTCCGGCAGGACCGCTCTTTATTCGAGGCGGCCGGCCAACTGCGGCCCCTGATTCGCCCCGGCAGCCGCCTGGCTTCCTGTAACGACTGGGCCGGCTCAGCCTATTTGGCGTACCGGTTGGATGCACGTTACTTTGGGACGCCTTGGCCCACTGCAGAGGCTTACGAGGCAGCCCGGGGACTGAACCCGGATTACGCCGGCCAACCGCCCGCCACGCAGAACTGGCCGGAGCTGAATGGAAAATTGGAAGCAGCCGGGATCCAGTATTTTCTGGCCTGGCCCGGCTGCACGCAACCGCCGGCCAAGTCTTCCATAACGGCCGCGAGCGGACCGCAATTGCTTTCCGTCCCGGTCCAGCGCGAACAAGTGCAAAAATAAAATGGCGGACAGTCGATTAGCAATAGAGGGATAGAGATTAGCGAATGTGCGGCATTGCGGGCTTTGTCAACTTCAGAAATGATGCAAGATCGTCCCGCGACCTCACGCGCGTTCTGAAACAGATGATCGACGTCATCGGCCATCGCGGGCCGGATGGCCAAGGCCTGCATGAAGACGGTACCGCGTTTTTGGGCCACCGCAGGCTCAGCATCATCGATTTCGCCGGCGGACATCAGCCGATGTCGAACGAGACTGGATCGGTGTGGATTACCTACAACGGCGAGATCTTCAATCACGCCTCCATCCGGCCTCAGCTCGAGCAAGCCGGGCACTACTACGTCACGCGCTGCGATACCGAGACCATTGTGCACGCGTACGAGCAATACGGAGCCGGCTGTGTTTCGCATTTTCGCGGCATGTTCGCTTTCGCCATTTGGGACGCGGAGAGACAAGTTCTCTTCTGCGCGCGCGACCGTCTCGGGATTAAGCCTTTTTACTACATTTTGAATGACCGCTTCTTCGCCTTTGCTTCCGAGATCAAGGCCCTGCTGCGGCACCCCGACGTCAGCGCCGAATTCAATAGCGAGTTGTTGCCTGAATATCTCACGTTCGGTTATACCAGCGATGACAAGACCCTATTCCGCGGCATTCGCAAGTTGATGCCCGGGCATACGCTGACGCTCGACGCTAAGGCGAAACGCGAAACCATCCAGGCTTACTGGGATGTGCCCGACGCGCAGGAAAACCCGCAGAGATCTGAAGACGAGTGGATACGCGAATGCCGCGCGCGGCTGGAAGAAACCGTACAAATGCGCTTGATGAGCGATGTTCCGCTGGGCATGTTTCTCAGCGGCGGGGTTGATTCCAGCGCCATTGCCGCCTTGATGAAACGGATGCGCTCGGAGCCGGTGAAAACCTTTGCCGTGGGCTACCGCGAGGCGGCCTATAGCGAACTTTCCTATGCCCGGCAAGTGGCCGATTCTATCGGCACCGACCATCACGAAGTGTCGGTGAGCATGGAGGATTTCTTCAACGCCCTGCCGCGCCTGATCTGGCATGAAGATGAGCCCATCGCCTGGCCGTCCAGCGTGTCCCTTTATTTCGTCTCAAAGCTGGCGGCCGAGAACGTAAAAGTGGTTTTGACCGGAGAGGGTAGCGACGAACTGTTCGCGGGTTACTCACGTTATCAGCACTATCTCTTGAATCGCAAGTGGGCAGATCGTTATGCCGCCGTTCCGACGCCCTTGCGCTCGGCCATTCGCGGATGCATTGAAGACTCCAGCCTGCTCTCGGCCAACCTGCGGCGCAAACTGCAACATACGTTTCTAGGACGCGAGAAAACGGTCGAATCTCTGCAGCTCGACAATTTCTATGGCGCATTCTCGCGTAAAGAACGCCAATTGATGCTGAATGAAAAAGACCAGGCGGCCGGAAATCCATACGGCAGTTATCTGTTGTATTGGAACGGCAGGAACAATAGCCTGCTGTCGCGCATGCTGTACGCTGATCAGAAAACATACCTGGTGGAACTGCTCATGAAGCAGGATCAGATGAGCATGGCATGCTCGATCGAGAGCCGGGTTCCTTTTCTCGATCACACGCTGGTGGAATTTGCCGCGGGAGTGCCCGAGGCCATGAAGATCAAGAACGGCACGGGAAAGTACATCATGAAGCGGGCGGTGGAAGATCTATTGCCGCGCGATATCGTCTACCGGCCCAAAATGGGTTTCCCGACTCCTCTGCGAAGCTGGCTGCGTGATAAACGCGCGGATGCGCTGTTCTCTCTATTGCTGGATCGCGACAGGATGTTGGGTGAGTACGTGGATTTAGGATACGTGGAAACCCTAATCCAGAAACAGCGCAGCGGCGCTGAGGATGCAACGGACCGGATCTGGCGCCTGCTGAATTTACAGCTGTGGGGCGATATCTTCCTGCGCGGAAAGCGAGACGAACATTGGGATGGCCTGCTGCATAACCCGGCGGCGCAGGTAGTGGTCTAACAACAATCTGAATGAAACTGCTCTGGGTGAAAACCGACTTTTTGCATCCGACGACCCGCGGCGGGCAAATACGCACGCTCGAAATGGTCCGCCAGCTGCATCGCCATCATGAAGTGCATTATGTTGCATTTCACGATGATTCCAAGCATGACGCGAACGGTACGGAAGGCTCGCGCCGAAGCTCGGAATATTGTTCCTTCGCCTACCCTGTACCCCACCGGCCAATTCCAAAAACATCCATACGCTTTGCCGGACAACTGGCGAGCGGCCTGGTTTCGTCTCTCCCGGTCGCGGGCATGCGATGGCGGTCGCAAGCCATGCGCGCCACCATTGACGATCTGTTGTCAAAGCACCGCTTCGACGCCAAAATCTGCGATTTCCTTTTTCCCAGCATCAACATCGGCGACCTCAGCGATTGGGTTCTGTTCCAGCACAATGTGGAAACCGTCATTTGGGAACGTCACGCCGAAAGCGGCCGCACGCCCGTCCATCGCGCCTACTTCCAGTTGCAGGCGAAGCGCATGTTCGAGTGGGAAAAGTCGGTTTGCCAAACGGCAGCCCATGTCGTCGCGGTCTCCGAGGCCGACGAGAAGACCATGCAAAACCGGTTTGGAATTCGCAAAACTTCCTCGGTTCCAACCGGAGTCGATTTGGAATATTTTCAAAGGCCCTCGGACACGGGCGTGCAGCGTGATCTCGTGTTTGTGGGGTCGATGGATTGGATGCCAAATATTGACGGAATGCGCTGGTTCCTGGACGAGGTGTTTCCACTGATCCGGTCCAAGCTGCCGGCGTGCAGCCTGGCGATTGTAGGCCGCAATCCGCCGGCCGCCATTCTTTCCGAAGCGGCCGACCCGCTCATCACGGTAACGGGCACCGTACCGGATGTCCGGCCCTTCCTATGGAACTCCGCGCTCTCCATTGTGCCGCTGCGTGTGGGTGGCGGAACGCGGCTAAAAATCTTCGAGGCTATGGCGGCCGGCACGCCCGTGGTCTCGACCACCATAGGCGCCGAAGGCCTACCGCTGCGGCATGGCGAGACGATTCGCATCGGCGACTTTGCGCAGGACTTTGCCAACGAGTGCCTGCTGCTGCTTGAAGACCGCGCAACGCGGGAGAACATGACCCAGGACGGGCTCGCTCTGATTCGCTCTAAATTCTCGTGGGAGCAAGTGACACGCAGCTTCGAACACGCGCTGCTGGCAGCACGGAAACCTATTTCGCGAACGGCATGAACGCTCCTACATGAATCCGGCCTACATGAATCCGGCGGCCACTGTTTTTCTGTTCAGCGTCGCTTTCATCCTGTACGTGTTGGCCGGTTATCCTCTTATTCTCGCGGCGTGGGCCAAGGCGTTTCCCCGCCCCATACGCAAAGAATTTGTTCGAAGAACCGTATCCGTCATCGTACCGGTCCGTAATGGGGCGCGCTGGGTGGAGGCAAAAGCCCAGTCGCTGCTTCAGTCGAACTACCCGGGCGATCTACTTGACATCCTGATCGTCTCCGATGGATCGAGCGACGGCACCGACGAACTGGTGCGCCGCTATCCGGATTCGCGTGTGCGCCTGCTTTCTCTTCGTCCGGGCGGAAAGGCTATCGCCGTGAGCCGCGGGCTGGAAAGCGTCGCGGGGGAGATCATCGTTTTGACAGACGTCCGGCAGGCCTTCGATCCGGACGCCATCCGCCGGTTAGTGGCTTGTTTCGCCGACCCTTCCGTCGGCGTCGTAACCGGTGAACTGGTGATTCGCGAAGGTTCCAGTCACGAACAGTACAACACCGGCTTGTACTGGCTGTACGAAAAATGGATTCGCCGCAACTTGAACCGCATCAATGCAATGCTGGGCGCAACCGGATCCATCTATGCAATTCGCCGCGAACTGGCGGTGCATATTCCGCCTGAAATCCTGCTGGACGATGTTTATGTCCCGTTCGCCGTGGCGCTGCGCGGCGCATCTGACGCTTCGCGTATTTACTTCGAAGACGACGCAAAGGCCTACGATCTGCCGACTTCGCTACACACCGAATTCTGGCGCAAAGTTCGGACGCAAGCCGGCGTGTATCAGATCTTGTTCCGCTTCCCCGCCCTGCTCTCGCCGTTCAACCGGCGCTTCCTTCACTTTCTCTCGCACAAACTGGGACGCCTGCTACTTCCGTTCGCGATGCTGACAGCGGTGATAGCGAGTTTCTTCTTGCCACAGCCTTGGCGCGTTCCGCTGTTGCTTTCGCAGGGGCTGTTTTACCTGCTGGCAGTGATCGATCCAGTTATCCCAGAGAGGTCTCCACTAAAACGCCTGTCCGCGGTGATTCGGGCGTTTGTGGTTTTGACTGCCGCCGCTTTTTGCGCGCTGGCGGTGTTTATTCTGCCCGCACAAAAATTATGGAAAGAGACGCTGGTGGAATCCGCGCGCAGCAGTCCCTAACGTAAGCCGCTAGTGCCGCTAGGCCGACACCGCCATGCCCTTCTCGGGCGCCGCTTTCTCTTCGTGATAGTCCTGCTCGGTATTCAGTGCCCAGAGATTGTCGCGGCTGCGGATATTGCCGAGGATGTTGTCCACTGCCGTCATGGCGGTCAGCATGGAGTGATCCTGATTGTTGTATTTGTGCATGCCATTCCGGCCCACCAGAAACAGGTTGTTGAACGTGTTCGCCCAAGCAATTATCTCTGGAAAACGGTCATAGGAGCCGAAGTAAGCAGGGTAGGTTTTCGGCATCCGGATTACCGTTGCGTCGAGCACGTTGGCGCGGTCTAACATATTCATCGAGGCCAGTTCGACCTTTGCCAGTTCGATCATCTCGGCATCGGTCCTTTGCCAGAGCGTGTCGCCTTCGTTGCAGAAGTATTCGAGCCCGATCCAGACCTTGCCCGGCTCCGCGACCATGGAGGGACTCCAGTTATTGAAGACCTGCAGGCGGCCTACTAAAACATCCGGCTCCTGTATGTAGATCCAGTTGTCTTTCACCAACTCGCCGCTCGCTTCGAGCAGCTTGACTTTGTCGCAGAGCACGCCCACGGTAATAAAGTCGCGGTACATCAGGCCGTCCGAGATTTCCTTAATCGCGCCGGGCGCGGGCGGCGTTAGCGAAGCCACCAGTTCCTTCACCGGCATAGTGGAGAAAAAATAATCGCCCGCAATCCGCGTTTTCTCGCCGGTTTGAGAGTCTTTGATAACCACTGCCAGTATGTTTCCGTCACCTGAATGTTCGATCTCATCGACGGAAGAGTGCATGCGGATTTCGCCGCCGAGGGTTCGGACTTTCACCCCGACTTCCTCCCACATCTGGCCCGGACCAAACTTGGGATAAAGGAACTGCTCGATAAGCGAAGTCTCGATATCCTTCTGCGCTATATCATTCTTGCTCGCCGGCGACAGTTTCTTCAAAATGTGAGTGATCGTCTTCAAAATTGACAGGCCCTTGATGCGCTGCGCTCCCCATTCGGCGCTGATTTCTTTGCAGTCGATGCCCCACACTTTTTCCGTATAGGATTTGAAAAACGTCAAGTAGAGTTCACGCCCGAAGCGGTTGATGAAGAACTGTTCGAGGTTGGTTTCGTTACGGATCGGTAACACCAAAGAGCGCAGATAGCTCAAGCCGATTTTAATGGTCTTCAGAAAACCCAGTTTGCTAAGCGTATCGCCGCTGAGCGTGATCGGGTATTCGAAAAACTGCCGCATGAAATAGATGCGCGATTTCCGGTGACGGATCAGCATCACATTATCCTCACGCTCCGGATCGACCGGCCGCGAACCTGCGGGAACAGTAGTGGTCTGCCGCTGATAGGTAATTTGAGCGCTGCCGCCTTCAATAGCCTGCATGGGGAGAATATTCAGCCACCAGTTCATCACCCGGTCGGACTTGGAAAAGAAACGGTGGCCGCCGATATCAATACGGTTGCCTTTGTAGTTGACTGTCCGCGAGATGCCGCCCAGATAATCGCTCTTTTCCAGAACAAGCGGGACGATGTCCGTGCGTGTCAATAGCTCGTAGGCGGCAGTAAGGCCCGCGGGGCCGGCGCCGATGATGACGGCGCGCCTGCGGGAGCCGTTAAATGAGTGCATATGCTTGTTCAAGCTGGGACTGGCGGTAGATCCGGTCATGTTGTTACGCCTCCGCGGGGCAAGCTTACCGCCGGTTCCTCCATTGCGAAAGTGAATCTGGACTTCAGCCGGAGAAACCGGCTTTCAAACAAATCAAAGCTTAGTTTAGCCACTACAAAGGTGGCGGCAATGACTCCCGCGGCGAAAAGCACGGACGTGACTGGGTTCCGGCCCAGATCTAACGACGTTGCGAAGAGCGCGGACGCTAGCGCGATCAGGGGGACGTGATAGACGTACATTCCGTAGCTGTATTTGCCGACTGTGGTCAAAGGCCTACTGCTAAAGACCCTTTGGAGCCAGCTTTCTTCCTGTGTGGTTAAGAAGGTATGTAAAACCAAGCCGCCGAAGGCCCACGCGAACAGCGAGAAAGCAAAAATCACATACCATTCCGAGTCGATAAACGCGCGCGCCGCGAGGTTGATGACGAGCAGGACCGCCGCGCTTGCCGCTGCCCCCGCAAATACGTAGGGCTTCAGCCTACGCAGGGCTTCAGGCTGGCGGACCAATGCGGCCATAAAAACACCCACAAAAAGGGAGTCCATTCGCGCGAACACATTTTCCACGATGTCTCTGACCGGTCCGAAGTGGAGATATAAGGCGCAACGGATTCCCAGAGCCGCCGCGATGCCCGCAACGGCAACCGCAACGACCCTTCTGGCTGGAAGCAACCAGACGCACACCGGCCACAGCATGTAGAATTGTTCCTCTACAGCCAGACTCCAGAAATGGCCGATTATGTTCGCGTGCCAGGTGTCTCGCAACAGGAACCACCAGTTGTTCAGGTATAAGAAATAAAAGAGACGATCGTGCGGAATCGGAAGCAACGCATTGGGCCAGTGGCCGGGCCGCAGTGCGGCATAAAGGAGAATCACCGTCAGCACGGCGTAATAGAGCGGGAAGATGCGCAGCACCCGCCGGGCATAGAATGCTTTGAAATAATTGGGAGCACCTTTGGCATCCAGCAGGATACCGGTGATGAGAAATCCGGATAAGACGAAGAAGAGGTCCACACCGCTCCAACCAGCGAAGAACAGCCTCTGTATTCTGCCGGAAAGACCGTTCGCGGGCAGATAATACGAAAGATGGTGCAGGAGCACCGCCACCACTGCGACTCCACGCAACCCGTCCAATGCCGGAACCCGGCGGCTGGAGAGCGTCATTCCTACGGCCGCCCCAAGACCTGGGGCTTCAAATCGGATTGGGTTTCCGGCTTTAGCTTTGAGCCGCGCTGCCGCGTCAATGCCAGCAATCCCCAGAACGTAAGAATCGTATACTGCACGGCTTGCGCCAGCAGAATGTAGGCGATAGCGTTCACTTTGCTGAAGCCGAAGGGCGTGAGCACGCTTACCGCTACAAACTGATAAATCCCTACGTAGCCCGGAGTCGAGGGCAGCGCGCTTCCCAAGCCCAAGCCGGTGATTAACAAAAACGCAACGGGAAAACTGATACTCAGCCCCAAGGACCGCATTCCAAGCACGGTGCCGGTCGCATCACAGCACCAGATCACGCCGGTGAACGCGATAAATGCGGCCAACCGCCGGGCATCGTGGAAGGTGCGGATTCCGAGCAGTATGTGCTCCAGGACTCCCCGTACCTTTTCCCGCAAACCCTGCGGCACAGGGAGCTTTGCGAGAATGGCGTGCCACAACTTTTCGAGCGGCGGCAGCAAGGCGATGCACATAACTCCGCCAAAACCGGCGATGGCGAAGGGAATCTTCGCATGCTCAATCCAACCTGGCCGCTGCGGCAGGATCATTAGCACGACTGAGGTAATGACGATCAAAACGATGGCATCGCAAATGCGTTCGGAGAGAGCCGTTGTTAAGACAAATGTCTTACTGATTCCCCAACGGGTACTAACCATCATCGTGCGGACCAGTTCCCCCGCGCGCGCCGGCAAAAAGTTGTTGCCGAAATAACCGGCGGCGGTGGCCCAAAAGGCACTTGGCACGTCCACGGGGGCCGCAGCTCGCAGCAGCACGCGCCAGCGCACCGCGCGCAGAAACAAAGCGATGGTCAACAGCGCGCAAGCCATTCCCACGTAGAGCAGGTTGGCCCGGACCAGGATCTGCCACACCTGCGCCCATTGAATTCCCCGCAGAGAATAGTAAAGCAGGACCCCCGCCAGAAGAGAGGCGGCGAGCCAATAAACCGCCTTAGAGCGGGGTTTCGCGGGTGTGGATTCTATGCTGCTCATTATTGAGACCGGTAACCGCTTACTGTTATATCTTCCCGCAGAGGCTCCCCAGGCTCATACTCGAAGTTCACTCGCTCTTGCTCAACCACAAATGGCCGCTTTAAAACCTGGGTGTGGATCGCGCCAATATATTCACCCAAGATACCCATTGAAACGAGCTGGACCGAGCCCAGAAAGAACAGCCCGATGACCAAAGGCGCCATCCCAATTGAAAACTGATTCCAGTAAAGCAGTTTGTAGATGAGATATCCGAAGCCGGCGAATACCGAAAGCAAACCGCAAGTGAATCCGAGAAAAGTGACCAGGCGGAGCGGCACTTTCGACAGGTTGGTGATGCCCACCATCGCCATGTCAAAGAGTGTGTAGAAGTTATTCTTTGTGATCCCGCGTTTGCGGCGCGCTTGCTCGTACGTCAGCTCGTAGTGCGAAAAGCCGATCTCCGCGATAATTCCACGAAAGTAGGGGTAGGCGTCCGGGAACGAACGCACCGCCTCTACTACCTTACGGTCATATAATCCGAAGCCCGTGAAGTTCTCAAACGTGTGGATAGAGGAAAGCCGCTGTACCAACCGGTAGTAGGCGGTACGAATCCGGAACATGATCGGGTTTTCCTGGCTGGTCTTCTTAAGGCAGAGGACCATTTTGTAGCCTTCCTCCCATTTCGCAACCATGTCTTCGATCATTTCAGGAGGGTCCTGCAGATCAGCGACAATGCCAATCACGGCATCGCCCCGCGTCTCTAAAAAAGCATGCATGGGAGAGCGGATATGACCGAAGTTGCGGGTATTCACAATGACTTTTACATTGTGGTCAAAGCGGGCAATGCGCTTTAAAACCGTGACAGTTGCATCGCGCGAGCTGTTGTCAATGAAGATGTGCTCGTAAGGATAGCGGCGTAGCTTCACCATCACGCTGCGCACGCGCCGGTAGAGTTCTTCCACGTTCCCTTCTTCGTTGTAACAGGGCGTGATGATGCTGATGGTTTTCATCGAGTAGTTGTCATAAGCAACCCGGAGCTGCCACCTTACGGCCTCAGGCGCTCCCGCGGCACGGCATAGGCGACGGTCTGCCAGCCGTCCCCTTCGTGGGCGCGTAGATAAAAGTGGTAACCGGGGGCAAACTCGTTTATCAATAACGGCAGCCGCCAGAGATCGTTCTGCACATGATAGATACAGACCGCAAGAATAGGACGCTCCCGGCCTATGACGCCGCGCGCGCCGGCAAGAGTATCAAATTCCGCGCCCTCGATATCCATCTTGATCAACGTTGCGCGCTTTGCGCCCACCAGGTCATCCAGCGGAAAACACTCGATGCTGGAGGCGCCGTCTTCGCTGATTTGCGAATCCACTCCTCCAGTATCGTTGAACCGAACGATCCCTCGTTTGCCGCCGACAGCGCAGTAGCGGTCGTCGATTTTAGCCCTCACCGCCGGATCCAGCCGGCTCAGGCAGGCGGTCAACGCCGGATAGGTCAGCGCGTCTGCCTCAATGGCGAGAATGGAGGCAAACTGAGAACGGGTTCGTGCCAGGAAGCTTTCAATCGTATCGCCATCGAAAGCGCCGCAGTCGATAAACGCCTCGTCGTCCGACAATTTGAAGACACTGTCTAGAAAGTAGGATTCCTCCGGATCAGGTTCGCACGACCAATCCCAATCGCCCAGCGCGCGCCAGCGGACCTGATCCAGGTATAGAGATCTGGATTTTTCATCCGACCAGAGCGCGGCGGCCGCCAAGACCTGCTCCGCCTGTCCATACACGCGGCTCGGCAAATCCATGCAGAAAAAGGGAAGGAAGACATCCGCGAAACGCCAGTAGACCACCGAAGCAGGGGCGATGTTCGTACAACCGAGCTGCCGCAGTTTCTGTTTACTTGCGCCGTACCAATGCTTGGCGTTCCAGATTGTGATGAAGAACAGCGCGTCGGAGCCGTAGCGTCCCGCGGCATCTACAGGCGATAAAACCGGACAGCCCGCAATCGCTGTTCCCCAGCGGGCGGCATCGTTATCGCTGAAGGCAAGCGGTTCAATACCGATGCTGCGCAGGCAGGCAAGCGTGCGCTGGCCCAGGCTCCCGGCGCCAAAAAGCACCACGCGATTCTGCGCGGCAGCCAGCAAATCCGGCAAACACAAGCGCTCGCGAGTGGAGACCGAAGCAAGCGGCTCATTCAATAGCGCGGTCAACTGGTCGAGCGCGAAATTTACTTGAGTGCTCATTCCGGCAATGGCTCCACAATCATGTTTGCCAGGAACTCTTCACGCGGCAGGAACGGCCACAGGTCTTCCAGCGGCCTGGAAACAAAGGAACCGTCGGGCTTCTGGTAGCTGGAGAGGCGGGGCGCCCGGCTTTCATCCGGAATCACGTGAACGTCGCAGACCACCGGCCCCGGCATTGCGAGGATGCGCATCACATCGAGTTCGAGATCGCGCTGGTCATGGATCACCTCTGTCGCGATGCCGTAGGCCGCGGCGACTTTGGAAAGATCCGGAACGGTGAGGCCGGTACGGGAATCGCAGCCGATACTGGCTTTTCCGAAATAATTGGCTTGGGACGCGCGAATAGAGGCATAGCCATCGTTATTCAAAACGAAGAACTTACTAGGCAAATTCAGGCGAGCCACCGTCTCGAGTTCCTGGATGTTGAATTGAAACCCGCCGTCCCCGTC
>DATHIZ010000584.1:0-3443 GCA_035316385.1 Bryobacteraceae bacterium | reverse complement strand
TGCTCCAGCAAACGTGTGCTCCCGTGGTGCTGTTTGCCACGCGGGATGCGGCTGTGTTCCCTCCGGGAGTAGCGCCCGGCCTGAGCCAGGTCGGCGTTATGCTGCCTTACACACCTTTGCACCAGCTTCTGTTCGCGGGATCGGTGGCTTGCATGGTGATGACCAGCGGCAATATCAGCGAAGAACCGATTGTCATCCGGAACGACGAAGCGATTGACAAGCTTTCTACGCTAGCGGATGGGCTCCTGTTGCACGATCGCGATATTTTCATGCGCGTCGACGATTCGGTAGCACGTACGTTTGAAGGCATCCCGCGCGTCTTACGGCGCGCGCGCGGTTATGCTCCGAGCGCCATTGCTCTTGCGCAGGAGGCGGGAGAAGTGCTTGCCGTGGGCGCCGAACTGAAGAACACATTCTGTATCACCAAAGGCCGCTATGCGATTCCGAGCCAGCACATCGGCGACCTGCAGAATTACGAAACACTCCAATTCTTCGAGGAAACGCTGCGCAATCTGCAAGGCATCTACCAGGCTCAGCCGCGCCTCATCGCGCACGACCTGCATCCGGACTACCTTAGTACCCGCTGGGCGCTGGAGCGAACTGAACCGAAGATCGCGGTTCAACACCACCATGCGCACATCGCCAGTTGCATGGCCGAGAACGGAGTCGCTGAGAAGGTGATCGGGGTTGCCTTCGATGGAACTGGATATGGAAGCGACGGCCAGGTTTGGGGTGGCGAATTCCTGCTCTGCGATTACCACGGCTACCAGCGCTGCGCGCACCTTCGTTATGTCTCGCTGCCGGGTGGAGACCGGGCCGCGCAGCAGGGCTGGCGCATGGCCGCGGCGCATCTGCACGATGCGCTTGGCCCGGAGTTCCGTCGTCTCTCACTGCCTTGCTGGAGTATGGCGTCCTCCTCTGAATGGAAACTCCTCGAGCAAATGATCGAGCGGCCAGTGCTCCGGACATCGAGCTGCGGTCGGCTCTTCGATGCGATGTCGGCCATTTGCGGAATTAGCCTCGAGAACAGTTATGAAGGGGAATCCGCGATGCTTCTGGAGGCGTCGGCGCAGGCTGAAAATGGTGAACTGTGCAGCATACCTTTGAATACGCAAAGCATTCCGTGGACAATCGATACACGTCCCATGGTGCGCCAGCTGGCCGGCGAAATTGCCGCGGGGTACTCGCCTAAAACGATCGCGCGTTGCTTTCATGAATCTATTGCGAGTATGATTGAGGCGGTTTGTAGCAAGCTTCGTGAAAGGAACGGCGTGGACAAAGTTTGTCTTAGCGGCGGCGCTTTTCAAAACTTTACGCTACTCTCGGGCGCTGCCGCGTCGTTGAGACGCAGCGGCTTCCAAGTATTCCTTCACTCACAGGTCCCACCGAACGATGGCGGCATCTCGCTGGGACAGGCCGTGATCGGTGCGGCTTTTCTCGAAAGGACGAACCCCCATGTGTCTCGCGATTCCCGGTAGAATCAGCGCGCTTCATGAAAACCTGGGTGTACCCATGGCAAAGGTCGATTTTGGGGGCACTACGCGCGAAGCTTGCCTCTCGTATGTGCCGGACGCGCGTATCGGCGACTACGTTCTAGTGCACGTTGGCTTTGCCATCAGCAAAGTGGATGAAGAAGAAGCCGAGCGCACCTATCGCTACCTTGCGGAAATGGATCAACTGTCGGAGTTGGATGACGGGGAAGGAGAACCGGGCCATGAAGTACCTTGACGAGTATCGGGATCAACGCGTCGCTCAAAAAATAGTGGACGAGATCAAAAGAACAATCACCCGGCCCTGGGTGCTGATGGAGGTTTGCGGAGGCCAGACTCACTCCATCGTCAAATACGGGTTGGATTGCCTGCTGCCGGGACAAATAGAGTTGGTGCACGGGCCGGGCTGCCCGGTCTGCGTTACCTCACTTGAACTGATTGACCGTGCTCATGCAATCGCCCGCAGGCCGGACGTCATCTTCTGCTCTTTCGGAGACATGCTGCGGGTTCCCGGGTCAAATGGCGATCTCTTCAAAATCAAGTCGGAAGGCGGAAACGTTCGCGTTGTGTACTCACCGCTTGATTGTTTGAAAATCGCGCGCGCCAATCCGCAGAAACAGATTGTCTTTTTTGCGATTGGATTCGAAACCACCGCACCCGCAAACGCGATGTCCGTGTGGCAGGCCCGCGAGCAGGGGATAAAGAACTTTTCAGTGCTGGTTTCGCATGTGCTGGTGCCGCCGGCGATGATAGGAATCCTGGATTCGCCGAACAACCGCGTGCAGGCGTTCCTCGGGCCGGGCCACGTTTGCGCGATATCCGGGTGGACGCAATACGAGCCCATCGTCGAACGCTATAAAGTGCCGATCGTGATTACCGGGTTCGAGCCGATCGATATACTGCAAGGCGTGCTCATGTGTGTGCGGCAACTGGAGCAGGGCCGCGCGGAACTGGAGAACGGCTACGCGCGGGCAGTTCAGCGAGAAGGAAACCCGAGCGCCCAGAGCATGATCGAACGCGTATTTCAGGTTTGCGATCGCGCCTGGCGCGGTCTGGGTGTAATTCCGCAAAGCGGTTTCGGTTTAACGGAGGAATTCCGCGAATATGATGCGGAACGGATCTTTGACGTGGGAAGCATACACGCGCTGGAGCCGGCCGTTTGCATGAGCGGCGAGATTCTCAAGGGATTGAAGAAGCCGCTGGATTGTCCGGCTTTTGGAAAGCAATGCAGTCCGGAGAACCCGCTGGGCGCAACCATGGTTTCCGCGGAAGGCGCATGCGCGGCGTATTACAACTACGGACGGCACTTGGTGAGTGTCGAAGCGCTGGCTGGAAAAGGATAAAACAGACTGAATGGAAAGAGACTTCGTCCTGTCGTGCCCAGTTCCCATCACCGAGCGCAAGAACATCGTCATGGGGCACGGCAGCGGCGGCAAATTGACCGCGCAGCTGGTCCGCGATCTTTTCCTTCCTGCCTTTGACAACGAATACCTGCGGAAGCTTGACGACCAGGCCGTTCTTAAGGCAGGTTCGGCAAAACTGGCGTTTTCCACCGACTCCTTCGTGGTGACACCTCTGTTTTTCCCGGGCGGGAACATTGGCGAACTCGCGGTGAATGGGACGGTGAACGACTTGGCCATGAGCGGGGCGCGGCCATTGTTCCTCTCGGCGGCATTCATCCTGGAAGAAGGTCTGCACGTTGAAGAGTTGTCGCGTATTGTCCAGTCCATGGGACAGGCCGCGCGCGCGGCGGGCGTGACCATTGTAACGGGAGATACAAAGGTGGTGAACAAAGGCTCAGCCGACAAACTATTCATCACCACATCCGGCGTGGGCATCGTGCCCGACGGCGTCACTATCGCAGCCTCAAACGTGCGTCCAGGCGATGACGTGATCGTGAGCGGATCGATTGCGGATCACGGCATGGCCGTGATGTCGGTACGGGAAGGCATG
>DATHIZ010000583.1:0-5722 GCA_035316385.1 Bryobacteraceae bacterium | reverse complement strand
CCGATATGTTCAATTGGGACTGCGGCGTGCAACGGCATTTGATGGGACCGCGCGGGCCAGGGGCGGAAATTGTCCGGCGCATCCGGGCGTGGACGTGGATTTCGGATCTTCGGCGATTCTGGTGGATGCCGGAAAGGGACGCTCCGGAGGCGGGCGGTGGATTGTTCGCTCTGGACGCCGCTACCGGCAAGGTGGCCCGGAAAGCGCTGCCAGGAAAGCTGGTTTGTCCAGCGGGGCACCACGCTGCACGGTGGCGCAGATGAATCCGGCGAGCGCGATACCTGGAGCGGTATTCTCCGGAGCGATGGACGGGCATTTGCGCGCGTATAAAATGGACACCGGCGAGGTAATTTGGGATTTCGATGCGGCGCGCGAGTTTCCGGCGGTGAATGGCATTCCGACACATGGCGGGGCATTCAGCGCGACGGGCGCAACAGTGGTGGACGGGATGCTGTTTGTGAGTTCGGGTTACTCGGGCATTTCGGGAAACGCGTTGCTGGCGTTTTCGATAGCGCCCTGAAGCGGATTACTTCGGCCCGGCTCGAATAAGAGATTTATGAAGCTCACAATTTTGCTTTGCTCCGCGCTTTTGGCCGCGGCCACAGCGTCCGCACAGAAGGTACTGCAGATTTACCCTATCGATGTGGAGGGCGGCCAGGCGACTTTGTTTGTGACCCCCGCGGGCGAGTCACTGCTGGTAGATGCCGGATGGCCGGGAAATAATAACCGCGATGCCGAACGGATCGCTGCTGCCGCGCAGGCGGCGCATGTGAAGAAGATTGACTATTTGTGGATTACCCACTTCCACGTCGATCATGTGGGCGGAGTCCAGAACCTGCTGGCAAAGCTGCCGGTGGGTACGTTTGTGGATCATGGAGCGAATCGCGAGGTGAGTGACGCCGCCGCTTCCGGCCAGGCCCCGAACCCGAGATTTGCCGCAATGCAGCCGGATCGTCTCTATCCGGAATATCTGAAGTTGATTGGGAGTTCGAAACATCAAGTGTTGGAGCCCGGCGACCGTTTGCCGATCAAAGGTGTGGAAGTGATGGCAGTGAGCGGCGACGGCAAGGTGCTGGAGCGGGCTTTGCCGGGGGCGGGTCAGCCGAATGCGGCTTGTTCCAGCGTGGCGAAGCAGGCAGACGATCCATCGGAGAATGCGCGCTCGCTGGGCTTGGTGATGATCTACGGAAAGTTTCGCGTGGTGGATTTGGGCGATCTGACGTGGAACAAGGAGCTTGATCTGATGTGTCCCGATAACAGAATCGGGGCAGCGAGCCTGTTCATTGTTTCGCACCATGGCATGGATATCAGCAATAGCCCGGCGCTGGTGCATGGCATTCAGCCGCGCGTTGCCATTATGGATAACTCGGTGAAGAAAGGCGGCAAGCCAGCGGCCTGGGAGGTGGTGAAATCATCGCCCGGGCTGGAGGATCTTTGGCAGCTTCAACGTACTGGAGGAGGCGCGGATCATAACGTCGAGGTGGATTACATTGCGAATACCCGAGATGCCGCTGCCGTTCCGTATTTGAAGGTTGTGGCCAACAAAGACGGGAGTTTTGAAGTAGTGAATCCGCGCAATCAGTTTGCCAAGAAGTATGCGGCGCGCTAACGTTTATTGGCTGAACCTATTGGCTGAACCGGGCAGGCGATAGAAAGTCGATCGGATAATCCGTGCGGCCGTCAATGGCCAGGCCGGCGAGTATTTCACCCATCACGCTCGTGAACTTGAATCCATGTCCGGAAAAGCCAGCCGCTACGCAAACCTGCGGATGCCGGGGATGAATCGCCACGACGAAATGCTGGTCGGGCGTCAGGGTATACATGCAAGTGGCGGCTCGCAAAAGAGGACCATTCAGGGAAGGGATGAATCGCTCTAGATGATCCCTGACGTCAGCGACATCGCCATCGCTTATCTCGCGGTCGATGTTACTGGCGGTGCAGGGCCGGCCGCCGCTGTGCATTGCGGCCTTGACGCCATCCGCAGCGTTTCCGGTGGCGGGGAAACCGTAGAAGCAGTGGTGGCCATCCACGTCCCAGATGTAAATGGGGAACTGATCCGGTTGAAATCCGTTTTCGTTGTCCGCGGGTTGGAACCAGCACATCACGTGGCGGCGCACGTCAAAAGGAATTTGCAGGTCACCGAGCAATTCGGACGCCCATGCACCTGGCGCTATGATCAACCGGGCCGCTTCATAGGCCGCGGCAGCGGTCTTCACAACGACACGGTCACCCGATCCGCTGGCAGCCCATTCGTTCACCGGTTCCTGAAAGCGGAGTTCGGCGCCGTGCTTTGAAGCAAGTTGTAAGTGCGCATGAATGGCGGTTTCAGGCCGGAGATAACCAGCTACCGCTTCATAAACGGCTGTGTCATTCGGGCGCGGATGTAAGGCCGGAAAGCGCCGGCGGATTTCGTCTGCATTTAGCACCTGAAACGGGAGATTATGTTGCGTCGCGCTCAGGATGGTCCCCTTCACAACGCTGCTGCCCGGGGGGCCGATCATCAAGCCGCCGGTTTGCCGCAGGATGCTGGTGTTGGCATCATGCTCCAACCGCTGCCAGAGCTGATAAGCGCGCTGAGCGAGCGGTACGTAGCCGGGATTTTCGTGATAGGCCTGGCGGATAATGCGTGAATCGCCGTGCGAAGAGCCCCGGTTGTGCGCCGCGCTGAACTTTTCAAGGCCCAGGACGCGCGTTCTTCTTGCTGCCAAGTGATAGGCTGCCGCGCTTCCCATGCCGCCTAGGCCTACTATGATCACGTCGTACATGTTTGGTTTCCTTCCCTATTAAGGCAGATGAGGGAAATCTGCCGAGGCGGGGAATTAGCGCGAGCGTTCCGGTATGACCTGGCTAAGGTTGGATGCCGCTCTCCAGCCTATTTCACAAAATAGGAAATGTGAGGGTCTGCGGGAAAGCGGCAGAGCGGCCCAGTCGAATCACCAAGCGTTTCGAGGAGCGCGAGTGTTTCTCCGGGAAAATCATGGGAATTCAGTTCGTCGAAAGCAACAATTCCGCCTCGAACCACGCGCGGGAGAAAATGCTGAAGCGCGCTCTTTGTGGGTTCATAGAGGTCAAAATCCAGGTAGAGCAGACTGATCAATAGATGTGGATTCTTTTGGATATAGAGCGGTATCGTCTCGCAGCCGTCACCCTGAACTAGCTCAATCTTTGGGATATGCCCCAGCGGCCGGTTCTTGTCGTGGATTTCTGCTAAATGCTGCAATTCGCCAACAATTCGTTCGCCCGTCTTGAAGCCGCCTGGGTGAAGGTGTTCTGACGTGCCTGCGCGCGTGTCCTTATCGTCCGTATGCGGAAAACCGGTGAAAGTATCGAATCCAATCACCCGGCGCGTGTGGTTGTAGGGTTCCAAAATGGCTGAACAGTGGCTCCACGTCATCAAGCCGCCGCCTGCAAAAACCCCGCATTCAACAATGCTTCCGTGCGTGCCAAGGTTCAGTTTGAAGAGTTCGTAACGCACCAGGAAGCGCGCTAAGTCCTGCCGCCGAACGTGACGGGGAAAGGTTTGCAGGCGTTGGGCGAGCGGTACACACGAGTTTTCAAATGCCGCACAAAGCTCGGCGATTACATCGCCTTCAAGCTGCCCCTGGTTCTCAGCGTGGTGGCCAAGCTGTTCGAAAGTAGCAGCGTTTCTGTCGGACGTTTGTTTGGTCAAGGCAAGCCTCTTGCAGCCGACAGCACGTCGTCCAGATTAGCAGTACAAAGTGTTAAGTGCATCTGAACGGCTTCCCTATCCATGCTAGCGCATCATTGTCGAAGAAAGCATTGTCTTGCGTACCACTTGCGTACCAGTACGCGTATGTCTTAACTTACCGTGACCGAGACGAGCAGAATCTGAGTAATTTGGTCGGATTCATTTCGCCACCGGCGCTCCAAGCCGGCAGGAATTGTGACCGAGTCACCTCTTTGGAGGGGTATATCTGATTCCTGCAAGGTAAGGATGGTTTGCCCTTCGTAGATGAAGGCGAACTCATGATTTTTTGAGGGACTAGAGTGCTTCCCACTCAAGCCGCCCGGCTTGATGCTCACCAGTACCGCCTGGAATTGAGACCCGTCGCCCAGAAAAGCCAATGCTTCCAGATCGGCGCGTGACCATTCAAGAGCCAAATGAAGACGGTCAGTCGAACGAACGACATTAGCCTTCGGCGATTCAGCCACTCGAAAAAATTGGCCAAGCGTCACGCCCAAAGCGTTCGCGATTTTTTCCATTGACGATAAGGACGGAGAACACTGGCCGTTTTCAATTTGTGAAAGGAAACTGGGAGAGAAACCTGTTTGTGCCGCGAGAGCCCTCAGAGTGACACGATGTTGCTCACGCAAGGCGCGGAGAGACTCCCCCAAACTTTCTTCAATCACGTTGAGTATTCCAGCGCCTTATCGTCAGTAGCAAGCAGGAGAAAGCCTCTTGTTCAACGTCAATAGCCTGTGTCCTCGACATCGTGATCTTTACCTTATTACAACTCCCCTTCTTGTATATCACTCAAATGTCCAAGGCGATAGCGGAGTGCGGCGAAACCGATGGCGCCGATTCAAACGCACACGATCCAGCCGCATCGAAGTGTCGCCGAAAACGTACGCGGCGGGCCGTTTTGGGAGTGATCGCCCGGGAATTATCAGCTATTGTTACGTTCAGTGTATCTAAACGGGTGCTTCTGGAGAACGTTGTATAGACCCAATGCGCAGGAGAATCGCCGAACCCACAATTCCGGCGCAACACGATGCCGCTAAGATGCCCAACTTTGCGGCCGTAAGTTGTGCGTCGTCCGCGAAAGAAAGACCGGCTATGAAAAGGGACATAGTGAACCCGATGCCGGCGAGCCAGCCAGCACCGTGGATATGCTTCCAGGACACGCTTTCGGGAAGAGAGGCCCAGCCCAAACGAACCGCGAGCCATGAGGCTAGAGTAATTCCAATGGGCTTTCCGAGTACTAGGCCGAGAACTATGCCAACCGTTATGGGATTGTCAACGGATTTACCCACATTGCCGAAGAGCGGCACTCCGGCATTAGCCAGTGCAAATAGCGGCATAATCACGAACGTAACCCAGGGATGAAGGCCATGCTCCAGCCGATGTAGGGCAGGCTGCACGTTTTCGCAAGCATCTTCTAAAGCCTCGATCGCCATCTGCTGCTCCGCATCGCTTAGGACACTTCGTTCGCTCTTTGCGGCGTGCTCAAAATAGTCGAGTACTGCGCGGCTATCCTGCAGGAATTTGCTTTGATCGAGCGCCGTGCGGCTAGGAATCATGAACGCAAGAAGTATGCCTGCGATGGTCGCGTGGACCCCCGAGTGGAGCAGAGCCATCCACAAAACAGCGCCGATCACTGCGTAGGGAAATGGGTGGCGTACTCCAAGCCGGTTTGCGGCGAAAAGAACTAAGAGACAAATGCCCGCAAATCCGAGCGCTCCCCATGCGAGCGCGGCAGTGTAGAACAGGGCGATGACGAGCACTGCTGTAATATCGTCGGCAATAGCCAACGCTGTCAGAAATACCTTCAGGCCCACTGGTACGCGCTCGCCAAGCAGCGCCATCACGCCGATTGCAAACGCGATGTCGGTCGCCATCGGAATGCCCCAGCCTGCGGCTCCCGGCCCATGCATGTTAACGGCGGTGTAGAGGACGGCTGGAATCACAACGCCTCCCAGCGCCGCCAGAATGGGAAGCGCGGCCCTGCTGGGAGACGCCAACTCGCCCGCCAGCAGTTCA
>DATHIZ010000582.1:0-10640 GCA_035316385.1 Bryobacteraceae bacterium | reverse complement strand
TGCGTTCGAGCGGAAGGAGAGCACGCTCCAGGATGTCCGCTGGAAGCTCGATCCGGGGCTGCAAGGTTTCAAGGCACTCGAGCAACTTCTCGAGCGTGTTCATCTTCATGTACGGGCATTCACTGCAATTGCAGTTTTCGTTGGCAACGAAGTAAAATTTCTTGCCCGGCGATTCTCTTTCAAGCGAATAACGCACTCCGCTCTCGGTCATCACGATGAACTCTTCGGCCGATTGCTTGCCGCACCAGTCGATGATCGAGGAAGTGGAACCGATGAAATCCGCCATGCGCAGCACGTCTCCCGGACATTCCGGATGGGCCGCGACCAAGGCGTTAGGGTGCTCCGAGCGTACCGCCGCCAAGCGCCGGGCCGGAAAGGTTGCGTGCACAATACAGGCGCCTTGCCAGATCTGCATATTCTGGCGACCGGTCTGTTTCTTTACATAATTGCCCAGATTGATGTCGGGCAGGAACAGCACTGGTTTTTCGGCTGGAATGGAGTTGACCACGGCAACGGCATTCCGGGAAGTGCAAAGAATGTCACTCTCCGCTTTCACTTCCACCGACGTGTTGATATAGCTGACGATAACGTGGTCCGGATTGCGCCTTCGAAACGCGCGAACCGCTTCGGCGGGGCAGCTATCCACCAAACTGCAACCGGCGTTCAAGTCGGGCAGCACAACAATTCGTTCCGGGTTTACAACTTTGGCGGTTTCGGCCATGAATCGCACGCCGCAGAAAGCAATGACGTCGCCCTCAAACTTTTTGGCGATGCGCGCCAATTCAAGGCTATCGCCTACGGAATCGGCAATTTCCTGGATTTCCGGCTCCTGGTAGTGATGCGCCAGGATGACGGCGCGCCGCGCGGTCTTGACCGCCAAGATCTCCTCGGTAATGGTACTGACGCCTAACATTTAGATTGCCTACTTCTACTTTAGCGCCTTTACGGGCCAATCTTATTGAGTAACGCTTTGGTAGTAGGTTGAATCGAACACACAACGACGCGGGACTCCGACCCTGCGCAAGAGGAAGTGGGCCACCTGGGACGGGTCACTTCCTCTGTTTTTTTGCTCAGAAGACTAGAACGTGATTTTGCGGGTCAACTGCACATAGTAGGGCGTAAAGGTCAGGCGGTGCATATTTCGCTCCAGCCTGCAGAGACTACTTCGCTCCAGTTGCTGTATCCTGGCGCCAAATCTCTGCAATGTAAATCATTTGTTATACGATGTAAACGATTTCGTGGATCAAAAAACAAACTAATCCTGTAACACTATGTGGAAAAATTGAATCAAACGAAGTAAAGCGCGGAGCCCTCCGAATCTGCGCAAAGAAGGGGAGTAGCCACCGTACTTGATGACTACTCCCCTTGGGTTTTCCGGACGTTTTTTTGTGGCTCGTGAATCTAGAAGGTGAATTTCACCTGAGTCTGGATTACGCGGCCCGATACGGCTGAGCCTTGGAACGAGCCATAAGCGCTGGTAGGCGCGGAGACGGTATTCTGGATGGTTCCGAATGTTCCCGACGTAACATTGTTGACCGGCAGGTCAAAATTCGGATGGTTCAGAATGTTATAGAAGTTAGCGCCGATGAGGAGCCTGTAGCGCTCGTGGAGCGTGAACACTTTGTTGACATTCAGATCGGTATTGAAATAACCCGGTCCCCGGAAAGAATTACGAGCCAGATTCCCGAAGTCGGTCTGGGCGCTCGCCGCAGCAAAGGCTGAGGTCGCAAAGCAGGGAGTATTAGGCGTCGAGCAGGTGGTGCTGGGTAGAGTGCCCAGATAGTCCGCCAGAAATGGTTGGGTAAAAATACCGGCCGCATTGCCCACGCCTTGCGCACCGCGAACCCCTGTGTTCACGACACTGAATGGGTAACCGCTGTGGTAGAAGAACGTGCCGGCTGCGGTCCAGCCGCCGAATACTGTTTTCAGCACGGAATTTTGCAGACGCGTACCCGGCAGATTCCACACATAGTTGGCGCTCAAGGAATGGCGGACGTCATAATCGGCACTCCCGTAGTTTAAAGAGCGCAAATCGACTGGACTGATCTGGTACCGCAAACTGGTCGCGGTGAGGTTGTTATACGGCTGTAGGCAAGCATTCGAACACGTATCCAGAGCGTGGCTCCAGGTGTAGGAGAACAATCCTGAGAAACTCGACGCCGCCCGCCATCTAAACGAAGTCACCAAACCGTTGTAATTGGAAAAGCCATTGCTGTTCAGCTCACGAACCTGGCCAAACCGGGCGTCGGGAGCGGCCGCCGGCAAGCCGGCGACGCCAGTCGGGGAATAGGCATTCGCTAACAGCGTCTGGTTGGCTTCGTTGTAGCCTTTGTTGCCCACGTAGTTCAAGGAGAGCAAGTATTTGTTGCTGAAAGCCTGCTGTACCTCAAAGTTCCATTCGTAATATTTCGGGTTGTATAACTTATTGGCGATGGTGTTGAAATTCGGGTTTGCGAAGCCCGGAACAGCAGCCATCAATTGCCCAACGGTTGCCCCGCTCGCGAAGCCACCGGCAAATGCGTTATAGGAATTAGCCACACTCGAGAATGCGCTATTGGGAACTCCCGGAGCCACGACACCCGAGCTCGTAGTGAACGAAGCAATGGCGGGAGCGTTCGTAATGAAACGGTCGGCGATCACCCCCTGGTAGAGGTCGGAGAAAATACCAAATCCACCGCGAAGCACGGTGGAAGACGTGGGGCTGTAGGCGAATCCGACTCTCGGTGCGGTCACCACTGGCTCCACATTCGGGAACGCGGACTTTAGCCCTGTCTGAATCGAGGCATTGTAAGGCGTAGTGGCCGAATGCGCCACCTGCCCGAAGGGCTGCCCGCGCAATTCAGTGAAGCAGCTGCCGGCGCAATTGATGTTGCTGTTGCGATCGAAGCGAATCGCCATGGTGATCGTGAAATTAGGGCGAATTTTCCACTCATCCTGTGCGTAGAAACCCGCGCTATACATACTCACGTCTTCCGCTCCGATGCTCGAAAACGTTTGCGCATACGTGGATCCACCGTCTCCACCTGGCGCGGAGAGCGCGCCACTAATGAAATCGTTCATCGAATTGAAGGTGAGCAATCCGCTGGTGCCGGGACCATATGCGTACGTGGATACCCAATTCCTGCGGACATTCGCACCGAACTTGATGGTATGGGCACCGTGATTGATGGAGTAGTCATCCACCAGTCCCCACTGCCGCACTTTGCGGCCTTGCGGATAGACACTATCACCTCCGCCTTGATTACCTCCGCCTCCGAGATTCGTATAAGGCGCACCGTTGTTAAAGAGAAAGGTGGTAGGAAAGGTGTTCAATGCCGCCTGAAGGTCGGGCGGACCAAAGACCGCGGTGTAGTACGAGGCGGAGAGAATCAACTGGTTCACCATGCTGGGCCCGATGACTCTGGTATAACCAAACTGCCCACCATAGGAGGGCTGCACGCTATTTGCGTTGAAAGCAGAGTTGATCGGATCGGTCCCGGTAGCTTGGACGCCATGGTCGGTATTGAATCTCAGGTAGATGCGGTCATTATTGGTGACGTTGTAATCGCCGCGGGCCTGCAGCAGCCATTCTGTATTTAAATTGTTGACGGTGCTGCGGAAAGTACCGGCGCAAGGCCGCGTGGTGCCGAACCCCGCAGCCTGCGCGGCGAGTGCGCCCGGACTGCTGCCGCCCACGATATCACCGCAACCAAGCGCTAAATCCTGACTAGGGGTGAGCGGGCTGAGGCGGCCCGCGCCTGACGAAGTGTTGTAAAGATTGAGAGCCTTGGTATAGAACGGCACAGCGGAAGGGTTCGTGGATGCAAGGTTACCTAATACAAAATTCGAGAAATCTTGCGTCGGGGTAAAAACCTGGCCGCCGCCACCCGGAAGGACATACCGCAGCCCTTCGTTGTTCACGAAGAAGAACAGCTTGTTCTTCACAATCGGGCCACCGATCGAATCCGCCCATTGATTCGAAATCGAGAACGGACGAGCCGTACCGGTTGCATTGTTAAACCAATCGTTGGCGTTTAATACTTTTTCGTTGTAATACCAGGCCGCGTTTCCATGAAATTCGTTCGTCCCCGATTTAGTGACGTAATTTACGTTGGCTCCGGCTTGGCGGCCATATTGCCCTGTGTAGCCATTCACAACAACGGCCGCTTCGGTGATCTCGTTGGAACCTAGCGTCAAGTTGCTCGCTCCGGAGTTGTTCAGATTCAAATACGGATCCATGTTATCCGCGCCGTTAACGGTGAAGAGGTTCGAAACGCCAGGCAGACCGAACACCGAGAAATTGCCGTAACCGCCGGCGGTGCTGACGGTGACGCCGGGGGAGGTAAACGCGTAGGCGGTCATATCATTGCCGGGAGCGGGCAGGTTCTCTAGCTGACGTTGATCGAATGTAGTAGCTAAATTCCCGTTTTCCGAGTTCAGCAAGGGAATGGTATCCGTAACCACAACCATTTCTTTGCTCGATTCCAGCGTCAGGACCAGATCGAGAGTAGCAACCTGGCCGACTGAAATTGACACCGCGCTGGTGGCCGATTTCAAGCCGGCGCTGCTGGCGGATATCTGATAGTGGCCCGGAGGAAGAGTGGTGAATCGATACTCGCCGCCAGCGCCCGCAGTGTGCGAGCGTTCTGTTCCCTTATCAAGGTCCTTCAAAGTTACCGTCGAGCGCGGAACAACGGCACCGGTTGGATCTTTTATTACGCCGGCAATGTCACCGGTTGTGATGGATTGGGCATAAAGCGCCGGGAGAACGAGAAGCGGAAGCAGTGCTGTCACGCCTAATTTCTTTAATTTATCTATGGTGGCCAAGAGCATCGAATCTTTCATTTGAAATCTCCCAGAAACGTGACTAGTATCCGCTATTGAGCGGCCGTTTTCAGCAAGAAATAATGCAAAAGCAATTTAGATGCCACACTCCAAACCCTTTCTTATCAGTAGTTACAAGCGCCCTACCTTCCATTTCCCGTAGATATAGCCTTGTGAATATACTATTACGGAAACCTGGGGAATAAAAAAAGGCCAGGCAAAAATGCCTGGCCTTTTTCACAAATGAAAGTACGGTTTTTTACTAACGGGCCGCCAGTAATGCACGCAGGTGCCGGGCGCGTTCCGGGGAGCGCAACTGGCGCAATGCTTTGGCTTCAATTTGCCGGATGCGCTCGCGGGTCACATCAAATTCCTGCCCGATTTCTTCGAGCGTGTGCTCCCGTTCGCAGCCGATCCCAAACCGTAGACGGATAACTTTCTCTTCCTTCGGAGATAGCGTTTTCAGGATATTCGCTGTCTCGTCCCGGACATTCGAATCAATGACCGCATCCACCGGTGAACCTACCCAGCGGTCTTCAATCAAGTCGCCTAACGCAGACTCGCCATCCCGGCCGACAGGGGTCTCCAGCGAGACCGGATCCCGCGAAATAGTCTTCAGCTTTTGGACTTTTTCAACCGGAATGTCCATGCGCCGGCTGATTTCTTCATTGGTGGGCACGCGGCCCAGCTCTTTTTCGAGCTCACGCGTCGCGCGCAGGAACTTATTCATACTCTCGTTCATGTGAACAGGAATACGAATCGTACGCGATTGATCGGCAATGGCACGGGTAATTGCCTGCCGGATCCACCAGGTCGCATAGGTGGAAAATTTATAGCCGCGGCGGTATTCGAACTTATCAGCGGCGCGCATCAGGCCAATATTGCCTTCCTGGATGAGATCCAGCAGGTGCAATCCGCGGTTGACGTACTTTTTTGCCACTGAAACTACCAGGCGCAGGTTCGCTTCCACCAAGTCTTTCTTGGCCCGCTCCGCTTCAATTTCGCCATGCCGGATCACCGAGAGGCTGTGACGCAGATCCGGCAGCGACGCGCCCGCTTCGATCTCTTTCTTCTTGAGATCGCGCTTCAGCTCTTTCACGCGCAATTGCGCGGCGGGCGTGTTACGCAACTCGAGCTTCTTGCTCTCCGCCTCGAGCAGCACCATATCGTCCGCAGTGCGCTCAATAGTCCGGGCAAACTCTTTCCAGCGCGCCAGGTTAAAAGGAATCGCTCGAATGGCGCGCGAAACCTCTACCTTTCCGCGCGCGACTTTCCCCGACCATTTTTTACGGAGTTTCTTGTTGGCGGCAGGAGCAACCGCATACTTTTCAATGGTTTGCTGCAGTTTCTTGACCGCCGCCTGGTAGGCCAGAAAGAACTCGGTCGCCTCGCCGCGGCGTTTCAAATCGGCCGCGCTGCCCTCTTCGATGTCAGCCGGGCCCAAATCCACATAGCTGTCCACGTCTTCAGCGCCCTTGCGGATTAGTTCCGCAAATTCGCCAACAATGGCCTGGATCAGCGGCGAACGGCTGATCGCTTTGTGCATGCGCAGCTTGCCGCGCTCCATCTTCCGCGCAAGGGTAACTTCTCCCTCGCGGGTGAGCAGCGGCACCGAACCCATTTCGCGCAGATACACCCGCACCGGATCGTCGGTATAGATCGACTCTTCCGGCGCCTGCACGCCATGAAACTCCTCGTCCTGCACTTCCTCCGGATGAAAGAAGTTCGCTTCCTCATCGAACGGAATTCCAGCCAAGGGCTCCGGCCCGTCGGCTAAATACTGATCCTCGAATTGATCCACCTTACCTAATCACCTCTGCTCGCCAACCAGCCAACAATATTTTCACTTCCAAAAAGCACCCCGGTTTCCATATCAAGAGAGGGCTACACACTCTCACCCTAAGAAGCCACCTGCGCCAAAAAGGTCTCAACCGGCATGCCTCGGCACAGTTCGCTTAAACCGAAAAAGCGGACGATGAAACTGCCTTGCCTTGCCCTTCATGGCATTGCCGGGCGGTTGAGCATGCGTGCGTATCGCCGCTGAAAAGAATGTAATAATTGCGCGCACCTATTATAACCGGTTTAGGGTGATTCTTACCCTACAATTAGGAGATGTCGGCCAAAGTGATTGGTTTCACAAAAGATAAGTGCTTTCAGTAGCCCCATTTGCGCCGGCAAACTTCAAGAAAACTTTACTGATTGAACTGTGACTTTAAATAGTTAGACTTTGCGTTGAACAATAACGTTTTTTAGTTCACTGAGAAATTCCTCAACGTCCTGGAAGTCTCGGTACACCGATGCAAAACGAACGTACGCAATCTTATCGAGTGCGCGCAGGCTATCCATCAGTTGTTCTCCAATCAATGTAGTTTCAAGCTCTCTATCCGTACTCTCCGACACCGCAGTCTCCACCGCATCGACCAGTTCGGCCAACTTGCCCATGCTGACCGGCCGTTTTTCGCAGGCGCGCAAAAGACCGTTCAAAACCTTCTGCCGGTCGAACTTCTCCCGCCGGCCATCTTTTTTGATGACCATATACGGCACTTCGTCGCAACGTTCGTAGGTAGTAAATCGCCGGTCGCAGGAAAGGCACTGGCGGCGGCGGCGCACCGACTCGCCTTCCTTGCTTTCCCGTGAGTCGATCACCTTGTCTTCGCGATGGCCGCAGAAAGGACACGTCATGTTAAGTACGGAAAATCCGCGGAAAGATTCGAGATGCTATTGAACTTCCGCGCGGCATTCAGCGTTTAACAGAGTGTAGCCGATGCGGACCTGGACTGCTGAGAACACCAAGGGACTGGGTAGACCGCGAAGGCCCCTGGGAAAGCTGAAATGTCCGCCGCGCTGTTTGTCCCGATTTCGATACACTCGAAGATTCCGTTAAGCTCAAGAGCAGGGAATGCGTCTTGGACCTGGGAAGGCGCCGCGAAGGGGACCACGCAGCAGTTGGACGCTGAAACGAGTTTGATTGAGCGCTGCCTGGGCGGCGAGCAAAGCGCTTGGGACGAACTGATCAAGATCCATACGAAACGGGTCTATGGCATTTGTTATCGCTTTACCAGCCGCGATAACGAGGCGCAGGACTTAACCCAGGATGTGTTCCTGCGCGTTTTCAAGAGTTTAGGCAGCTTTCGGGCGGGCGAAGGATCCTTTACCGTCTGGCTGACCCGCCTCACCCGTAATCTATTGGTGGATCATTATCGCCGGTCTAAGTACGACCGGGTGACCGACGCGATTGAAGACCGTCTGGCCACGCTCGAAGAACGCACGGCGCAATCGTCGCGAACCGATGGCCTGCTGGCCGGGCGTGAAGCCGGCGAACTTCTGCGGGCGGCGCTGCAAAAGCTTTCTCCCGAGTTGCGGGAAGCGGTCATTCTGCGTGATTTACAGGAATTGGAATACCGCGAGATTGCCCAGGTTTTGGGCGTTCCGGAAGGCACCGTGAAATCGCGGCTCAATCGCGGCCGCGCGGAACTGGCGCGTGTTTTAAGACAACGCTACCGGGTAACTGTGTAGTGGAAGTTGAGACGAATATGAACTGCGGAGACTTTGAGAGCAAGCTAGCCGATTACATCGACGGCACTCTCGGCGGGGCCGAGCGCGCCGCGCTCGAGGCGCATGCCTCCGCCTGCCCGGTCTGCCGCGAGTTCATGGGTGAGGTGCTGGACGCCTCGGCATTCTTGAAGCGCGTCGAAGAGGTGGAGCCGCCCGCCGCTCTGATCACCCGCATCGCTTACCAGGCCCCCATGGGGCGCACGCGCAAACCGTTTGAAAAACCAGGACTTTTGAGCGGCCTGGCCACCAAATGGCTGAGCCCGATTTTACAGCCCCGGCTGGTGATGGGCATGGCCATGACAATCTTGTCGTTCGCCATGCTGGAGCGATGCACCGGCGTGAAGGGACAGCACCTGCAGCCGGCCGACATCAACCCGGTGCGGGTCTGGGGCAGCATGGAAGAAAAGGCCGTCCGGCTGAAAGACCGGCTGGTGAAGAATTACGAGAACCTACGCGTGGTTTATGAGATTGAAACGCGCTTGAAAGATCTGCAACAGCAACAAGATGCAGCGCAAGATCATTCAACGCAAAATCAGGGGGGTAAGAAATGAACTGCTATTTTCATCCGGATACCGCTGCGGTCGCCTACTGCCGGTCTTGCGGCCGCCCGCTGTGCACATCGTGCCAGCGTCCAGCCGGGGGGACCGTTTACTGCCCGGAGCATCTTCCGGCCGGGAGCAACCCCGCCTATACGGACCCTGCGTTCACCAATCCCTCCCCTGGACAGACTTATTCCAACCCCGCGAATAACCCGATGAACAACCCGATAAATAACCCAGGCGCCGCTTCCAACCCCTACTTTCAACCCGCACCGCCGCCAGGCATGCTGGATGCCGCGAGCACCTCACCGGTCCTGGCTTTCCTGCTGGGATGGATTCCGGGCGTGGGAGCCATTTATAACGGCCAGTACATGAAGGGCCTGGTACACGCCATTATCTTCGGCCTGATGATCACATTGATCAGTAGTTCCGAAGGCAGCGGGGCGCAGCCGCTGTTCGGTATCACTCTCGCCGTATTTACCATCTACATGCCTTTCGAAGCGTTTCACACCGCCAGAAAGCGCAGGATGGGGTTTCCGGTGGACGAATGGTCCAGCCTCGTGGCGCGCAACCGCTATACCTCGCGAACTCCAGTAGGTCCGGTCGTGCTGATTCTTTTGGGTGTCCTCTTTCTGCTCGACACGCTGCGCATCATCGAATTTCGCGAACTGGCCAGGTATTGGCCGGTTTTACTGATTGTTGTGGGCGCGTTTATGCTGTACAACCGGGTCACCGGACCAGCCCAACCCACGCCTTTTGTCCCACCTCCTGCCCCGCCCTTCAATGGACCTACCGGCCAAGGTTTCACCAATGACGACGTGATGGAGCCGCGCCATGAACAATAGAGCCGCTCTTTTTGCCCAGGCCATCCGCGGCCCCATTCTCCTGATCACCGTTGGAGTGCTGTTTGCAATACACCAAGCCGGCATACTGCCCTTCTCACGAACCTGGCCGCTGGTCATTATAGTGATCGGCGTCGTAAAGCTTGTGGAAAGGCTGAATGCACCGCCGCAGACGCCGGCAGTTCCTCCCATGGGAGGCCGCAGACCATGAAAGCGCGCGGATCCATTACGGGCCCTGTGATCCTCATCGCAGTCGGGCTGATTTTCCTGATACACGCCATTTCGCCTAGCTTCCAGATTGCCGACCTGGTGTCGCGCTACTGGCCCTACCTGCTGATTCTGTGGGGCACGATTGCGCTCATCGAGGTGTGCGTACGCTTCGCCGCGGACCGCCCGGTCCCCACGAACGGCATTTCCGGCGGCGGGTGGGTAGTGGTCCTCTTTATTTGCATCATCGGATCCGCCGCTAACGAGATTCGCCGGCCCGATACCTGGTGGCACAACATTGGCTTCCAGCGCGGCATGGAAGCGCTCGGAGATGAGCATCAGTATTCGATCGACCTGATACAGAAAAGCGTCGGGCCCCATCCCCACGTGATCCTTGAAAACTTCCAGGGGGACGCCAAAATCACCGGAACGGAAAGCAGCGACCTCTCCCTCGGCGGTCATAAAGCAGTGCGTGCCTTTGAGCCGCGCGAGGCGGATGACGCCAATACCAAGACTCCGGTCGAAGTGGTCCAGGAAGGCAACAATATCATCATCCGCTGCCATCAGGACCGCGCCAACTCGCGTGCCCGCGTGACCACAAACCTGGACCTTTCCATTCCCAAAGGCTCCAGCATCGAAGCAGTAGGCACCTTCGGCGATTTTGACATTTCCTCCATAGCGGGCGATGTCGAGG
>DATHIZ010000581.1:0-6626 GCA_035316385.1 Bryobacteraceae bacterium | reverse complement strand
GAACGACTTGCCAACTGTAAATGAGTTAACAGTACGCTCAAGACTAGCTCCTGTGATACGAGCCGCTTCACCAAACGTTCGGCGTCTCGAAAATCTGTCTTGCGCCCGCGCCGCCCGCGATTGGACAAGGCTTGCGCCAGATGTAGTGTCCCCGACATCCGGCCTGCACCCACGGCCAGCCTCTTTTTATGGACATCGATTCCCGCCATCCTATAAGGCATAGGCTTCCTCCTGGCGGGAAACGTGCCGGGCTTACATTAACCTGGGTCTCGGGCTATCGCCGCTCCCACAGGGGAGAGACATCGGACCATTTATTCGCTCAATCACGCACGCTCCGGATCAAACTTACATTCGGCTTCAGCATCTCCACTGTCATTTCGATCTCGCCACTCCCAGCCGTTCTGGATTGTGACTCGGAACTAAGCGATTTTCATGGAATTTCGCGGGCCGGAGGCCCTGCTTAACTTACATGGATGCCCATCATCCGGGGGTGATCCCGAAAGGCGTAGATGATCGATTGCGAACAAGGTCACTTCTCCGTGTAGCCGACCAATGTAAGTTGCGAGTGCGAGACCAGTCTCATGCTGGAGGTAGCACCTTGCTTGCCCGGGGCACAGCAAACGTTGGCGCGCATAGCTATGAATTTGGCGCTCCTTCCAGAGTTTGCGTACGTCGCTTGGGGCTTGAGCCTATAATTCCGACCAACGATAAGGCCAGCCATTCGTGGGGCGGACCATCCATCTGGCGCGTGTCTCCTAGCGATCGACAGGCTCCAAGGCATTGCAGCACGCGCACTTGGGACACCGATTGAGGTTGTCGTATATCGTCGGCTCGACAGGACCCGGCCATGGAACAGGAACTTTGGCGAAAAGTCGAGGAACTCTTTCACGCGGCGCTGGAGCGGACGGTGGATGCGCGACAGACATTTCTCGACAGGACCTGCAACGGAGACATTGACCTGCGACGACGGGTCGATCTACTGCTGGCGAAAGAAAAACAAGTTGGGAGTTTCCTGGAACGACCTGCAATTGAGAACATGCCTGTCATACTGACGCTCGCGAGGTCCCTGGTGGGGCAGCAATTCGGACCCTATCAGATCGTGTCTGCGTTGGGTGCCGGCGGCATGGGCGAGGTATATCGGGCGCACGATCGTAAGCTCGGCCGCGATGTCGCCATCAAGACACTGCCTCATGAGTTCGCGCGCGACCCTGAGCGACTATCGCGCCTCCGCCGGGAAGCGCGCACGCTAGCTTCCCTGAACCACCCGAACATTGCTGCGATTTATGGCTTGGAGGAGTCCGAGGAGGCCGACTGTCTGGTCATGGAGTTGGTCGAGGGGGAAATGTTGCGCGGTCCTCTCCCTATTGGAACCGCGCTCGACCGCGCATGCCAGTTGGCGTTGGCACTGGAAGCGGCGCACGGCAAACGAATCATTCACCGAGATTTGAAACCAGCCAATGTGAAGGTCACTCCCCAAGGTACGGTGAAAGTGCTGGACTTCGGTTTGGCAAAAGCGATCTGGTGGCGGGAAGGGAATCGGGACCTCTCGCAGTTGGCGGCCGTGAAGGGTGTGGAGTCCGTCGCCGGGCAGATTGTCGGTACGCCTGGGTACATGAGTCCGGAGCAGGCGCTCGGAAGAGACGTCGACAAGCGGACCGACATCTGGGCTTTCGGATGTCTGTTATATGAGTTGCTCACGGGCAAGCGCGCCTTTGCGGGCGAGACTCTACAGGACACGATTGCCTCCGTGCTGGAAGGCGAGCCGAACTGGCAGGCCCTGCCGGCGAAAACCCCCGCGCCGGTCCGCGAACTGTTGCGGCACTGTCTTCAAAAGGATCCCGCCCGCCGGCTGCACAACATCGAGGACGCTCGCAGAACGATCGAGAAAGCGCAGCGTGGACGGAACCGCTGGCGAGTCACTGCGATTGCGGCAGCGGCGCTTGCGATGCTTGCCATTGGCGCTGCGTTGTGGCTGCGTAACGTCACACACTTGCCGGGCCGCTCCCAGTGGGTTGCGCTTACGAAGTTGCCCGATTCGGTAGTCCAGCCAGCGCTTTCACCGGATGGCCGGATGCTCGCGTTCATTCGCGGCGACTCCACGTTCTTTGGAATGGGCCAGGTGTACGTCAAGAGACTTCCCGATGGTCAGCCTGTACAACTGACGCACGACAGCATGCATAAAATGAGTCCGGTGTTTTCAGCGGATGGCGCACGCATCGCGTATACCACCGTGGACCTCCAGTTCAATTGGGACACCTGGGTGGTTCCCACTCAGGGCGGTGAGCCGCGACAATTTCTGCGCAACGCCTCCGGACTGGTTTGGTCGGGCCCGCACCAGGTGTTGTTTTCGGAGATGGAGATAGGGAAAGCCCCCCACATGGGGATCGTAGCGGCCGAGGAGAGCCGGCTCGGGGAGCGTAACGTTTACTTTCCCGCGGATGCACCGGGAATGGCGCACCGATCCTACCCGTCACCCGATGGGAAATGGGTGCTTCTAGTGGAAATGAACCGTGACCATGTTTGGGTGCCTTGCCGCCTGGTTCCTATGGACGGCACTTCAATTGGCCGTTCGGTCGGGCCGCCCAAGGCTTCCTGCACCTTTGGCGCGTGGTCGCCCGACGGGAGGTGGATGTATTTCTCGTCCGAAGCCGGAGGTCTGTACCACATCTGGAGGCAGCGTTTCCCTGACGGCCAACCACAGCAAGTGACCTCCGGGCCAACCGAAGAAGAAGGCCTGGCCATGGCGCCGGACGGCCGCTCCTTTGTCACCGCGGTGGCGCTGGAGAACGTTTCAGTGTGGATTCACGATGCGCGCGGCCAGCGGCAGATTTCGCTGGAAGGAAACGCCGCTGACCCTAAATTCACACCCGATGGTAAAAAGCTGTGCTACCGCATCGTAACCAAGACCCCGAATGAATTTCAGTTTAGTAGAGAGGCAGGTGAAGTGTGGGTAGCCGACTTGGAATCCGGACGTTCCGCGCCACTGGCACTTGGATTCCAAGCGGCCGCATATGACATCTCCGCGGACGGCGGACAAGTTGTGATGGAGGCAGAGGATCGCGAAGGAAAACCGCGACTCTGGCTGACGTCGTTTGAACGGCCGGAGCCGCCCCACTCGATTCCGAATGTGGAGGGTCGACAGCCCAGATTTGGTCCTGGCGAAATCTTCTTCCGTGGCACGGATGGAATCGACGGCTTTGTTTACCGGGTTCGGCCGGATGGGACGGGAATGCGGAGAGCTCTCGAACAACCAATCCTCACGCTTTACGATGTTTCGCCGGACGGCCGGTGGATCGTAGGATGGTCTCGACTTCCCGGCAACGAAGCGCCGAGCAATTATGCCTTTCCGGTGGGAGGGGGCCCTCCGGTACAACTCAGCGATGCGATCACTTTGCAGTGGTCACCCGGTGGCGGCTCATTGTTCATCTCCGAACTGCCGTTTGCAGAGGGCAGGTCTTACATCGTTCCGTTACCGCCGGGCAAGTCCTTACCACCAGTCCCGGCGGCCGGATTTAGTTCCGAAGAAGAAGTGGCCCGCCTGCCGGGAGCGCGCAGAACCGATATTCTGGATGTAGTCCCTGGTCAATCTCCTGACGTCTACGCGTTCACTCGCATTAACACCCAGCGCAATCTATATCGGATTCCGGCCCCATGATTCTCGCATCCGACGCAAGCCATAGACGAACGGCACAATTCTTTCGACAGCCCATAAGCGATGGCGATTCGCGACGCTCGCTTGGGCTTGAACCCCGGCATTCCCCATAAGGCCAACTGACACAAAGGGTAAGACATTTGAAACCCCGCTCCGCCCAAAGCCGAACGGGGTTTATCTCTGGTGGCTTAAGCAGCTTTGCCGGACGTCTAGTCCTGACCTTCAGAACCTGACCCGATAGTAAGGGTACCCTGGAAACAGAAGTCGCCGCCGTTACCCCTTTGTGCGTTGATTATGCCGCAGGGGCTGATTATCTGATATTGCCCACGCACGTGCGCGCCTTTCATCGGCCCATCCGTGACGACGCCGCGGATCACGGCCGTGCCCGTCAGGAAGTCTTCCGTCACATAGTTGTGCGCGGTAAATTGGAAAGCCCCGCCGTTGATGTGGTAAAGAGCGTCGACAATATCGCCATTGGTCGTAAGCTTGATGCCAAGAATTTCCCCGGCAAAAAGCCCGGCGCCAGCATCACCACTGACGACGCCCGCCATGTTTGGAAAGTCGGTTACCCACTTGGTGAAGATGACTTCGACCCGGCCATGAAATTTTCCTTTACCACCGGATGTTGCAAGCTGGCCGCCGGCCAGGGCAGGGGAGATGTTGAGTAGGAGTAAAATCGCGATCACGAACGAGGCGAAGAGTTTCCGATTACGAATGGTTTTCATAAAGTCTCCTTTAGGTGACGGGTGACGGCTTGGAAATCAAAGACTGTCCTGGATAACGGGTTGCGCTAAGGCAACTTCGTGGGCCAGAGGTTGAAACTAGTTCCTCCTACCTGTATTCCGCGAATGGAAGGAAAAAAGAGTCACCAGAGCGGAGTTTTTTATGGCAAGTGCGGCAGCGCCATGAACGTCGAGAGTCCACGGGATATCAGCGGGTTGATCGCCGCCTGGGGCAGAGGAGATGAACAGGCGCTCAACAGCCTGATGCCTCTCGTTTACCCCGAGCTGCGGCGAATTGCCAGGCGACACCTGGGATGTCGCCCGCCCGGCCAGACCTTGGAGTCGGCCGCTTTGGCCAATGAGGCTTACCTCAAATTAGTGCGCGCAGGGGGCGTCCGCTGCGAAAGCCGCGTGCACCTTCTCGCACTCTGTTCGCAAATCATCCAACGCATTCTCGTGGACCACGCGCGCAATCGTGGGTATGCCAAGCGAGGTGGAGGCGCCGTGCAGATACCATTGGATGAGGGAGTAGTTGCGGCCGAAACACACAAGGTTGACGTACTGGCTCTTGATGAGGCTCTGACGTCATTGTTCGAGTTCGATCCTCGCAAAGCTCGAGTGGTAGAGTTGCGTTACTTCGGTGGATTGAGTGTTGAGGAAACTGCGGAGGTCCTGGGAATCTCGCCGGAGACCGCTAAGCGCGATTGGAAGATGGCCAAGGCTTGGCTGTTTGGCGAACTGACTGGAGATAAAAACCGTCGCGGCTCATAACAGGCTGGCCCGGCAGCCTGCATTTCGGGGAAGGTCTCTCACACATGATCGAGCGCGCCACCCTTTTGTGGATAAGCTTGCACTTTGCGCGGGCCGTCCCCAATGGGTGGATGGTCGGCTACTCTTCCAGAACCTCGCGGCGACTCAGCGATTTGGTTCGATTCCGATGCAATCATTGACCGCCGACCCAATCCGCTGCTTGCAGCCAAGGTAACGCTCGGTCGTTTGAACCGAGACATGTCCCAGCAGGAACTGGATCTGCTCCAGTTCGCCTCCTGAAGCATGGCACAGACGAGCGCACGTCCGCCGCAGGTCATGTGGTGCCAGTTTAGGGATACCGATCGTTTTCGCGCAATCCTTCACAATGTGCCAGATCGACTTTTCCGTCATGCAGTCTCCCCATGTCCGCCCCATTCTGGTGACCCCTGCGAAAGATTCTGCCTCGGGCAATTCCAGCCGCCCTCAGCCACTCGTCCAACTGTCCTTTCACCCAGTCGGGGATCGGAACCGTTCGGACGTGTCCTGCCTTGCCCAGTAAATCGACAATCGCCCAGTGTTCTTCGCGTTGCTGTACGCCATCAATCCTCAGGCCAACGGCTTCATGCCGTCTCAGCCCACACGCCAGCAGCAACCCAAGAAGTGCTCGGTCCCGCTTTCCTTTGAGACTGTGGCTTTCTGACGCCTGCCAAAGAGAGTGAGCCTGCTCTGCCGTCAACCAGTTTCCAAGGCGAACACCCAGTTTCTTCACACCTTTGACGCGCCGAATGCCAGCCGCGAGATCCGAACTGAGCAGGCCGCAATCGGCAGCTTCGTAGGCGACTCGCCGCACAGCGCCCAGGCTAGGTTGACGGTTCCTAGAGTCGGTTGCAGGGATTCCAAATAGCTCCTGTACATTAAGACCACGATCCGATTGAATGCCAGACGGGGTTCTGAGCAATACCAGTCAACGAACTCATCGATGGCGAGACGATACCCGCGCTGGGCGTCGGCACCGGTCAGGCTGTTCAGGACCGCAGCCTTGGCATGTTCAAGATCGGGAAGGCGCAAGACGGTCTTGGCTTTCGTGCGATTGACTCGGGAGCGCAGCTTCTGCTTCATGGTTTGTGGCCTCCGTGCCACCAAACCGTTTGAGTAGTTTTCGAGCAACAAGCTTGGCCGTCAATTGATCAACCCTTCGCTGAGCCGACAATGCTGGCCTAATCCTAAGAAGCGCAGAGCAACGGCCTGAGATCAATCGCTGAATCAGACAGCATAAACGCCAGAGCCCTCCAAGCTACGCGGGGAGTCGTCCGCCAACCGCCTGGTGTAAAAATGCTCAAAATGGCTCCCGAACATCGTTTTGGAGTTGCTGCTTACCATCTGGTTATGTCTATCTCAGGGTATGCTCAAGTGCGTGTTGCCTGTCGGAATATCGCGCTCAAGCGAGGCAGGAGCAATCCCATCCTTGCCTGTTCTGGCCTGTGTCCAGCTGAGATGAAACA
>DATHIZ010000580.1:0-10289 GCA_035316385.1 Bryobacteraceae bacterium | reverse complement strand
CCCATACCCTGGGTTTGGCCGTTGCCGATACTGCCGGTATCCTGCAGCAATTTGCTGAACGTGTAATTTGCCAGGAACGAGAAACCGTCGCCGAAACGATGCTCGATGCTAACGGTTAGCGCATTGTAGTTGGAGACGCCCCAAGTAGATAACCCGGCGGCCCCGGACGCAGAGTTGACATACGCGCCCCCGGACGTCCACACTTCTTCATACAGTGGATTAAGTTGATACAAGCGTCCGAGGGAGATCATAGGTCCACCGGTTGGCGTTCCGGCGGGAACCTGCCCGTAAAAAGGGTTGGGAGGAATGCTGGTCTGATCCGAACTGGCGCTCGATGCCGAGAGACACTACGTGCTCATAGCCCGCTTGTATATTGTAGTCTGGTGCGTCAAGCCACTGTCCTTCGATCTGATAATTCAGCGCAGTGATGTTGTTTGTGGGAGATACGTAGCCAAACCCGCCCGGCATTGGATTACTGAAGGTCGAGATATAGGTGAGGCCATTATTGCCGGTGCCGCTGGATATGTGCGAGATGGCTCCAAAACCGACGTTGCGGTCCGCGGAATTGAGTAACTGGTTCCCGGTCGTGGTTAACCAGTTGATGCTGTAGGACGCACGCAACACCGTGCGAGGTAGAAACTGATAGGCAATTCCGGTATGGGGTGAAAAATGGTCCGCATGCGTGGCCTGCGAAGTGGTCCCCGGATAATCCGCCGTGTTGACGAAAGCAAGCCGCCCCAGGACTCCGTTGGTCATCCATAAAGGCTCCGGTGCGGTGGCCGGATTGACACCGGCCTGCTGCAGCACCTGATTCCAACTCCAGCCCGCGTCCGGACTTATGGACCACTTATAGTTTTCATCCCAATAATACTGCCGGTTAAAGCGCTCACTGCGCGGTGGCTCACAATCCCACCGCACGCCGTAAGTTAGCGTGAGCTTGGGCGTCACCTTATATGAGTCTTCAGCGTACGCTCCCCAGTACGGCTGCAAGGAGGCAGGCCCTCCATACTGGTTTCCAGACGCTTGGCTGACCTCGCCCATCAACCAGGATGCAAAAGAGTAACCGGAGAGGCCGGGGTTAAGGTATGACTGTGACGTCCCGCTTTGCGCCGCACCTGCGCTAGAGTTTCCGACGTTAGAACCAAATCCGCCGTAGAGACTGGTGTAGTAGCGGCGGTGCTCTATTCCAAATTTCAGGGTCTGTTTTCCTAAAACCTTAGTCAAAGAAACCTGTGCGTTGTAGTTCGTTTCGAATATATTGTCGACACCGCCGCCGCCCAATGTCGCGACATTCCCGCCCGTCGAAAGGCTCGGCAAGCTACCCTTTACGCCGCCGAGCAGGTTCTGAACCAAGGGGTCAAGCGTGAAGCTTCCGGTGTCCGCGCTGACCTTGTTCCCGCTTAATGATGACGTCCTGACGACTCCGCCCGGAACTCTAAAATCGTAGTGGGCGTGAGCGTCCAAACATGATTAATCGAAGTGGAATACGAAGTCTCGGATGTCGTGGTGCTCTGGTACAGCGGACCAGCCTGTGAGCAAGTTTTGAAATTGGTCGAAGGTAAGTGTGAAATGGGTACTCTGCTTGGAGCTCCAATTCTGATCGAGGCGCCCTGTCCAGCGGCCGTCGCTCGTAGGATTTAGCTGATTGCCCACGTAATTATTGGCGTCGCTCGAACCGGGTAATGGCGCGGTGTTTGGCATCGGATAATAGCCCAGATAGGCAACCGATAGAGGATCAAACCGGCTCTTGGGAACGATGTTGCCCGCGAACGGCTGGCGAATCACGTCGCCGTTTGCGGCAGTTACTCCGGTATTAGGGTCATAAACCATCACCGGCACGCCATTGCCGATCAGGCCCTGGCTGAAATCGCCCTGCCGTTCCAACGTTGTGGGGACGCCTGCTAGCGTCGCACTGCTGCCGGAGACGTGCCGGGTGCCTTCGTGGTTAAAAAAGAAGAATGTCTTATCGTGCCCGTTGTAAAGCTTCGGAAGAATCACCGGGCCGCCGAACGTACCACCGAAGACGTTATCGTGGAACACCCCTATCGGCTGGCCGTATCTGTTCGCACTCCAGGTATTCGCATTGAGGTCCTGATTGCGCAAGTATTCGTACAGCGAGCCGTGAAACTGATTCGTGCCTGACCGCGTGACCAGCACCACTCCGCCTCCCGAGAGACGGCCATACTCGGCGGACATGCCGTTAGTAACCACGTTGAACTCCTCCACCGCTTCCATGGAAGGTATCGACGGGGGCACGTTGTGTAGGTAACTGGTGGTAACGGGAACGCCGTCAACGTAATACTCGGCTTGAGCGGAACGCCCGCCGTTGATCCGGAAATCAGTTTTCTGGCCCGCCTGTTCATCGGTGCCGTTTACGTTGGCAACTAACGACGCAAAGGCAAGCACATTCCGGTCGTAGGCCGGCAGTTCCTGAATGCGTTTGTTATCGACGACCATCCCCGACTGGGCGTCGTCTGTTCTCAACAGCAAGGCCGGCCCGGTGACGGTAACCTGCTGCGATGCTTCACCGATCTGCAAGACCAGGTTGACTTCCACGCGGTCGCCGACTTGCAGAACTATATCCGTTCGTTCGAGGTTCTTAAAGCCTTGTTGGCGCGCGTTAATCGTGTAGTTCCCCGGGATTAGATTGAGAAAAGTGTAGTAGCCTTCGCCGTTGCTCACGGAATTGAAGACAACGCCAGTACTGATATTCCGCGCCGTGACAGGGACATTCGGCATGACGGCGCTGGAGGCGTCCAGTACACGTCCGTTGACGACGGCGTACCCACCCTGGGCAAAGAGCATCGATGCGGAAATAACGAGAAGTAAACTGAACCGGATTGTTCGCAGGACTTCGGCGTGGAGTATTCGCGACATGTAAATTCCTTATTCGTCCCAGTTGGCCTTCCTAACATGTGCGAAAAAGTGGAAACCATCAAGCGCGATTTCAAAATGGTTGAAACAGAGTTCGGCTTTTACCCCGGATCCGGCCGATTTTGTATACTCAGAGACCTATGCCGCGCGTGTTCATCAGTTATCGACGCGAAGATAGCGCGTCCGAGGCTGGCCGGCTTTCCGATTTCCTGCGCGAACAGTTTGGCGACCAAGACGTATTCATCGATGTGGAAGCAATCAAGGGCGGCGATGACTTTGTTGCGGCCATCGAGAGCGCTGTTGGCTCCTGCGATGTATTAGTGGCGGTCATTGGCAAGATTTGGGCTAGCGTCAGGGGCGCTGATGGGAAGCTCCGGCTGGAAGATGCGAATGATTTCGTCAGGCTGGAAGTGGCAGCGGCGCTGCGGCGAAAAATACGCGTCATACCTGTGTTGATTGACGGCGCGCCTGTTCCTAAATCGACAGACTTGCCGCCTGACCTGGCCGAACTGACGCGCCGGAATTGCCTTGACATTAGAGAACTGCATTTCAGGCAGGATGCGCAAACGCTGGTGGATGCCATTGCCGGCAAAGGACACATCAATGGGCGCAAGCTACTCCGGCAGCCATTGGTCTGGCTTGCGGCCGGCGCACTCATCGGCGGTCTGGGCCTGGTTCTGTGGAAGCGGCAAATGGCGCCTTTGCCACCCCGGGGGCCGTTTCGCTTACAAGCACAGATACATTTGAATTCTCAGTTCGGGCCCGTCAACCAGCCGCCCGCGATGAAGCTGGCGCACCGGCTACCTACTGACAATGGAGTGAATCTGCTGGAAGCGGCGACGCCTCTGGGGAACCAACAGTACGAATATGAATCACCGGTGATTATGCCCTTGGGCGGGCAGCGTTACCTGGGACTCATGCACCGGCTGGTGGATAGCGCCTTTCAGACGAAGCCTGATTGGACAACGGTCTGCTTCGAACGGAACACCGATCGGAATAAGCGAGAGCCTGTTGTGCGCGTGAGCTGCGAAGAAGGCGCAAGCTGCCGGATTTCGGCGGACGATTTTGGCTGGGCGAAAGCATGCGCGACGCAGTCCGGAACTGCGATGCGCTTCTTCACGCTGCCGTCTGTTTACGCGAAAAGCGAACCGGCGAGCAAGGCGGCGGCCGGTTGGGTGGCGCCCTCACTGGAAACGCTGCGCAAGAGAAATGCAGCCTACACGGAGTTTTTTCTGAGGAGCGCGCCGTTGCTCGCATTGCAGGCAGCGGATCGAGTCAATTTCGATGTTCATGTAAATGGAGCGCCTATCTATATCGATGGTCTGCCGCCTGAGACAAACTCGGTCAAGTTCGACGCGAAAGCCGTGCTAGAGGTACAGTTCGGATTGGAGAATCTCAATTTCTCCGGGATGCAGGCCAGCTATGAAGATATCCAGGTAGCGCTTGCGTTTATGAAAAGCGGTCAGGTGGTGAGACGGGCGACCGTCGGCATGAAATACGTGGCGCTGCGTCAAATGCCGGAAGGGCCCGTGGTGGGCGAATCAGGGCTGCGTATTCTATGGCGCGCCCAGTATCATACCGGCAGGGCGGATGATGTCTACCAAATTTTCACCCTGTCGACGCGAGACTTAAAAGTCGCGCAGGAAGCAAAGAGTAAGATCGACGCTGCCAAACTACAAGCAGGCGGACTCCCGCTCCTGGCAATACTTCGGCCACCGCTCGGAGAAAACCGCGCCTACGGCATCGCTCTGGGTTTGCGCAATCCAAGCGGGCAGGTGAAGTTCACGTTTGATGACGCTGCGTCAAAGAGCCTTTGCCGGGAAGTTTGGAAGATGGCCGCCCATTCGCGGTTAATTGACAAGGGTATTTTTCGCAGAAGCGTAGACAGCAAGGCGAAATCGCAGTTGTGCTCCACGTTTTAAACTTTCAGGTAAGATGAGCGCACTTGCCCGATCCGCTTTTTCGCTGACAGCTGTTTCTTTGCTCATTGCCTTGGGCTTTGCTGCTTCGGCGCGTCGAACCAGCCAAATCGTTCACGTGGGCAGGACCGAAGTCCGCCTGATCACAATTGCCGGCGCAGGCGGCGCCACTTATTTTCATCCGCACGAAAATGAGCACACTTCGGCTGCCGTGACACGCGCGTTTGTGCGGGAGAAGGGCGGAACGCTGTTGGAGATCCAGTCGAAGGGGGCGCGGCTCATTTCATTTACGCTGGCCGGCGCCAAGTACGCATTCGATCCGAACCGAATGTTTACAGACACTGGACTGCGGCAATCGCTGGCAAATCACAGCCGCTATTCGGAGGCTGCGGCAATTGCAGTCAGATCTCTTCGCAACGTTGTCCTGAGCGACCTAAAGCGTTCCGGCGGACCGATTGTCGCAGTTCACAACAATGCACGCGATGGCATGACTATCGATGATTACCGGCAGGGCGGCCGGTTTGCGAAGGAAGCGAAGAGGGTGGCGGCAAATCCCAGCGCGGGGCCGCACGATTTCTTCCTTGTGCTGGATGAGAAGTTATTCAGCAAGCTTGAGCATTTCGGATTCAACGTGGTGCTGCAGACACAAACGCCCACGGACGACGGTTCGCTTTCCGTTTATTGCGGGCAGCATGGTTTGCGCTACATCAACATTGAAGCGGGTGACGGGCATGCGAGTGAGCAGAAACGCATGCTGGAAGCTCTGCGGCCGCTGCTTTAGGATGGAAGTCTGGCGATCACCCTCTTCCGGCGGCCGCGGCTAGCGGTTGTGGTGCGGAAAGAAAGCGGAGGCCGATTGCAAACGCATCCTGAAATCTTTCTAAGCCATTACTGCCGCCGTTGACTAAGCGGCGCGCGGTTGCCAAGTCGCCCGCGGCTAGCGCCTCGCGAATGCGGTTTTCCCGATCCTTGAGGAACCTCGCGAGTAATTCAGCGGCAATTACCGGCTCGTTGGCTAACTCGGGATTTCTCACGAGATCTTGGCCTATTTCCTCGCCATACTTCGTATAATTCGCGCGGCCTGTAAGTTGGACGAAGCCCCGTCCGCAGAAATTCGCGCCGTCCGGTTCACCTTTATTCCCGAGGTCCTTGCGATTGTCGTACAGGTCGAACGAGTGGCCGGCGGGAGAGGTATTGAAGCGCGAACGCCCTTCGCTGATCGGCCTAAAAGACTCTGTCTCCGCACGAATAGTCGAAAGCGCCATCAGCACCATCGCCGAATCGACCAGGCTCGTGAGGACCAGCGCATCCAGAACTGTGGGCAGATTTATCCTGATATTGCCGATCGGCGTGAGCGGAAACATGCGTGAAACAACCTGGACGGTAACACCCGGTATGGCCGACGGGATGGATGGGATGGTTGCTAGTTTAAGAGCTCGCGCGGTATTCGGGCCAACTATGCCGTCGGCGGCAAGGTTTTCACTGCGCTGGAACGCAAGCACGGCGGCCTGCGTACCGAGGTCGAACAATCCATCGATCGATCCGGGATTGAAACCAGCATCCCGCAGCGAGAGTTGTAAGGCAACAACATCCGGTCCCGAACTATTTAGCTCCAGAACTGCACTCATTAATGGTTACTCCTCGAAGCTTCGGACAGTATATACCAGACGATAGTTACTTCGCTCCTCGATACACTACCGGCCAGGAGCTAAGCATGTTCACTACTACCGCCGACCTGATTCTTCCGAGCACCGTCACCGGTTCCTTTCCGCGCCCACGCTGGTTTGACGTCAGCATGTGGGGCCGCCCTCTGGACACGTGCATGCTCGATATTCGCTTCCGCGAAAAATTTCAAGACGCCCTTGCTGTCGTGATTAGCGACCAGGAGCGCGCCGGCCTCGACATTCTGACTCACGGCGACTTCCATCTGGATGAGGACCTGGCCGGGCGCTCCTGGCACCATTACCCGCTGCAGCGCTGGGCCGGCTTCGAAGGCGACTACCTGCAGCCGGAGGAGACCACCGCCCCCTGGCTTCACTATCCGCCCGGTACGCTACTCAATGAAATCTATACCGGCTGGCGCTGGCCGCACGTCGTGGACAAAATCGAGCACCGCCCGCTCGACTATCCGAAACTGTGGCGCATGGCCCAATCCAAGTCCCGCAAACCGGTCAAGTTCGGCACGTGCTGCTCCCAGGTGATGGCCCTCTTCCTGGACATCCACACGCCTAAATACAAAGACAAGCGTCAGGTCATCTGGGATATGGCCGAGGCGATGAACAAAGAACTACTGGCGTTGCGCGATGCCGGTTGCCGCTGCATTCAGATTGAAGAACCCACCTTCCATTTCATGGCCAACACTTACGGTAAAGATCATGACGAGGTGAAGTTCATGATCGACGCATTCAACCGCGAAGTTCAGGGACTTGACGATGTGGAGCTCTGGATCCATACCTGCTGGGGCAATCCAAACATGCAGCGCGTCATGGAAAATACGAGTTACGCCAATTCCATCGAAATCTACTTGGAGCGGTGCCGCGGAGACGTCTGGACTCTTGAAATGAAAGACCGGAACCAGCAGGACTTGGAATTGTTCGAGCCGTTTAAGCACGATCTGAAAAAGAAGATCTGCGTCGGGGTGGTTAGCCATCGCACGCTCCAGGCCGACCGCCCGGAGGACGTAGCGGCCGAGATCCGCAAGGCTCTGAAATACATTCCGCTTGACCGCCTGGTTGTGTCAAGCGACTGCGGCTTCGGCCGGCAGGGTTGCAACCGCGACATTGCCTTCTACAAAGCGAGCGCCATCGCGCAGGGCTGTAACATCGTCCGCGCCGAATACGGCGTGCCGACTAGGGATGTGCCCTCTACCGACCCAAAGCTACAAATCGACGTCATTCCCGGGCGTTAGCGGAATTTTCTTCCCGTGCTGGAGGGTTGCGTTCCTAGGATAGAATGACGGTCGCTAAGGAGATGTTGATGCCAGATAAAAAGACGTGCTTCGTGGTTATGGGATTTGGCAAAAAAACCGATTTCCAGACCGGCCGCGTGCTCGATTTGGATAAGTCATATCAATACATCATCAAGCCCGCCGCGCTCGAAGCCGGCCTGGAATGCAAGCGCGCCGATGAGATTGTTCGCTCTGGACTGATCGACGTGCCTATGTACGATCAATTGCTCACTGCTGACGTTGTCATCGCCGACATTTCGACCTCGAACGCCAATGCCTTTTATGAGCTAGGCGTGCGGCATGCGCTGAGGCCTTATACGACCATCACGATCGCCGAGGACAAAATGACATTTCCGTTCGATGTCACTCACCTGGCTGTTCGAAAGTATCAACACCTGGGCGAGGGTATCGACTTTGGCGAGGTACTTAGGATGAAGGCAGCACTCACGGATGCCATTCGGATCATTTCGGAGAAGCCCGAGAAAGACAGCCCGATCTATGCCTTCTTTTCCGACCTGGATCCACCAGCAAGACGGAAGGTCGAACAGGCTGTAGCGCAATCTTCGCCTAGCGCCGTTGTATCTGCGGCGGTAGACGCCGCGGCGGGCGGCGCTCCCCCCAATCCCACGATGAGCGTGCTTATGGAGCAGGCCAATTCGGCGATCAAAAAAAGCGACTTCGAAACAGCGAAAACGCTGCTGACCCTGGTGAGATCCATGGCGCCGAAGGACCCGTACATCGTGCAGAGGCTGGCTTTCGCTACTTACAAGAGTAAGACTCCGGATGCGCTGGGAGCACTGACGAATGCCGCAACGATTCTGTCTGAACTGCTTCCCGACGTTTCCACCGACACGGAGACGCTGGGCCTTTGGGGCGCCATTCATAAGCGTGTATGGGATCTCACGAAGAATCTGGAAAACCTGAACACTGCAATTCTGGCTTATGAAAAAGGATTTTATTTAAGAAATGATTACTATAACGGAATTAATCTAGCGTACCTTTATGACTTACGAGCATCGCTTTCAGCGGGGGCGGAGGCGACGACGGATATCGTGCTGGCGCAGCGAATTCGCAGGCGGGTGCTGACCATTTGCGAAGCGCTTTTGTCAAGCAATAGCGGATTGCGCGCGGAGGAACAGTTTTGGGTGGTGACGACTATGGCCGAAGCTTACACCGGACTCCGTGACGAAGAGGCCGGGCAAAAGTATGTAGATCAGGCAAAAGCACTAGGCCGGCCGGCTTGGATGATGCAAACGGCGGAAGAACAATTGGCGAAGCTGAGGACTCTACTCAAGGCGGAGAGTTATCAGGGCCTGTAAATCTCATTCGGGTTTGCTGGTGGGCAGCAAGCTTTCCACAATGTATTTGAACGCGATCATTCCTGGATCGTCGCGGCCAACGCCTTTCTCTCCAAAGATTCGTGCGCGCCCCTGTTTGAAGGGCGCAGAGCGAAATTCGACGATGGCGTCGTCGATTGCCTGGAGGGCTGCTCCGGCCAGTTTGGCGGGATCGTCAATCGTTTCCGTGGCGCGCCGCGCTGCTTCGATGACGTCGAGGACGGTCTTGTCTCCTAACTGGCTTTTGCCGCGCGCAGCCATGGCAGCGCCGGAAGCGGCGAGTAACTGAGTGATTTCCTGCCAGGGCACAGTGGAGCGTCCTTTGGTTTGTTTGGCGGTTGCCATCAAACCAGTCGCCAGCAAGGTTCCATAAGTCGAGCCGGAGGCGCCGGAAAACGCTTTAGCGCTGTTGAGGAAGAGCGCTCCCATGTCGCTCGTAACGGTTGACGGATCAGTTCCCAGGCGCTCGGCCGCACGCGATAGTGTTACCCCGAGGTCGCCATCGCCTAACGCTCCATCAAGAGCATTCAGTTCGTCTGCATGGTGTGGAAGGCTTTCCTTCACGCGGTTCAAGGCCCAGACGATAGAATCTGTGGTCATTTGATCGGACATGTCACACCTTGAGGAACGGGCAATCGCAAGGCGCGAGAAGCAACTGTTCCAACTCACTGTCCAGCTTGCAGAAGGTAATCGACATACCGGCCATTTCCATGGAAGTCGCGTAACGGCCCACCATAGGAGCAACAATGGTCACGCCAAAGTCTCGCAAGCGTCTTGCAACAATCCGGTAGACGATATAGAGTTCCTCGTGCGGAGTGGCTCCTAGGCTGTTGCATAGTACGGAGACGCGATCGCCGGAAGCCAGCGGCAGATCGGCCAACAGCATGTCCAGCATTTCGTTTGCGATCTGATCGGCTGTTTGCAGGGGTCCGCGGCGAACACCCGGTTCCCCGTGTATCCCCATGCCGATTTCCATCTCGCCGTCGCCAATGGTGAAAGTAGGTTTGCCGACTGCAGGCAGGATGCAGGGCGTCAACGCAACACCAACGGTTCGGCACGAATCGGCCGTCTTCTGAGCCGCGGCGGCGACTTCCTCAAGAGTGGCTAAAGTAGCGGCCTTGGCCGCGGCATCGCGGGAATGGTCTATTGTTTTAAGATTGCCGGGGCCAAGGCCGCTACTTTAGCCACTCTTGAGGAAGTCGCCGCCGCGGC
>DATHIZ010000579.1:0-3369 GCA_035316385.1 Bryobacteraceae bacterium | reverse complement strand
GAAGGTCCTCTCTTTGCATGCCTCGTTTGAACTCAAGCAACGTGTCAACGGTTTTCAGCCGATCCTTGACGATGGCCCGCAGTTGTTCCCGGCGGCGTTTGCGGGCGTTTACGATCTCCCGCAGCGGAACCGTCTGGCCGGCCAAATCGGCCGAGATGGCTCGGCAAAGGAACCGATCATGGTAGAAGACGCGAATTTCGCCCATGTCCCGCGGATCGAAGCGCATCGTGACCTCTTCCCCGACATAAGCTGCGAGCGTGAGCGACAGGTAGCGGAAGGTATGAAAGTGAATGCCGTCTGTCCGGACCTTGCTCGTACGGACCTCGTGGATCAACAAGAGGTCCAGCCGTTCTATGCTGTCGGGCATGCGTGGCAAGAAGCCACCTTGTTCCCATCGCTCTTTGGGGGACAGTTTGCTTTCTGAACTGGGACGTCGATGGTAGCGGGAAAAGCGGTCAAGAGGAAAAACCAAAGGGGTTTGTCCTCTTGCGCCCGTTCTGCAGGGGGCCGCTCTGCGGCGGTTTCCCCTGTAGTGGGCGCCACCTAGTTATGCGTCCAGCATGAAGAGCACAGTGCGAACGCTTGTACCTGCGTCGATGAAAGTGTCTGGAGGCAACTCTTCCCAGATACCGCCGCGCGCCTGCCGCGGTTTAATCACGGTTTCGGACGAGATTCATGTCACAGTAGCATGGAGCGAGAAGGAGCTGAAGTATAATCTCGCCTACAGCTCCAGGCCGGAAGTCTCCGGCTTACCAGAGGTCTGAAGGTATGATTCGCACTCAAGCAGGAGTAGAGAAGGCAAATGGACGACCGGCTCCGCCCCCTGTCTATCGCCCGCATGCAATCGGTTCCGCAAGCTCGGCTCCGCCCGTTTACCGGGCCCATGCGGCGGTGCAGCCGAAGGCAATGCCGAGTCCGCCGCCGGTTTACCGGCCGCAGCCGGCGCCTGCGCGGGCAAATGCAGTTGCGTCTCGCATGGCGCCACCACGAACGAACCCTCCGGCACATCGACCGCCCTATGTGCGGAGCGCGTTGCAGGTCCCAGAAAGAAACAGCGCCGTTCAACGATTCAGGCTTGCGGCGCCTCCGAAGGATTTCGGCGACCCTCAGAAACCTTCCTTGACTGTCGCCACGCGCGACGCCATCATCGGCGCCGCTATCGCCAGCGACCTCGCGCCGGAACTTGGCGGACCATCGGATCCACTGATCGGCGGAAAGAAGAGAGAACGTCACTTTCATTGCCGTTACTGCCAACTTGAGGAGTTCGCCGCGGCGCGTCAAATCCATCCCCAGCACATGACGGCCATCGATCACATCGATCCTTCGAACAATTTTCTTAAAGGGAAAACCTACGGATCTCCCAAGAATCCACGGCTCGATATCGACAAGCTGAGCGGGATCGTCAATATGGGCACGCTGACGATTGGAGACGACGTGGATGAGAAGACGCAGCGCTGGTACCGACAGTTGATCTACAACGATCTCGATAATCTCCATGTCGTCTGCGCCGGCCATAATCAACGCAAGGCAGGCGCGATCGATTTTCATCACCACCAGGAAAGCGGCGGTATCTCCTTTCACACAGTAGACTCCGAAGCGGCTCGGAGCGGGAGACCGAGCTATTACAACAAGCTGCACTCCACCAGCCACAAAACGAGTCCGCCTCTGTTGCAGGGCCCGAGCAGGATCATTCCGCAATTGACAAGCAGCTCTTCGGTTCCGCAGCAGCAAGGCGGCGGCGGGTTTCCTACGTATCCTCCGACTCAATACGGCGGCCCTTTGCCGACCCCATTCTTCCAACAGCAAGGCGGCAGCGGGTTTCCTACGCCGCCATCGACTCCCTACCCGAGCGGCGGCGGGTTCGTGTCCACTCCCCAATATCAGCCTCAGTACGACTCCGGATTCCTGGCGCTTCCGCCGGCCCCCTACGGCGGGTCCTTGCCGACCCCACCGTTTCAATACCAAGGCAGCGGCGGGTTCCCGACACAGCCATCTTCCCCGTATTCAAGTGGCGGTAGCTTCGCGTCCACTTCCCAATATCCGCCTCAGTACGGTGGCGGATATCCGACGTCGCAGACAGTCCCCTACGCGAGCAGCGGCGGGTTCGTGCAAGCCCCGCAACAACACCAGCACCAGAGCGGAGGTGGTTTCAATCCGCCATTCTCCCAGTGGGGTCATCAATAATCCGACGCTATTCCTCGCGCAAAACGGCAGCCTGTGGCGATTCTCGATTACGCTCGCGACGAGCGCCGCTTGTTGTTCGGCGGTTCGACTCGTCTCGATCTTTATGAAACGCCCCGACCGCTGCATGCGGAAGAAGGGGTAGACCCAACATTGACACTGGTGGCGAATTCACTATATGCGGAACTGGAGAGCTGTGAAGTGGGAGCAGCGAGTCTGAGCAATGGAGGTTCCGTTCGCCCAGGCGGCGATGCGCAGCAAGTTGATGGCTGCTGCAGTGATGACATGTTGCAGGTGGGTTTTGGGAAGTCCGCGATAGCGACTGCGGCGTAGCCCGCTGCGCCGGATAGCCTGCGCATGAGTGCCCTCGATGCCCGCGCGAGCAGCATAGGATTTCTGAAACGCGTCCGTTGTCTGTCGCTTTCGCATAGTCTGAAGCGTTTCATGGAACTCACGGGTTTGCAGGCCGATGATGCGCGGTTCGGGTGTTGGGGATCAATGGAACGGAAAGTTGCCTTAAGAACTCAGTGCTTTTGTAAGTTCTTGAGGATACGGCGGATGCAGTTTTATCAGCTAGATCTGGTACTGAGGTGATTTTGCGGTTCTGGCAACCGCAGCTCCTCCGGGTCATCCCCAAGTCATTGATTCTTCATTGCGTGGTTTTGCCACTGCGTCGTTAAGCGGGTTTTCTGTTCCATTGATCCCCAACACCCGAAGATTCGAACGCAATTCTCCCCGTAGTCGACCTGGCGACCAAACTCGGGGCAACCCTGGTGGACTGAAACCCCCTAAGCGGAACCGATCTGGGGTATGGCAACGATTCGTCGCAAACCGGGCCATATCGCCGCAAGTGGACTTGAAAGATCTTTGGATTCTTCGCCAGCATATCGTTAGCGTACATAGAATTCCCTTTATTGAAGTGACGCCTATATAAGGAGATGTTTAAGGCGATCACTGATCTTACGGAGTTCATATACAGCGTTTTTCTGAATGCGCAGTTCGCCTTCGAGTCAACCTGCTTCAGTGTCGGCTCTTGTGATCAATTCGCGAAATCGTTTGAAATAAATCTGGCTTGGACGTGTTGTTTATTAAAGATGTCATTGATGACAGTACTTTAAGCCGAAAGGAACCAGGCTCGCAGAGTCAAATTCGAGATGTACATTGCTGAGGCGACCGAGTTGATTCGGA
>DATHIZ010000578.1:0-23651 GCA_035316385.1 Bryobacteraceae bacterium | reverse complement strand
TTCAATCGCGAGGTGGACAAAGAGACTGCGGCGGAAGTGGCGAAGTTGTTTGTAGAGGCGATTGCGGCTCCGGGATTTTCAGAAGACGCGCTGGCGATTTTGAAGGTGAAGAAGAATCTGCGGCTCGTGAAGGTGAAGGCGGTTGAGAAGCCTGAGCTGGTGATTAAATCGATCACCGGAGGACTGCTGGCGCAGACGGCGGACTCGGACGTGCTTGCGGTGGCAAGCCTGCAGGTGAGGACCGCGCGGCAGCCCTCGGCGGAGGAGTTGCAGGCGTTGTTGTTCGGCTGGAAAGTTTGTAAGCACGTGAAGTCGAACGCGATTGTCTATGCGCGGGCAGGGCAGTCGATCAGCGTCGGGGCGGGGCAGATGAGCCGGGTCGATAGCGTGAAGGTGGGCGCTATGAAAGCAGTGCTGCCGCTGGCGGGCACGGTCCTGGCTTCCGATGCGTTCTTCCCGTTTCCGGATGGCGTGGAAGAAGCAGCCAAACACGGCATCACGGCGGTGATTCAGCCGGGCGGTTCGGTGAAGGACGAAGAAGTGATTGCGGCGGCGAACCGGCTCAATTTAGCGATGGTGTTTACGGGCGTCCGGCATTTCCGGCATTAATTGCGCGCGGCCAGGGCGGAGGACCAATCGGCGGGCAGGGCTCCGGGCGGGAGGAGTTGGCCTTTTTCGAGATGGCGGACGGTTTTGGCGAAGCGCGCGGCGTGCGGGTCATGCGTCACCATGATGATGGTTTTGCCGAACTCACGGTTCAGACGGGTCAGCATGGTGAGGACGTCTTCGGCGGCCGCGGCGTCCAGGTTGCCGGTGGGCTCGTCGGCGAGGAGCAGGTCGGGGTCGGTTACGATAGCGCGGGCGATGGCGACGCGCTGTTCCTGACCGCCGGAAAGCTGCTTGGGCAAGTGACCCAGGCGGTCGCCCAGGCCCACTAATTTGAGAGCGGTTTCGGCGTGGGCCAGACGCTCTTTCTTATTGAGCTTGGTGAGCTTCAATGGGAGTTCCACGTTCTCGAGCGCTGTTAGAACCGGGATCAGGTTGAAAGACTGAAATACGAAACCGATGTGCATATTGCGCCAGTGCGCGATTTGCTTGTCGCTCATGGCGCGCAGATTCGCCCCGAGCACTTGGATCTGGCCATCCGTGGGCTTGTCCATGGCCGCGATGAGATGCAGCAGGGTTGATTTGCCGGAGCCGGAAGGACCCATGAGCGCCACGAAGTCACCGCGCTCGATTTCAATATCCACGGCATCGAGAGCGGCGACGTGGAACTCATCGCGCACATATTCTTTGCTCAGTTTGCTGGTAGTGACGACAATTTCGTTCATGATTTTTCCCTATTTCACAATGACTTTTTGTCCGTCCTTCAAATCGGCGGGCGGGCTGACGATCAAATCTTCGCCGCCGATTAACCCGCTTTCGATGAGCACGCCCTTAGCGGAAGTGCCGCCAGTGGTAACGGACCGCTTGATGGCGCGGCCGTTGAGCACAACAAAGACATGGTCGTTTTGCACCGCGCCGGGCGGGATGACGACGATGCGTTTGGTTTCAGTCGCGGACTCCGTTTTCGCATCGTTATAGAACGACACGGTGGCGTTCATGTCAGGTCGAAGGTAATCGTCCGGTTCTAGAACCTTTACTTTGACCTGCACGGTGGCTTTGGCGCGGTCGGCTTCCGGCGACACCTGCTCGACGAAGCCTTGATATTTGCGGTCGGGGTAGGCATCGGTGGTGATGATGCCTTTTTGCTTTGACCCGAGTTTGGGGAAGTCGTTCTGGGTGATGTCGAGTTCGACTTGCAGATCTTTCAAGTTCGCCATGGTGACGATGTAGCCTTTGGCTCCCTTGTCGCCGACGAAGCCGGTGGTGATGAACTCGCCCCTTTCGACGTTGCGGTCGAGGATGGTGCCGGTGATGGGCGCTTTGATGGTGGTATTGCTCTGCTGCGTTTGCGCGTAATCGAGCGCGCCGCGGGCTTGCAGGATCTGCCCGGTGACCTGGTCGATTTGCTCTTTGCGCGGGCCGAGCACGGAAAGATCGAGGGTGCGCTGGAGGCTATTCACTTTAGCGACATCGCCGTCATACTTGGCTCGCGCGTCATCGAGAGACTGTTTGGAGAGGACGCCTGAGCTAACGAGTTCGGTGGTGCGTCCGAGCGACACCTTACTGTTTTCCAGATCGGCTTTGGCTTGGTCGACGTCGGCACGCGCTTTGGCGACCTCCTCCGGACGCGAGCCATTCTGCAGCTCCGCGAGCTTGGCGCGCAAATTTGCGATCTGGCCCTGCTGCTGGGTGAGTTGGGCGCGGTACTCATCGTCTTCGAGACGAACTAAGGCCTGGCCGGCTTCGACCTTATCTCCCTTGTCGACGCCGATCCAGGCGACGCGGCCGTTTACTTTCGAAGCCACTTCAATTTTGTGAGCGGCGATGATGTAACCGGTGGCGGTAAGCACCATCTGGTCCCCAGCGGAAGAGGCGCTGGTGGGCGTTTGCACTTGCACAACTTGCACGGGCGTGGGGGCATTCAGCTTGTTGTAAGCGAATACGGCTCCGATGGCGGCGAGGGCCACGACGGCAGCGATAATCACGAGTTTCAGGACGGGGCCGGACTCGCGTTCGTGCCGGGCAGTGCGATCGATCTTAAGACTTTTTAGCTCAGTTTCCATAGTTCTCTTTAGGTCTCACGAAGCGCTGTCAAAATTTCTTTCTTCGCGGCTTGGCGAGCCGGGAGCAAGCCGCCCACGGCTCCCAGGATGACCGAGAAAATCAAGCCGACCAGCATGACTTCGGGACCGACGTGGAGATTGAAGCTGGTCTCACTGAACGTAGAGAAGTTACCCACGCCGGTGGTAACGCCGTTTAGCGGCAGGACGAGTATGCAAGCGATGATGCCGCCGATGAGCGACAGCAGCATCGATTCGAAGAAGAAGCTTAACAGGATGCTGCCACGGGTGAAGCCAAGAATGCGGAGCGTGCCGATCTCCTTGGCGCGGCGGGCGACCGACGCATACATGGTGTTCATGGCGGCGAAACAACTGCCGATGGCCATGATGATGCAGACGAAGAAGCCCAGGAATTTGATGGGCGCGGAAGACGCAGCGGTTTGCGAAGCGTAGTATTGCTTTTCAGGAAGCACGGTGACGTTCAGGCGGCGGTCCCCTTCAAGAGATTTGATCAATGCCGCGGAAGAGACTTCATCGGTGGCTTGGAGAAGAGCAGAGCTGTAGGCATCGGAGCGATTGAAATCGGCGGTGATGGATGGGCCGTCGCCGAAGATCTCGCTATCAACGGAACTGCCGCCGCCGTCCATTATGCCGACGACCGTCCAAAGTCCTCGCCCGAAGCGCAATTGTTTGCCTAACTGGGCATCGGGATAGCGTTTCGCGATGGACTTGCCAACCGTGACTTCGCGTTGACCGGGAGAGAACCAGCGGCCCGAGGCAAGTTTCAGCTTGCGCATGGCGATGCCGCGGGGAGACAGGCCGCGTAGGGTGACGTTCGCGCCTTCGGGATTTTCGACGTTCGGCAGATTGATCACCGAGACCATTTCGAGCGAAGCCATGGGCTGGCCATCGGAGCCAGCGGCAATTCCGGGGAAGGCTTTGATGATCTGGAATTGCTTTTGCATGATGACGCTGGTCAATTCGGCGTTGCCACCTTGACGCATGATGAGCACATGCAGAGGGTCGCCGCTAGTGGCGAAGGCGGACTGCAGCCCGGAAACCAGACCGAGCACGGCCAGAAGAACCGCGACCGTCATGGCAATGCCGGCGGCGGTCATGATGGTGGTCGTTTTGCGGACGATCAGGTTGCGGAAATTGTAGGACAGAGGAATTGCCATATGGTTAGCCCGACGACCGGAGTGAATCCAAGATGTTGGTATGCGCCGCGTTCCAGGCCGGGATGAACGAGCTGACGAAACCGACGAAAAGAGCCACGCCCATGGCGACGAGGGCGGTAAACGGCGTGACTGAAAGATGGCTGAGCTGCGGCATAAACGTGCCGGCTGCTTTTCCCACGCCGGTAGTGAGGATGCCCGCGAGCAAGAGGCCGATGACGCCTCCTATCAAAGCGATGGTGATGGCTTCGCCGATGATGATGCCGAGAATGGCGTCGTTATTGAAGCCAAGCGTTTTGAGAACGCCGACTTCTTTGATGCGCTCGCGCACGGACATGGCCATGGTGTTGCCGGAGACCAGCAGGATGGTGAAGGTGACGGCTCCGCAGATGACCATCAGAAAGAGCTTGATGTTGCCGAGCATGGAGACGAAGCTGAGCGCGAACTGGCCCTCCGATTCCGTTTTCGTGGGAGCGGGCGCATTTGAAAACATGTCGTCAATGCTCTTGGCGATTTGCGGCACTACGTCCGCGCTGTTGGCCAGGATGATGAAGGTGCTCATGCTGTCGCGGCGGCCGGCGCTCAAGGCTTCGCGCAGATATTTGTAGTTGAAGAAGAGCGAGTTGACGGCGTCGGGATCTTCGAAGATGCCCACCACTTTCATGTCGAGAGTGACCGGGTAAATGTCGCCGACAATGGTGACGCGATCACCGAGCTTGATATTCAGCTTTTCGGCAACGTCGTTCGAGATGACACAGCCGGTGCGGTCCGTGAGAAAAGCGCGCCGCTGCTCTTCCGGCATTACCATCTGCGTGCGGATGGCCATGATGGCTTTGGGCTCGACGGCGAAACGCGCGAACTGATTCTTGGGATCGTTGCCGTCTTTATAGGTGCCCTGAAACCAGCCCCAAACGGAGATTTCCTTCACGCCCGCGACCTGCCGGATTTTCTCTTCGTAGGAGATGGGAATGGCCTGCGCCAGGGAGACACGATGCCGGACGATGAGGCGCATCGCTTGACCGGGCGTTTCGTCGGCCAGGAATAGGGCATGGTAGACGGCGATCAAAACACCGAGCAGGCACAACGAGACTGCGATGCTGGAGATGGTGAGCACGCTGCGGCGCCGGTTGCGCAGGGTATTTTTGAACGCTAGAGACAGGTATCTGAACATGACAGTGAGCCGCCTAATTTATTTAGAGTACCTTAAAAACCGCAATGCACAGCGATTCGCCGGCTGACAGAACGCCTCCCAAAAGGCGTCGATAGGGATACGATCCGTTGGAATCGCCGGTTCAAACATTTTTCGAGGAACGATGGACTGCCGCCGATCGTGGTTTCATGGCCAGGGCGCTGGAACTGGCGGTTCGAGCCGAGGCGCAGGGAGAAGTGCCAGTAGGGGCGGTGCTGGTCCGCGACGGCGCTATCGCGGGTGAGGGTTGGAACCGGCCGATTGCGGCTAACGATCCGAGCGCGCACGCCGAGATGGAAGCGCTGCGGCAGGCGGCCGGGCGGCTGGGAAATTACCGTTTGCCGGGCAGCACTTTGTACGTGACGCTGGAGCCGTGCGCGATGTGCGCGGGCGCGCTGGTGACGGCGCGCGTGGAGCGGTTGGTGTTTGCGGCGCGCGATATCCGCTTCGGCGCGGTGCGCAGTAAGTTCCGGCTGGCCGATTCGGAGTTGTTGAACCACAGGCTGCGGGTGGACGAGGGGTTGCTTGCCGTCGCGGCGGCGGAACTGCTGACGCGGTTTTTCCGGGGAAGGCGCGGGGATGATTGAGCAGGCGCAGGTGGAGTGTTGCGGCATGATGGATGTGGTTGGCCGGGCGGGTTTTAGGCGGCTTTTTGCTCCGTTCCCGAGAGCACGGAGATGTTCTTGGTGCTTCTTCGTTTCATGAAGCGCTTGTATTCGGGCTCGGAAAGCTCGCTGTATTCGCCGGTCATGAAGCGCCGGGCTTCCCCCGTTTCGTGGTGATCGATCAGCTCGTCGTTTGTAAATTCGAAGCCAAATAGTGTGGGGTCGAAGGCGTTGCCTGCGTCCAGGGCGGCTAAGCGCTTGAGCGAGGCCGATGCCAGGTCGGATTTTTGCTTGTCCAGGCGGGTTTTGATCATGTCTTTCAGGGTGGCCAGGTCGGCATCGCGCATGCGGCGGAGGCGTGCTTCCTGCAGGGCGAGGTTGCTGAGGTCTTTCCGGCAGTTTTGAAAGACTTGTGCGTCGATCATGGCGGCTCGGACGGCGGGATCGGGTTCGTCGGGGAATTCGCCGGCAAGGTTGCGGCGGCCGATGGCGTAGATGCCGGATTCGAGCGTGGGGATGCGGAGGAGCCGCCATTCCGATTCGGCGACGGATTGCGTGAGGGCCTTTTCGTCGTCGGTTACGGGTTGGTATTTGGTGAAGAAGCGGGCTATGTGCTGGATATAGATTTCGCGGTCGTCGGTGGGGAGGAGGATGGTGCGGCCGGTGAGTCCGGTTTTTACGGCGTTGTGTGAGGATTTGGCTTTGCCGGCTTCGGTTGTGGGACCGGTGGAAAGTGCTGCGTTGGCGCGGTTTGCGGTTAGTTGTGCTTCGGATGACATTGGTTGCTCCTGGAAATGGAAACGCCGCGCCGGCCTGGAAGGCCGCGCGGCGTTTTTGCGGTTTTAGGGGCGGAATTCGGCCCGTTGTTTTAGGATAGCAGGGGTGAAAAAGCGATTTGTGGTTAAGTGGTTTGGAATGAGTGAGATAAGTGGTGTGACTGGGCGATTGCGTTGGGTATGGTTGACTGAACCGGGTGTTGCTGTGAGCCAGATGAATCGTGGGCGCTCACGCTTCCGGCTCCGATTCAGGTGTGCGTTTTGGTCGACGGGTTGGGTTGGTCGACGGGTTGGGTTGATCGACGGTTTGGATTGATCGACGGTTTGGATTGATCGACAGGATGGATTGATCGACAGGATGGATTGATCGACAGGATGGGTTGGTCGACGGTTGGGTTGGTCGATGGGTTGGGTTGGTCGATTGTGCGGTTTGTGAATGGTGGCGGGCGGGGTGATGATCAGCTTGGGTGGGATTCGGTTGGCGGGTAGAAGGCCATTTTGGCTCCCTGGCTGTTTAGAACGTAGTCGATGGCTGCTTTCAGGCTTGCTTCGTTCCAGAGATAGCGGGTGCTTCCGTGATTGGTCCAGTAACGTCGCCGGTGGATTGCCGGTATTTCGGACCGCAGGGCGCGGGTAGCGTAGGCTTTTAAATCGGAGAGCATCCGCTCCGGTGTTGCTTCTCCGCTGATGACCGCGTGGACATGGTTTGTACGGATGTGAACTGCGTGCGGCAGCCATTGGCGGTGTGTGCACACTGATAGGATGGCTTGCAATGTGATTAGACGGATTTCGTGGTCTAGAACGAAGGGCGGCTCGTTTAGACGGGATTTCCAATAGGCTTCTTGGATGGGATTGTATGGCTGCATTGCGCTGCCGGGAATGCAATGCTTTGCATCCACCCAACCCTTTTCAGCGCCTGGTAAATGCGTGCCGTAGGAGGAAAAAGTCAACAAATAACCCAGTGGGGGCACACTTGTGCAGGTTGGAGATTTCTCGGGTTGCTCTCAGGGGTTTCGCGTTTGGTCGCTTACGCTCAATGCCGTTTACTTAGAGCGTTCGTGAGTAATGGAGCATCGTGGGCGCTAACGCTTCCGGCTCCGGTTCAGTGATGAGCGGTTCAGTGATGAGTGGTTCGGTGATGAGTGGTTCGGTGATGGGTGATTCGGTGATGGGTGATTCAGCGATGGGTGATTCAGCGATGGGTGATTCAGCGATGACTGATTTCTCAGCGCGTGTCATTATTATGGGCGTGAGTTTCTCCCGCAGATTGGCGGTTCTGGCTCTTTTGGGAACGGCTCTGGCGCGGGCTCAAGATTCGAGTAAGACTGCGCAGTTGATTGGTGTGTCGGCCGATATTGCTTCTTTGGCGCAGCTTTCCGCTCCTGCCGATGAATGGAAAATCCTTTGGCTGCACCAATCTATTTCCGAACAGGTGATGGCTGCTTCGCTGCAGGTGGATGCTTGTATTGCTCAGATTGACAACGAGATTGCGCGGGCCAATGAGGTGCGCGGCTACCTGGCGGATAGCCGTGACCGGGCGGTGACTCGCGCCAACCTGCTCAGTGCTCTTCTGGGGGGAGGGATCGGGGCGACGAGCGCGGGGCTACAACTCTCCTCCACACTGACCAAGCCGGCCGCGGCGGTTGGCATTACGGCCGGCGCCATTTCGTCGGGGATCGCCGTTGTGGGTATTCGCGCGCAGAAGGGAAAAACGATCCGGTTCGATTTCGAGTCGAACATGCTTGCGCAGTTTTTTGAAAGACCGGTCCTACTGGATAGCCATTACCCTTCGACCGTGTGGGCCTTCCTGAATGACGTGGCTCCCACCGACCCGGGACTTACCAGGAAAGAGCGCCTGGTCCGCACCTGGATGGAAGTGAAGCGTATTGACTCCGTGGCGGGGAGCGACAACAAAATCGCGCGGGTCACGAGCCAGCCTTCCGAGCTTCAGAAACTCAACATAGACGATTTCGAGGACCGCGTGGCCATGCTGCAAGACGTCCGGGCAAAGATCTCGTTTTTGAAACGGGATCTGGGAATGCTGCTCAAGTCGCTGCCGCCAGTTCACGGCATAACTGCCGGGAAGTAAGCAGGGAGGCGAGGCGCGGGTCGACGTTCAGCCAGAGGAGCGCGGGGTCGCGCTGCCGGCAAGCTTTTTCGAGTACGTCCAGGGCTTGGGCGGATTCGCCCAGACCGGTATAGACGAGGCCGTACCAATAAGGCGAAACATGGCGGCGCCGGGCGCGCCGATCGAGCTCGTGGAGCATTTCCCTGGCTTGCCCGGGCATTCCCGCAGCACCGTAGACGTGGCCGAGCGCGCCGATCGCGGCGGGGTGGTCGCTCGAAATGTGATCGGCGTTTTTCAGTTCCACTATGGCTTCTTCGTGCATGTCCAATTGTTGATAGGCGAGACCGAGGGTGTGCTGGGCGGGGGCGAAGGCGGGCTCCAGCGTGAGGACTTTCCAGCACTGTTCTACAGCTCCCTGGAAATCGCCCGCCAGATAGAGATGCCAGGCGTGTTCGGCACAGATGGCGCAGGAGAGCGGGTCCAACACGAGCGCGCGGGCGCTTTCGACTAGTGCTTCGGCGGGACTGGCGCTGGCGGATAGGAACGCGGCGTACGCGCGGCGCGCCTCGGCGCTGTCGGGGCTTAGTTCGAGAGCGTGGAGATATTCGGCGCGAGCGCCGCTCCAATCCCAGTCAAATAACGTCTTGACGCGCGCGAGGGAGACGTGCGACTCGGCGAGGACGGGGCCGTGCTGGAGCGCGGCGGCGGAATAATCCCTGGCTTTCTGCGCCGCGTTTTCGCCGTGAGTCGATGCCGTCAGCGCAGACTGGCAGTAGGCGTCGGCCAATCCGGCGTAGGCGACAGCGTAGCGCGGGTCTCCGGCTAAGACCGACTCGAAATACGCAATGGCTTTCCAAAGGGCATCTTCCGTCATCTTATTGAGGAAGTAGCGGCCCTTAAGGTAGTCCTCATGCAGATTCAATGAGGAGCTTGGCGTGGGCGGTTCAATCACCGCTTCCACGGGGGCAATGAAGCGGTAACCCAAACCGGAGCGCGTCTCTATGAACCGGCATTCCTGAGAGGACTCGCCGAGGGTTTGCCGCAGCACGTTGACGGCGGTGTTCAGGCCGCGCTCAAAACTGACGTGCGCATCGGGCCATAACGCCCGGGCGAGATCCTGCCGGGACACAAGTTCTCCGGGCTGCTTCAGCAGCATTTCCAAAATTCGAAAGGGCTTGTGCTGCAGCCTGACTCTGACTCCATCTTTTCGCAGTTCGTGCTGCGAAAAATCGACTAGAAACTCCGCGAAACGAACTTTTTGCCGTGACAATTAAACTGACCTTTTCCTGATCTAACAAAATCTTTGAGCTTGCGTATGTAGGGTTGTACGGATCTTGGAGCTTGAAGTTCCTGGCAAGAGATCCCGAAAAGGAGCCTCGTTATGCATCTTTCAAAAAACATGTTTGGTTTTGCTTTGGTCGCTTCCGCGCTCAGCGTGAGCATCAGCTACGCAGAGCAGCAAGTGAAGTTCCATTTGCCGGTGGCGGTGCAGTGGGGAGACACTACGCTGGGTCCGGGAGACTACCGTATGGAAATACCCACCTCGACGCTGGGTATTCAGAGCGTTTGCATGCACGACGCCAAAAAGGCAGTATTTGCGTTACCGCTCACGACGGGTACGGTAGAGCCCTACTCCTCCAAAAGCTATTTACAGCTTGTGAATGTGGACGGCACCTACTTTGTCCGGAAGTTTACTTCCGGGGTGACAGGACGAACGCTTACGTTTGAAGTTCCGAAAGTTCACCAAACGGTTAATGTAGCAAGTACGACGGATATCAGTTCGGCGAATTAACCGGTTAGCGCTTGGAAGCAATCTTGGGCGTGGCGCCCGAATCCTTAATCAGCTTCGTCAACAAATCGACCGCCTGATCGATGGGGAGCACATCGGCCACCATAATGGGAGTCCGTCCGGTCTTGTCCGCAGGATCGAGTTCGGCTCCCTTGCCGGCCAGGAACTGAATCACTTTGCAGATTTCCGGCTGGGTGGACACCTGCATGGAACCGGTTACGGAAGCGTGCATGACGGTCGCGTTGGTATCGGTCACGGTTTTCAAGTCGGGATCGAGTTCATACGCGTACTGGACAACTTGCAGGTGACCGCTGTTGGCGGCGGCCATGAGAAGCGTCGAGCCGTCCTGTGCCTTCACCTTGGGATCGGCGCCGGCGGCGACGAGGGCGCGCATCACATCCTCATGATTTGCCTTGGCGGCGAGCAGGAGGGGTGTCTGTTCTCCGACCTGACGGAGGAAGCCCCGGCCCGGGGGCGCTTTGACGTTTTTCAGATTTGGATTAGCGCCCTTGTCAAGCAAGAGCTTCACCAGTTCCACATTGCCGGCCTGCGCCGCTACATGCAGTGGCGTATTGCCGGCTTTGTCAGCGGTATCGAGCTTGGCTCCGTTCTGGAGGAGCGCCGCGGCTGCGTCTAGTTTGCCGGAGGCGACGGCGGTTTCCAGAACAGTGGTGCCGTTGGGCAGGGAATAATTAGGATCGGCTCCGGCTTTCAGCAGACTGGCCACCGACAGCTGGTTGCCCTTTTGCGCCGCGAACAGTAACGGCGTGAAGCCCGCTTTGGAAGCGACTTTAACGTCCGCTCCGCTGGCGATCAACGTTTCCACTACGCCGGAATGGCCTTCGGCCGCCGACCACATCAGCGCGTTTTGGCCCTTGTGCGATTCACTCGCGTTGACGTCAGCGCCATGCGCGAGTAGCAGTTTTACGCTATCCAGGTCGCCTGAGCGCGACGCGATCATGAGTGCCGTTTCGCCGTTCCAGCGGGCCGCCTTGGCATCCGAACCGGCGGCAATCAATTTCTCGACTACGGCATGATTTCCGGTGGAACATGCCAGGGTTAACGGCGTCTCGCCGTACTCATCGGTGGTGTTGACTTTGGCGCCCGCGGCGAGCAGCGCTTCGACCATGCGAGGATGATCGAGATAAGCGGCCCACGCGAGCGGTGTTGCGCCATCGGGCTGCGCCGCATTTACGTTAGCGCGCTGGCGAATGAGGGTTTCGAGCGCCTTGACGTTTTCATCCTTCACCGCTTGAATCAGCGGGAGATTGCCTGCCGCCAGGCACTCTCCCGTTAATGTTGCGGCCAGTGCGCACTGCGTGAGCCAGAAGAATCGCATACCCGTTTAGACCTCTGTTAAGTGAGTGAGCTGGCCGGTGCTATCGCCCAGATGATCCACAGGAACGCCGGCTTTGCTGAGCATCGTCAGAAGCAGGTTGTTCATGGGCGTTTCCTCCGGGTAGCGGATGTGGCGGCCGCCCCTGACTTCGGCGGAAGCGCCGCCGACCAGGACGAGCGGAAGGTCATGATGCGTGTGCACGTTGCCATCGCCGATGCTGCTGCCGTACAGGATCATGGAGTGATCGAGCAGCGTGCCGTCGCCGTCCGGCGTGCAATTCATGCGGTCTACCAGATAGGCGAAGGTGCGGGTGTGCAATTCGTCGATCTTCATGGTCTTGGCGATCTTCTCGGCATCGTTCTGGTGATGGGTGACGGAGTGGTGTCCGTCGGCGATGCCGATGGAGCGGTAGCTGCGGTTGCTTCCTTCGCGCGCCAACATAAAGGTTACGACGCGGGTCATGTCGGTTTGGAAAGCGATGACCATCAGATCGCTCATGAGCTTGGCATGCTCCTCGAATTCGTCGGGGATGTTGGTCGGGCGCTCCATGACGGGCAGCTTCATGGTGGCGCTCTGCTCTTCGGATTTCTGGATGCGGCGTTCAATGTCGCGAATGCCGTCGAGATATTCGCTCAGCTTGCCCTTGTCGCGCGCGCCGAGACCGGGCTGGAGGCGGGAGATATCTTCGCGGATGAAATCGAGAATGCTGCGGTCCTCATTCATGCGCTTGATGCGGGAGGCGGCATCGGTGGTCTCGCCATCGCCGAACAGGCGTTCGAAGACCGCGCGCGGATTGATTTCCATCGGATTCGGCGTGGTGGGAGTGCGCCAGGAGACCGTGTTGGTGTAGGCGCAACTGTAGCCGGTATCGCAGTTTCCCGCCAAGGTGGGCTCTTCGAGGCCAATTTCGAGCGAGGCCAGCTGCGTCGATTTACCGAATTCCTGGGCGGCAATCTGGTCGGCCGAAATGCCGACGGTGATGTCCGCGCCCTCGGTACGTTTGGGGTGAATGCCGGTGAGCCAGGTAGCGCCGGCGCGCGCATGGTCGCCGGCTCCGTCTCCCAAGGCGCGGCCGTTGACCTGGGCCAGGTTGCTGAGGACCAAAAGCTTGTCGCGCAGCGGCTCAAGCGCCTTCATGCTGGGAGCAAATTGGAAACCGGCGCCCTGCGTGGCCGGGAGCCAACCTCTCTGAATAATTCCGTTGGGAGTGTAGACAAATCCCAGGCGCATGGCCGGTTTGGCCGGAGTCAGGCGCGTGAGAGTGGCCGCGGGAACCATGGCGTCCAGGAGCGGAAGGGCGAAAGCGGCGCCAAGGCCACGGAGCAGCGTGCGCCGCGGCAACGATTTTTGAGTAATAAACATATGACTACAGGGTTCTCCTCATTTGGAACTGTTGACTCTTAACGATTGCCTGAATGAAGGCGGGAATGCTGCTGCTGGATTTTTCGGCATCGGCGGCAATGCCGCGGATGGCCGGTTTGTCGTAATACTCAAGTCCTCTTCCGAGCGCGTAAGTTAATAGCTTTTCGGTAAAGGTCTCTATAAATTCCTCACGAAGCTTGGTGAGAAGGAGCTGCTTCAGGCCGTTCGGCCCTTGGAATGTGGTTCCGTCCGATAGTTTGCCGGAAGTGTCGATGGCGGCGCCGGCATCTTTGCTGCGCCAGGCGCCGACGCCGTTGTAATTTTCGAGGGAGAAGCCAATGGGGTCCATGCGGGCATGGCAGGAGGCGCATATCGGGTTGACGCGATGCTGCTCCATCTGCTGCCGGCTGGTGAGCTGTTTGCCATCCTTGGAGGTCGCCTCCAGGGCGGGAACGTTCGGCGGAGGCGGTGGGGGCGGCGAGCCTAACAGGTTTTCGAGTACCCACTTGCCGCGCTGCACCACCGACGTACGGTTCGGATAGGAGGTGACGGTCAGGATGCTGCCTTGGCCCAGAAGCCCACCGCGGGAGGGGTCTTGCAGTTCCACCCGGCGGAATTGCGCGCCGTAGACGTTCGGGACGCCATAGTGGTCGGCCAAGCGTTCATTGAGATAGGTGAAGTTGGCCGATAGCAAGTCAGTGACGGGACGGTTTTCACGCATGATCGCTTCCACGAACAGTTCGGTCTCTTTCTGGAACGACTGGCGCAGTGAGTTGTCAAAGTTCGGGAACAGATCGGGGTCAGGGCGGACCTGGGCCAAATTGCGAAGGTACAGCCACTGCCCGGCGAAGTTGCTGACAAACGCTTTGGAGCGCGGATCGTCGAGCATCCGGCTTACCTGGGCCTGGAGAACGGCCGGCTCGCTCAGCTTGCATTTGGTTGCCAGAGTCAGCAGTTGATCATCCGGAATGCTGCTCCAGAGGAAGAAGGAGAGCCGGGAGGCGAGTTCGAGGTCGGTGATGCGATGGACCGTTCCGGGCGCAGCAACCTCCGGATCGCGTTCGATGCGGAAGAGGAAATCGGGCGAAACCAGAAGGGCACGGAGCGCACGCTCAATGCCTCTATCGAAGTTTCCTTCTCTGCGGCCAATCTGATAGAAGGCCAAGAGCGGGCTTACATCGGCGGTGGTGACCGCGCGGCGGTAGGCCAGGCGCGCGAGGTTGGACAGGATCTTGCGGGCGCAGGGCAGCTCTTCCTTTTCGGTACGAGCGCTGCATACGAAAATTTTCCTGCGGCTCGGCGTGTCGCCGGGTCCGGTGGCATCGTAGGGGCCGGCGATGGTGACGCTGGAGAGTTGCGGAGCGTTGCCCAGGTAGCTTACCTCAAACAGTTTGAGCCGCGCTCCGTCGAGGCGGAGGTCCAGCTTCCCATTCGAGGGGGGCAGCACGGGCCCGGGCGCTCCTCGCCGGACGGGCATGGTGACGACGGACTCGGGCAGGGCATTTTGGGCCATGAAGGTGACGCCGAGTGACCTGACTCCTGCTTTCACCGGTAAGCGCAATTCGAAGATGTTCGGTTCGGGAGCGGGTCCGGATTGCGGAGTGGGGACCGACGGCGGCGTCTTTATCTTAATGACGTACTCGGCATCAACGGGAAACTCGTAAGCAATCGCCATTCCGCCCGACGAATCGAACGGCATTTCATCGCTAACCCGTCCGCGGTTGCCGCCGTTGCCCTTCGGCAGAGCATATAAATTCGTCTCGGGTTTGACGCTGACATCACCGACTGCAAGGCGGCTTACCATCCTTGCCGTGGACATATAGCGCTCAATCAGCATGGGCGACATGGACAGCACATCTCCGATGTTGTCGAAGCCATAACCTCCGTCATCCACAGGCAGCCTTGAGCCGGGCTGGATGTCGAGGGCCAGCAGATCACGGACGGCGTTGCTATATTCGGCGCGGTTCAGGCGATGAATGGTGGGGTGTCCCGGATTCGGATGGGCCGCGGCGGTGCTGTCGAGTTCGGTCCTGAGCCAGTCGGTGATTGCGGCGTAGGTGGCGGCCTCCGGGCGGGGCATCTTGGGCGGCGGCATTTCGCCGGCAGTCAGTTTACGCAGCACCCTTTCCCAGGTGGCGGCATCGAGACCGATGTTTGCTGTATCGACTGCATCGAGCGCGACGCTGCCGCTCTTTAATTTTGTGTTGTGGCAGCCGATGCAGTATTTGTTCAGGGTCGCCCGGACCATGGTTGGTGTTGCCGGACCAGCGGCAGGCACGGTTGCGGGCGCCGGCTGTTGGGCGAGCGCGAGCGGGGCCAACGCGGAAAGAATTGCGAATTTGCGCCAGATTTTTATGGCCGGTGGTTGTGCGTCTGGCGATTGCATGTCAGGCGGGGACACCATCTTTTTCAACATAGTTTGTAAGTCGTGCCAATCAAAAACCATTACCCGTAGGCGGCGCTTGCCACGTTTCGTCGAATAAGCCCGCCATCTTCATTTCGGGAACTTCCGAGCCGTCTTTGACGGCGACGATTGCGTAATCGCCCCACTGTGGCATTCCATAATCGCCGTTATATTCGCGATCCACAATGGTCAAACCGGTGTTTAGTACCACGTACTTTAACGGATTCAACGGGTTGGGATAGATCAATGCGGGAAAGTTGTCTTTGGCGGAAAACGTTTGGCCGCTAATGCCGACCGTTTCCCTGGTCCAGGTGAACGGAAGCCTCCCCTCGCCTTTCGCCATGATTTTGGCCATCAGGCGGTTGCTGCCGGGGTCGCCAAACAGCACAACGTGGTATCGCTCCAAGTCGGCGGCGGTGACATCTTTATCGTCTTTGACGAACGGATGGCCGCGAAAGTACTTGGCCCACATGCGGTCAAAGCGCGCCAGCGAACGAAGCGCCTGCGCGTTTACAGCCTCATTCCACGGCGTGCCGGTGGGCCGGACCAATAGAAAGGGATCGAGAAAGGCGTCGTCGATGGGGCCTTGCAGCGCATGGGTCTTATGCAGTCCGGACCATTTCGCGGCGGCCACCTTCCAGGTTTGTCTGGCTTTTTCGAGGACGATTTCGGGATGGGCGCGAACGCTCAGCGTCTCACCATCTATCTTGATTTCTTTAGCATTCCCGGTTTCGCGCAAAGCCAGGCGGGTGATGTTTTTGGTGGTGATCTGGTATTGCCTGCCGCCCTCGCCGCGAATTGCTTCGACGTCCGCACGGTCATAGGTTTTGGCGAGTCCATCCACTGATATCCAGTAATCGCGGTTGTAGCGTGTAGTCCAGGTGACGAAGCGGATATGGTCGGGCGAGGTCTGCCCCTTATCGCCCCACTCTTTCAAGAACGCGTCAAGGCGCTGACGGACGAGCGGGCTGGTTCCGTGGCCGGTTTGCTGGGAGATGAGGAAGAGGCCCGGCGCGCCTTGGGAATGCAGGAAATCGGGATCTCCGATGGAAGCAAAACCTTCCTTTTCGAGCTGGGCGCGTGTATGCAGGGAGGACGTGAGCTGGCCACGGGTCGGCGTTCCCTGGGGCGGGGGAGGAAGGCAGCAGACCTGAGTGTCCGCTTCGCCATCGTGCCCGGCCGTTGGCAGATTGAAGATGTTCAAAGCCCATTCGGACATGTTTTCCCAAATGCGCAGCGTTGCATATTGATAGGGCTGGAGACCGGGGACTTCGGCGCGGCTCGAAATGGTTCCCGCTCCGATCTCAGCGGCGGCGAAACGGTCGGGGTAGTGCAGGGCAATATGCCACGCGCCTTCTCCGCCCATGGAAAAGCCACGCAACAGGATGCGCTTGCCGTCGATCTTGAAGCGCTTTTGCACGGCGGCAATGGCTTCGAAGATGTCCGCTTCGCCGGCCCAGTGATAACCGGCGCTATTGATGCGGCCGAAGACATCGAGCTGGATTTGGCCGTTGTCGGCTACGGGCACTTTGGCGGGGGTTGCCTTGGGGAAGTTATAGAGGAACTCGGATTCGGTGGTCTGATTCTGGCGGCCATGCAGCCAGACATAGAGGCGGGTGGGCTTGGACGGGTTGTAATCGGCGGGCAAGGTAATGCCGTAGGGCTGTACGGAGCCGTCCATGGCTGAGTAGTAGGCGTGGATCTGCTTCTTACCCGTGGTCCAGGATGGCTGCCGGCTTTGTAGTTGTTTCGCCCGCTCGGCGCCGTCGCCCAGAACGGCCAGGGCGTGGTCGATTCCGTTCTGAGTGAAAAACTGATCCGGGAACTCCAGCAGGAAACGGCCTGCTTTGCCATAGACTTCGACGTCGCCCAGGAGATCGGGATCCGCGTGTTTGGCTTTCAGGTTTGCGACGGCTTGTTCGATGACAACGGTCTTGGCTTTGATCTGGTCCAGTTCCTCGGGCTTGGGCTGAATGGGGGGCGGGGGCGTCCTGCGCGCAGGGGGCGGTGCTTGGGCCGCGATATGCAGGCCCAGCGAGATAACGCAAGTGACGACAGACAGCGTGGAAAGCCGGTTCACCAGAAATTGATTCCCTCAGTGGAGTGTGTGAAAGTGCGGTGTAATCAAAGGACTAGTTTTCTAGGAGGTTTGGTTACCGGGGTTAGTAGATTCTGAGCATTTACCGTGTTTCTTCTGGGATTGGAACTGATACACCAGGCGGTGGTGCTTCGGTGATTACTGCTTTCTTGCGGTGGCAGGCTCCCGCTTAGGGCGCCGCTTGCAGTCTGCGATTCTTCTATGTCGAGGAGGCGGAGGGTTTCGCTCTCGTAGGTTTGCAGGGCGAGCTTCACGAAGCGGCGATTCTCGGGACGTATGGCTTCGAAGAATTTTTTTAGGCTCTCCCCGGCGCGCTGCCGGTTAAAAGGGCTTGGTGAGTCGCCGGGTAAGAGAGAATCGCTTTTACCTGTGCTATGGGTAGATGGAAATTCGCGGCGATGGCGGATTCATCGATGCCGGCCTCCCAATTTTCAACGATGTCGTCGGCTGGCATGCGGGTACCCTTCAGCACGGGGCGGCCGCCGTCGGATGATCGGCCGGCTTTGTTCCTCATTCAAAATCCACGAATGTCGTCCCTTGGTTGGGTCTCCGAGACTCATGCATCCAAGGCACACACGAGAGACCACCAGTCCGGATCTCCCTAGATGTTTGTACTGCATGTTATCTCCTTCTTACCTACCTGTCCAAGAACCGTGAGTGAACTCCATTCACCCGGGACAGTTTGGATACTGGGAGAGGTACCCCTAGTAGAACGCCAATGCTGCTAGCGAAACCTCACTCGAAGTCTGTGGACGTTGCAACAGTGCGCCACTTCTGGGTTTCCCTTTCGACAAAAGCGTTCTTGTCGGCAATTCGTTTTAGAGTGTCCGTTCCCAATGGCAAGCGCAGAGGCGGCTCGGCAGCGTTCGCGAGTTGCAGAATCGCCTGGGCGAGTTTCCTGGGGTTACCCGGCTGTTGGCGGTTGTGACCCTCCGCAAATTCGCGCATTTTACCGACTGTATCTGCATAATCGTCGATTACTTTGGCGGTCTTAATGAGAGAGCTGCTATCAAGAAACTCTGTCCGAAAGAAACCTGGCTCTACGACGGTTGCATGGATGCCCAAGGGAGCGAGTTCGCCATGCAGGGATTCTGTTATTCCCTCGACGGCGAACTTAGTTGACGAGTAGACCCCCCAACCTGGATAGGAGCCATAACCACCGATCGAAGAGATATTGATGATGTGGCCAGACCTTTGTTTACGCATGCAAGGAAGGACAGAGCGTGTTACATTCAAGAGACCAAAGACGTTTGTCCGATATATATTTTCGACCTCCTTGGCGCTACTCTCCTCGACCGCACCCAGTAGTCCGAAGCCGGCATTGTTTACCAGTACATCGATGCCGCCGAACTGTTTCAGCCCAGCATCAATCGCCTTCTTCGCCTGCGCTTCATCGGTTATGTCAAGGCCAACTGCGAGAGCATTTGAATTCTCTCCCAAATAGCGGAGCGTGTTTACCTTCCGTGCAGTCGCAATGAGCTTGTCTCCAGCGGTAAGTACGGCCTTCGCGATTTCGGCTCCGAAACCACGGGAAGCGCCGGTAATCATCCATATCTTCTGTGCCATGATCCTGTCCCATTCCTCAGTTTTACGGAAATCAGAGCATTTGTTCTACGGCAACTCGATAAGCTTTGGCTATGCCCTGAATATTTTTAGCCGTGTTCTCAATTTGCCTTCGGTACGATGTTGCTGCACTTCCTACGCTATTCAGGGACGATAGTGATCATCAAGCCGATTCGGCGTGAAAGTGCAGCCGCAGGCGTCTATTTTTGTCTTACGCGGCCTTGGAAGTAGCGCGATCAAGGGCCTTCACAAAACGCTCACCCATTTCGTGGTCGGAAGGCGGGTTCTGGCCGGTGATGAGTTCGCGATCTTCGATCACAAGCGGCCGGAAGATACCTTTGTCCGAGATGGAGACGTCGCCACCGGCGATCTTCAGAGCGTCGTTGACGTAGAACGGAACTTTGCCACCACCCATCAGGTGTTCCTCAGCATAATGCTCCTCATCATTCGAAAACACGGTCATGCGGTAACCGGCATATTGCCAGCCCGCGGCAAGTTTCTTCGCCTTCTCGGTCTGACCTTCTACAAGTGCAGCACGAAACTCCTTAGCTTTCGGCATCGCCGCCGCGATAGCAACAGGTCCGTGGCAGAGAAGGGCCGTGGGCTTCGATGTGAAATGGGCATGACGAAGGATCTCGCCGAGGTTCGGGTCCTGCATTAGGTCGATCATCGGTGGGTGTCCCCCTGGGATGTAGAACCCGACGTATCTATCGAGACCTTCCTCAATCACCGAACGGAAGGAACGCGGGTTCTGCACCGCTGGATAGGTATTGATGAAGTCGAGAGCCTTTTGGAGGGCCACCTCGCTGCCCCCGAAGTGAGCAGCTACGTTTGATTGAGGGTCCATAACCGGCTTGTTGCCGTTAGGTGTAGCCAGAACCATTTGGTAGCCGGCATCGAGCGCTGCCTGTACGGGTACATCGAGTTCGTTGAGGTAGTATCCCGCGTGCTCTTTCCTACCATCTTTTAGGGTAAGTGAGTCAGCGCTGGAAGCGATCACGAGTATTGTAGGTTTGTTGTTCATAAGTATTTTCCTTCCGTTATGCCTACGATTTCCGACACATTATGCATGCCGGTAAAGACGGTGTGGTGACAATTTGCCCGAGCTTCCCCTGATTGCGCATTGCCGGAGGGCAGTACCAACCGGCGCCAATAATGAACTCCGCCCGGTGAGCCAGATAGGAAAATGCTCGTCGCCGTTATTCCAAGCTGGCCACACTTCCCGCGCGGGTCACGGATTAAACTCTGACGATTACACTTGAGGTTTATCCTGCTATTTGCATAACGATACCGGGACGATTATTGTGGGTAAGGTGAGTATTTTTTTTACGGTTCAACCGTCGATAGGCACCGGAGCTCCGCTAAGATCTTCAAGCGGCATTACCAAGAGGAGTTCGTCCTCTTCGGGATGACGTCATCAATCCAAAAACAAGCTTGGCATTGTTCCTTGGTTCATGCGGACCCTGGGGATCAAAGTCTCGCGCCAGCTTAACAGTGGCCCGCCGGACGGCATCGGCAATTGTAGATATGCTAATCTCCAGCCGATCTGCGATTTCGCGGTAAAGAAGGCCCTCCTCACGCAGGTGGAGGCATTCACGTTGCAGGGGTGTCAAAGTCGACACTGCGCTTTGCACCCGATCAAGGCGCTCGCTTTGCAACAAAAGGGCTTCCGGGTTGGATTGCAGGCCAGGCCGCGAGTTCTCAATCTTCTCCCAGGTGAGTGCATCAAGGTCTGTGATGTTGCTTTGATGTCGACTTATGTCAATCGAGAGGTTGGCAGCCACTGTAAACAGCCACGCTTTTGGGTTCTCAAGCGGGCGTTCTTCCCGCAAATGCACGCAAAGGCGAAGAAACGTTTCCTGTGTAAGATCTTCAGCCTCACTTACATCATGCGTCCTGCGTAAAATAAATCGGAAGACATGCATGCGAAACCCTTCGAAGTATTCGGCGATTCTTTCGTCTAGCGTCATCGGCGTGGTCCTTTTGGGTTCCGGTATTTTGACATCTTCTATTACAAGTAGTTGTTGATAGCAATGTATTCGCGCAGTCCGCATGTTGTCCCTACCTTTCCTGATCACCCGAAGTGACATCTAAAAGTCACTTAACAAGAGGCAGTATGACGAATCAGATCAGTCAGCGCATCGGCTGATGTACTGTTTTTTTCTTAACCCGATTGACCAGAGGGCAAATCACCCCTTGGTGGTAGTCGGGTAGGCATTGGAGCGACAACGAAAATGATTTTGCGAAGGCAACGCGATCAAGTCTTCGAGTGCGAAATCAGTCGGGGATGTTGATCTCACGCCGCCCGAATACGCGGGCATCGACGGAAAACGCCCCGGGACCGAGACAAACGAGCGCGCCGGCGATGCACGCCGCTAGGGCAATTTCGAGTCTGGTACCAAAGAAGTGTTGGGCGGGAGTTCGAAACCATGGAAGGTTGCTGCCCACGATGACTAGGAACGCGATTATGCTGCCGAACGGTGTCAAGTAGCCAATCAGGAGCGAAAAGGCACTCGCGACGATCAGTACATCAGCACCCAGCGTCCCAAAGTTACGCCAGTCCACCAGAGAGGTCGTGGAATGAGCGAGCAGTGTCACACTAACCGCCGCCCGCAATAGGACCAGGCCGACTCCAGGCCGGCCACTTGGGAACGTAGAAAATAATCGCTGCAGCGGCTGACTCCCGATTTGTCTAGCAGTTTCCGAATGACATCCTAAAGCAGGATACAGCGCCTAATCGCGGCGCGCAATCACCAAACTTCGCGATTATTCTATGCTACTTTCGGGCTATTGCTAGCAAATTCGGCTATTGAGCTTATTCAGAGCCGGATGATCCCGCGTCGCGTTCCGATGACTACCGCCTCCGCTCGGTCATTCGCACCCAGTTTCTCCAAGATGTGTGAAATATGGGATTTGACGGTCTGCTCCGAAATAAAAAGGCTCTTTGCAATGTCACGGTTTCGATTACCACCAGCGATCTGCCGAAGGACCTCAATTTCACGTGTTGTAAGATCGTCATCGCTATAATGCTCAGCCAGTACAGCCGCAATTTCGGGCGGGACACATCGTTTGCCTGCGTAAACCTGACGGATTACTTGGACCATCTCCTCAGTAGGCATAGTCTTGAGCATGTAGGCACGTGCGCCCGCTCGGAAAGCGCGTTGGATTTCCACGTCCCCTTCAAAGGTGGTAAGCACGATAATGCGGGCATTGGGAAACTCCGCGCGGATAGCGATCGTGGCGTCGACACCGCTCATCCCAGGAAGCCGCAGGTCCATTAGTGTTACGTCAGGCTGCTGCCGGCGAAATATATCGATCGCGTCCGGGCCGTTTGAGGCCTCGGCGATCAACACCATATCCGGCTCACTATTGATGATAGTGCCAATGCCCTTACGCAGCAGGGGGTGATCATCTACACAGAGAATACGAATGTGAGCGCATTCACTCTTTAATATGTCGCTGGTTTGCCCGACCACGGACATCATCGCCTCCTTTACTCGGACCAGATCGGGCGCGCCATGGTCGCCACCAACGTGAAGAACCGAGCCGAAAAGCAATATGGCTTGGCACCGAGAGTTCAATCTCCGTTCCGTTTGTAGCGTCGCTCCACATTTTGAGCTTGGCGCCCATTCTGCCGGCACGCTCGCGCATGCCCTGCAGGCCCCAATGTCCTTCGCGCCCAGAGCATAAGACTGTCGGGTCCACACCGCAACCGTCGTCGCGCACAATAACACGCAATTCGCGGTCCTTATATGCTAGCTCCACTTCAATATTGTCTGCCTGCGAATGATGGAACGCGTTGAGTAACGCCTCCCGACCTATTCGATACACATCATCGCGCACGAGTGGATGCAATGGCCGGACTCGCCCTTCCACGATTACTTGAAAATTGCTCGCCTGTGGTACAACCAGTTCTCGCCTGACCCGGGAGAAGGCCCGCTCAAGGTCATCCGGATCACCGCCGGACAAACGCATACCTCGGATGGCGTTTCGCCCTTCTTCAATCACATGCATCATTAGCGCCAGCACATCGTTGACGATGGGTTTTGCAATCCAATCCGAGGGTAGTTGCCGATTGGCGACATTAAGCTGCATGGAAGCACTGATAAATCCCTGCAACAGTGTGTCATGCAAATCCTGGGCGACGCGTGTCCTTTCCCCGAGCCTCTCCTGAAACCGCGCGTCCAAACGCGCAGCCACCCGCCGGATGTGCCGGTGATAGGCTGCCCAGCCGAAGATTCCAATCACGCTCACAAACAGCAGCTGGAACCATTTCGTCTCGTACCACGGCGGCAGGATTTCAACCTTCAGCGCCACGCCAGGATCACTCCACCTGCCGTTGCTTGTCGCGCCCTGTGCACGGAACGTATATCTGCCTGTAGGCAGAGTTGTATAAGTCACCTCTCTCCCGTCGCTGCCTACTTCGATCCAATCACGTTCCAAACTCTCCAGCTTGTATCGATAGCGGTTCGTAGCGGGATTGCCATAGCTAAGCGCCGCGAACTTGAGGGAAAGAAAGTTTTGCTTGTGAGAGAGAGTAAGCTCATTAGTATAAGAAATAGACTGTTTCAACGGTGAACGAGATCCGATCTCCACCGAGTTGCCCCACAAATGGAT
>DATHIZ010000577.1:0-9123 GCA_035316385.1 Bryobacteraceae bacterium | reverse complement strand
ATCGGCAAGGAGGGCGCCGAGCCGAAGAAACTCGCAAACACGGAGGTTTCGTTCCGGAACCCGGTCCTGGTCGGGCTTGCCGTCTGCTCGCATCAGGCGGACGCATCGGACACCGTCCTATTTTCGGATGTCTCGGTCGAGGCACAAACGCCGCCGGCCCCCAAAGCACAATAGCGCGAACGGCCTCACCACTTTTCAGTACTCGAGTTTCACTCCAGTCAGGTCTTCGCTCAGAACCCACAACCGCTCCGCTATCTCCGGACCAATCGCCCGGGGCAGCACACCACTGTTGCCAGCGGAATCGGGCTGACGAATCTCAGCAATTTCGACATCTTGACAGTAAACACCTCCCATTCCAGCAAGCCGAGGGCTCGTGGCACACCAGACGGAAGTTGCGGCGCCTTGTTCGAGGGTCTTGAAATCGCCGCCTTCGGCAACGGACTTACCGGTGGGAATGAAGCCGTGACTGCTCGCGCGCGAAATGCCGAAACCTGCTAGCTCCTCGTCCGTCATATGGCGAATCAAATCGGTCACGACGGCGCCCGGATGAACCGCGAAGGCTCGAATTCCACTCGCTTCGCCGCGCCGATCGAGTTCCACGGCAAACAGGACATTTGCAGTTTTCGATTGACCATAGGCTTGCCCGCTGTCATAGGCGCGATGTTGAAATTGAGGATCGTCAAAATCAATTCCCGCGCGCTGGTGGCCGCGTGAAGAAACGGAAACGACGCGCGTGCCGCGGGCATTACGGAGCGCCGGCCAGAGACGCAACGTTAATTGAAAGTGGCCCAGATGATTCGCGGAGAACTGGGATTCATATCCTCGAGCATCACGTGTCAGTGGAGCCCTCATGATTCCGGCGTTGTTGATCAGGATGTGCAGCGGTCGACCGGTAGCAAGGAACTCACTCCCGAAGGTATCGATGGAAGCTGGATCCAATAAGTCCAGCCTGCTCTGTTCGACGCGCGGAATGCCGTTGAGAGCCTGGCGTGCTTTCTCCGGGGTGCGAGCGGGCACGATCACCGTCGCACCGGCTTCGGCAAGAGCACGGGTCGTCTCTAAACCGATACCGGAGTATCCACCTGTGACGATGGCAACTTTGCCGTTCAGATCGACTTTGCCGCTCGGGCCATCGAGCGTCTCCCGGGCAGTAGTTGTGGGGCCGAAACCAGAGTGGATCGGCGCCTGTTTGGTTGGAGCACGTAAGTTTGTCATCTACTAATACCGATGCTACGGTGGAGGGGAAAGAATATCCATGCTGGATCGGCCATATTTTCCCACTGATCGTCCTGACGGATTTCGTGAAATGGACGTTGTCTCCAGTGTTCTGTCCCTGCTCAATCCCCGCGCGACCTTTTCCGCAAGCCTAACGACCGGCGGTGATTGGGCGGTCTATTTTCCCGGCTATGAAGGAGTGAAGTTCGCCGCGGTCATTCGGGGTTCATGCTGGCTGGCGGTAGAGGGCGCGGGGGAACCGATTGAACTGAAACACGGCGACTGCTACCTTCTGACTTCGGCCCGGCCGTACCGGCAAGCGAGTGATCTATCTTTGAAAGCGATCGATGCGCGTGCAGTCTTCGCAAACGCAGTCGACGGAAGAGCGGTTTATGGGCAAAGCCAGGATTCGATGTTGATTGGCGGGCGCTTCAGCTTCGATAAGAACCAGACATCCATCCTGCTGGACACTTTGCCGCCGGTCATACATATCCGGGCCAAATCCAAACACGCCCCCATCATTCCGTGGATACTTAAGGGACTCATGAACGAGCTCGCGACGGTTGAGCCAGGAGCGGCGCTGATGGTCGATCATCTTGCTCACATGCTCTTTGTGCAAGTGCTTCGCGCCTACCTTGCTTCAGGGGAAAACCTGCCCGAGGGTTGGTTGGGCGCTCTCGCGGACACGAGGATCGGTCTCGCACTCAACCTGATGCACCGGAGTCCAGGCCGGCGGTGGACCCTGGCCGATTTGATGTCGGCGACGGGAATGTCACGCTCCGCTTTCTCATCGCGCTTCAAACGGCTGGTGGGTACCGGACCTCTTGATTATCTGCTGCGGTGGCGCATGCAGCTGGCGGCGAAAGAGCTGCGCACCAGTGCGGAACCCATGTCTTCCCTCGCATTTTCACTTGGGTATGAATCGGAAAGCGCATTCGGCAACGCGTTCAAGCGAGTGATGGGTAAAGCCCCCAAACGATATCAACGTGAGGCTCACGGCGATCTTCCAAGGCCGGATAGTATCTCTCCGATAGCGCTGGAAAGCGCCGGGCAATCCATGAGCTATTCGGACTAGCGCGCGATTCCGACGATGTGGCGAATGTGCGCGGGTTTTTCTGCTTCGCCAATCATGAACTCCGCGACGTCTGCCCGCGAGACGATTGTTCCGCCTTCGGGCAGACGGTCATCGGCAACTCGATAAGCGCGCGTGGCGGGTCCGTTTGTGAGACGCGGCGGCCGCACGATAGTCCAGTGGGTACCGCTTTGCATGATTTCGCTCTCCATGCCAGCCATATCGGGGGCCATCTGACGGAAAAGCGTACGTGTCAGCACGTATCCCAAGGCTCCGATGTTCGGAAACAGAAAGGCCGCCGAGACAATCTCGACTCGCGGGACTTGGCTGTTTCGCAGGCACAACGCCAGAGTGCGGCCGAAATCGCGGCGCATGGTAGTGCTGCGGACCGTGGTAGGACCGAACGCGGACAGAACGCAGTCGTGTCCGGCAAGACATTCGGTTAGGCGGCTGGCGTTGAACACGTCGCCCTCGACCAGTTTCAGAAGGCCCGAGCTTTGAGAAATCTTGTCCGGCGACCTGACAAAGGCGGTGATCTGGTGGCCGTGCTCAAGACCGGTCTGCAACAGGCGCCGGCCGATGCCACCTGTGGCTCCGAGAACAAATAGACGCATATTTTCTCCGTAGCAGATTTCTAGAACCGGCCGGTGCGCCAGGTAGAGACGCTCCATAGCAGACCGGACGCGACTCCCACGCTGACAATTTGAAGCGAGGAGACGAGGTTGGTGCGCACAACCATGAGGAACGTGACGGTCAAGAGGAGAGCGAACTGCAGGCGCACCGGCGCGACCAACAGCGGCTTGAGAAGGGCTCGCCGGACTTCCTCAATTTTTTCCTGTCGAGCGTACCGCTGGAGAGCGCGTGTGGCAGGGCCGGCCACTATACTGACGGCGGCTATGAACAGGATGGACAAAAAGGAGGCGCTGATCCAGCCCCGGCCGAACGCATTTGTGCGTGCAGCCATGTAAATGCCCGTTCCGAGGACTGTTACGAGAGACGGAAACACGAGCAGAGGGAGTCGCGCGGTGGCGCGGATCCAGCGGAATGTTTCCTCGCCGTCACGGGCAGAAATCGCGCTGTGAAGCATGGTCCATTGGAAGGCAACGGCGATCATAAGCCCGAGCATGGCAAGGATGTGAAAGAACAGGACGACGTTGTAAATCGTCATTGGCGCGCACCAGCTTGCAGCGATTGCCGGGCTACACCAGCGAGAGGATCGACTCCGAGCTGGCGTAGCATTCCGATCTGATCCATCTGGGTCCAGACCTCGGCAATCTTGTCCCGCTCCAAGCGAAAGATCACGTTCGCGTGCTGCTTGACGCACTTGCCCGTGGCCGGCAGTCCAGCGAGCGGGCCGCTGTGAACTGCATCCATGGTCCAGCGCACTGCAACGCGATCGCCATTAGCAATGCAATCCTCTACAGAAAAGTGACAGTCAGAAAAGGCGGCCTGGACTCTATCGATTACGGCTTTATAGGCGTCGAAGCCTTTTTCGCCGCCGGGATGGAGAAGAACGTCCTGGGCGACGAGCGTGGAAAGCAGATCAACTCGATTGCAATTGAGGACGTCTTCATACAGGCTTCGAACGACGGCGGTGTTGGTTTGTTCGTAGTGTGTCATAGGCTAAGTTAAGAAGCAGAACCATTGAATATATCTATCTATATCCAATATTGGTTCGTTTAGTCAATATGAGTAGAGTAAAAAAGCGCGCCTACCAGTCTCCAGTCCGGCAACGGCAGGCGGACGATACACGGAGCAGGATTGTAGCGGCTGCCCGGAAGCTATTGGAACAAAAAGGGTATTCCGGGATGACGATGGAGGCAATTGCGCAGGAGGCGGAGGTAGCGGTGCCGACAGTGTATGCGAATTTCCGCTCGAAAACCGGGATTGTGGCAGAGATTTTGGACACGGCCCGATTCGGCGATGACTACCAACAGGCGGTGCGCGAGGCGATGGCGGAGGAGCGGCCGCGGGAACGGCTGCAATATGCGGCGCGCATTGCCCGGCGGATCTACGAATCGGAGAGTTCCGTGCGTGATTTATTGCGCGGCGCGGGCGCGGTTGCTCCGCGGCTAGCACGTCATGACGAAGAGCGCGAGTGCCTTCGTTATGAAATGCAGCAACATCTAATTGAGGGGCTTGCCTTGAGCAAAGAGTTACGAGCCGGGCTGGATGTTCAGCAGGCACGCGATCTTTTGTGGGCGTTTACAAGCCGCGATTTCTATCGCATGCTGGTGCGGGAACGCGGCTGGACGCCGCACGATTATCAGGAGTGGCTGGCCAAGACGTTGCTGGGGACACTGGTGGATCAGGGCTGATTTCAGGGGAGATGATACGTTGGCTACGGTAATTACACTAGTTTCAGGGGGTCACGACTCGAATGTATAGAGGTGTCCGGATCAGTTTGATTGCCAGTGTGGCTGCGTGCGGCCTGCTGGGGGATGTCAGTTATCACCAGACGACTAAGTTCACGGGCGGGTCGCTGGTGGACATGATGAAGAAAATGGCGAGCATGCCGCTGATGGGACGCATGGGCGGCGGGGCGATGAAAGCAGCCTTCTCCGATCAGCAGCAAGACGTCTACATTAAAGGCAACAAGATGGCGAGTGTGGGGCCACTCACGTCGATTCTGTACGACTTGGACGCGGGCACGATCACGACGATCAATCACGAGAAGTCAACGTACAGCACGATGACCTTTGACGAGATGCGCCAGCAAATGGAGCAGATGCAGCAGCGGATGCACAAGGGTACCGGGCTGGACCTCGACTTTGACGTGAAGCTCTCCGATACCGGACAAACCCGAACCATTGATGGGCAAACAGCCACTGAGAAACTGCTAACGATGACCGCGAAGCAGGCAAACAAAGACGGACAGATGGTGATCAAATCGCACTTGTGGCTGACATCCCGGACTGCGCCGATGAACGAGGTTGCGGAGTTCCACAAGAAAATGGCTGCCAAAGCGGCGTTCGCCTTAGGCGGCTTTTCGCCCATGATGGGCTCGGCTTCGACAGGGCTGCAGGCGGCGATGAAGGAGTCTTTCCAGCAGGACGGCTATCCGGTGCTGACGGAGATGGAAGTGAGCGGAGTCGCGGGTAGCGGCAGCCCGTTTGGGGCCATGATGGGCCAAGGCGGGGATCCGAACGCGCCTATGATTCAGACCGAGACGCAGACAGGAAATTTCGTGTCCGCACCGGTGGACGATGGGAAATTTGCTATTCCGGCTGGTTACAAGGAAGAGAAGCGTCGCCGGTAGAACGCTAAGAAATGGCGTATTGCTTGGCGACTTTTTCGTTCAGGCTGATGCCCAAGCCTGGCCGGTCGGATAAACGGAGGCGTCCCTGGATGACGTCTTCGGATGGCTCGATCAGGTCCGCGCGCCAAGGTACTTCACCGTAGGAGAACTCGAGGATGTTGAAGTTCGGAAGCGTCGCCGCGACATGGGCAGCCACTACGTTTCCAACCGGACTCGCGGGTCCGTGCGGAGATACCAGTAGTCCGGCGCCTTCCGCCAAGGCAGCGATTTTTTTCAATTCCAGCATGCCTCCGCATACCTTTATGTCGGGCATGACGATGTCCACGGCCTGCGCCCGTATGTACGGGTAGAAGCCTTTAACGCCTTGAATGGATTCTCCGCCCGCCGTGGGCATTTTGGCAGCCGCATTGATCGCCGCCAGATCGCCTACCGGTTTGGCGGGGGTTACTTCCTCCAGCCAAAACAGATTCAGCGGTTCGAACCGGCGCGCAAGTTCCAGTCCGTGCTCCCGATCGAAATGGCTGTGCACGTCGATCAAGAGATCGCGTTTTGGCCCTAATACAGTGCGTACGGCCTCGGCGCAGGCAATCCCGCTTGCCGCGAACTTCTGAATCTGCGCCTCCTCGCGGAGACCACGCGGCATCTCGTCGAAGGGCGCCAGCTTAATGGCGTCAAACCCGCGGCTGACCGCGCTCTCCGCCATACGCGCGAAGCCGTCCGGAGTCCTCGGTTCCGTGGAACGGTTGATGTTTGCATACTGCCGGATTTCGTCGTGAACCCGTCCGCCGAATAGTTCATAAACGGGAACGCCGAAAGCTTTGCCGCGAATGTCCCACAAGCAGTGTTCGAGCGCGGATGCGGCCACTGCCGCGCGCTGGCCACCTTCGGCCACAGCCGCCGCGGTGGCGCTCCGATACCACTCGATGTCGAAAATGCTGCGCCCCTTTAGAAGATCGTGGAACTTGCGTAGATGCCCTAAGCTCTCGTCGTCGTTGCCGCTCTGCGATGCATCGCCGATGCCGCTGATACCGGCATTGGTTTGAAGCCGTGGAATCGTCCAATTTCCACGCTTGTTGACTCGCACGCGAAAGACTTCGAGACCGGTGATGGTGATGTGAGAGTGTTTACTCACTTGCCCGCCGAACGAGAGAAATGGCGAGGCGAAAAAGCTTGCTAGCAGGTTACGCCGGAGCATTCACGGAGAGTCTATCAGGTTGATTGACAATAATGATTGCAATTTGCGTGAGATGGGCGCTCAGCATACCCCGCCTTAGGACCTCACGGAAAAAATCCTTGACGCGAGGCACTGTTAGTACCACAATGTAGTGGTAACGATGCTTGGCGAGTTTGAATATCTGTTGATTACTGCCGCCGCGCGGCTCGGCGATGAGGCTTATGGTGCGGCGATCCGGGAGGAGATTGAGGCGACAACCGGGCGAAAATGCTCGATTGGCGCACTTTATACAACCGTGGATCGCCTGGAGACAAAGGGTCTTTTTTCAACTTGGATGGGGGACGCCACCCCACAACGAGGCGGCCGTGCCAAACGCATGGTTCGCGTGACGCCGAAGGGGCTAGAGGCGGCAAAGGACTTCTACGATGCAGTGACGCGCGTTAGCCGCGGTGTGTCGTGGGCGGTGAACGGCAAGGGGAATCCTGCATGACGTCCTACATAAGAAGCAGCGGCTGGTGGTTGGTGGACGTAGTCGCGCGACTGCTGGAGCGTGATGAACGCGAAGCGGTGCAGGGCGATTTGGCAGAAGCCGGTGAAGGCGCCTGGGAAGGTTTGTTCGCGGTGCTCGGCTTGGTCGTCCGGCGGCAAGCGATGGCTTGGAAGAACTGGCGGCCATGGCTGGCGGCGTTCGGGCTCGCGTTCCCAGGCAGCCTGCTCCTGATGGGGTTTTCGCTTTCTGTTAGCCAGGCCTATCAGCAGTTCATGGAGCCAACGATTCTTAAGGCGACCGGGTTGACGATGGGTCCTGGTTTCTGGCTGCTGCTGTGCCAGGTTTTCCTCTTGATCGGATGGTCCTGGACGGGCGGGTTTGTGGTGGGTTCGATTTCCCGCCGGACTCTTTGGGTGAGCGCCACTTTATCGTTCTTGCCGTGTTTGTTTTGTTTGGCGAGGTTTCAGGTGGAGTGTCTGTCGAGGTTGTGCCTGCTTCTTTTTTTGCTGCCGGCGATCTGGGGAGTTCGACGCGGCTTGCGAATAGCCCGGATCAAACTGAGCTCGGCCGTCGTTCTAGCAGTGGCTGTAACGGTGGCGACGATTCCAACGTGGAGCAGCGAAGGTCCGTGGATTCCCAATTGGGCGTTGAGTTGGCCGGCATGGTATCTGGTCGCGACCGCACGTAAACCGATATAGCCATTAAGGAGGGAAAGAAATGGCGAGTGAGCTTACCTTATCTGTGAACGGCGCCAAGCATGTCGTGTCCGCCGCGCCGGAGACTCCCTTGTTATTCGTGCTGCGCAACGAGTTGAAATTAACCGGCCCACGGCTCGGCTGCGGGCTTGCGCAGTGCGGGGCGTGCGCCGTACTGGTCGATGGGAAGGAAGTGCGAGCGTGCGTCGCGCCGGTTTCCTCGGCCATTGGCAAGCGGGTGACCACAATTGAGGGGCTGCCGGAAGTTTGGGCGGCGCAGAAGGGCTTAAGCGCGGGTGACGCAGCCATGACGCTGCATCCGGTCCAGCAGGCGTGGATTGACGAACAGGTGCCGCAGTGCGGCTACTGCCAGAGCGGGATGATGATTGCCGCCGTGCAACTGCTGGCCAAGAATCCGAGTCCGACGGTGGCGCAGATCAAGGACGCGTTCACGAACACACCGCCGTCGCCGCACCTATGCCGCTGCGGCACCTACGCTGCAATCATCGATGCCGTTCAGCGAGCGGCCAAGGCTATGACGGCTTGAAAGGACTGAATGCCATGAGTGTGAAAACTGAAAAGTCCAGCGATTCCATAGTCGCGACGGTGCTCACGCGGCGCGGCTTCGTCAGAACTGGCGGTGCTCTTTTTGTTTCGCTCGGTATGCCGGCCGCGTTTTCCGCCAGGGCTACCGAAAGCGACAGTTCAACTGATCCGAATCAACCTGATCCGAAGCAGCTCGCGTCGTGGCTCGAGATCCGAAACGATAATACGATCCTGATGCGCACGGGCCGCGCGGAAATCGGCACTGGCATGAGTGCGTTCTATGCGCAGGTGATTGCGGAGGAGTTGAGCATCCGGCCGGAAGCCATCACGCTGATCATGGCCGATACGGACAAGACGCCGGATGGTGGTTACTCCGCTGGTTTTCTAACGGGAGCGGCGAATGTTCGCAAAGTCGCGGCGTACACGCACCAGGCGCTGCTCGGCTTGGCCGCGACGAAACTCGGTGTCCCGGTCGCCGGCCTTACGGTCAATGACGGCATCGTTTCTGCCGGCGGAAAGAGCATCAGTTACGGGCAACTCGTGGAAGGCCAGCAATTCGATTTGAAAATTCCGGTGTCTGGTAAGGCTGCGAAGATGGATCCGGCCGGCAATGGCGTCGCAGGGCTGGAGTGGGCAGGATTGGATGGGTTCGTAGTCACTGGGGATCCGCCG
>DATHIZ010000576.1:0-4537 GCA_035316385.1 Bryobacteraceae bacterium | reverse complement strand
TTCAAACGGTTCGAGAGCGCGGCAGTGACGATCAGCGGCATCGAGCTTGTGCAGAAAATTCAGAAGCAGCAGTTTAAGACCGGTACATTGGGTGGCCGCTCAGCCACAATGCCGGAACTTTGGAATGCCGTGCTGGCCGCCCGATCCAAAGTTCTGGAAACCCGAGGTCGCATCGTCCACGTACAAACTTTGCACCAAAGCCTTCTCAAACACCCTCTAAGCGACAAAAAAACCAAAGCGCTTAGGTTATTGCTATAATCATTGCGTTGCCTACTGTCGGCTGGATAGATGGTCTGCTTGTGGTCATTACCCAAACGACCACAAGCCGGCTCACGTGCATGTGATTGGCGGCGGCTGTGAGGCTTAACCTGCATTGTCCTGATGGACCGCCAGAGTTGCGCGAAAACTACGGTTTTGCAGCGGGCAGGCTGGCCCGGATCAAGGCCGCGCTCGTGTCCAGATTAACCAGCTTGTGTGCCGAATGGAGAACTATTCATGGGCTACCCTAAACAAGAAATCGAGGCCGCCAACGAACGCGCCGCCACCCGCCTGGCAAAGACACCCATCGCTACCGCAGCGCGGTATGACCGCCGCCTAGGGCGCCTCTTCATTGACCTCAGCAGCGGCTTATCCATTGCCTTCAGACCCAAAGATGCGCAGGGACTTGAGTCTGTCAAACCGGAGCAGTTGACGAAAATAGAAATCTCACCTTCTGGCCTGGGCCTGCACTTCCCCGCCATTGATGCCGACCTCTACCTACCCGCCCTTTTGGAAGGCTTTCTCGGTTCCCGCCGTTGGATGGCGGCTCAACTTGGCAAGACTGGCGGCGGCGCCACATCCCGCGCCAAAACAAACGCCGCTCGAGCCAATGGCAAACTCGGCGGCCGCCCCAAGAAAGTCCACGTCGCCGACCGGCACACTAAAACGCCGTAGAACGTGCTGTAATGAAACCGGGATCTCCCTGGCCTCGCAAATGCAAACTTGGCCGGTATCCGCTCCAAAAACAGCCATTCCCGCGCGAATGTTCTCAGCTGGCTGTAAACACTGTAAAGCTACTTTCGGCGAAATCCTGTTCGTCGTCTTTGCTGGAGACACTAACGAAAAAATCTGTCGTATCATCTCAGCCCGAAAAGCTAGTAAGACGGAGCGAAGCCGATATCCGCGCGTACGCTAAATCGCCAGCGGCAAAGAAAGCGTCCGCTCTGCTCCAGGAGAACATTCGAAAGCATGGCCTGGAGCCTTCAGCAGCGGATCTGAAAGAGATCCCAGAGTTGACAGACGAAGAACTAAGCCGGATGTAGGCTATTTTTGGTAGGGTCGAGGACTGGCGCGGTGCTCCGTAGGTCCGGCCTATCTTGTTTGCTCCCTGTTTCCTCTGGGAGTGCCTCATTATCGAACCGTAAGTCCGTCTTCAGCCCCCGCCTCATCGCACCCAGCGTGCGGATTTCCCGCCCTGGGCGCTCCTGTTTGCTTCCTGCCGAGGGTTGTGTGACCTAACGTGCTGGAGCGACTTTCAGTCCTGGCCTTTGGCGGCGTACCTGATAGTCGTTAATAGACCCAGTGCGCTGTAGAGCCATTTCTTACTCCATCGTTTCCAGCCGTACCCTTGATGCTTCATGGCACGTATCAGATGCCGCCGCACCTTCTTCTCCACCCAGTCTTTGATCATGGCGAAGCACCGGCTCGAATTGCCAACCCGAAAGCAGTTCACCCCTGGCAGCACGTTAATCTGTTTGGAATCATTGAGTTCAGCCGCGCCCTGTCGCCGGTGGACCTTGACGCGCTAGCCGCCCGCTACGCCGACCCCGCCCGTTGGCGCAAAGCGTTCGAGGAGGAACTGGGAGCCGCCCTAGCATGATTCGTGCGCAACCAAATCCTGGCTTTTCGCCGCCCCAATGGACGGCTGGGCGTTTGATGCGGGGCGGTTTCCTGCGGATCCGGAAAGCTCGCATTTTCAGTAAAGCGCTACTACCGATAACGCGCATTGTGTGAACTGCGAACTACTGGAGCACCCCGATTGGCGTTGGGAGCGCGAGCGCCGCGGGCATATCCGTGCGCGCATTGACGAACTTCATCCCCGCTCTCGGCGCTCGCTAGTTCCGATCGGGACCACGCTTCAACAGCAGATTGACCAAGTCGCGATTACCGGCCTCCCAGACACGATTCAATTTGCACCCGGCCGCCTCTCTATCAACTGCCGGAACATGGAGCATCTGGCTGCGTGCCAGCGGAGTCCAAGAGGGCTGATGGACGAACGCCTCCAGCAGATTTTCGACAGCGTGCCGGCAGACGAGCCACGCTCACGCCTGGACCCCTACCGCGAATTGATATTGCGCTGGCGGCGGCAAGGCAAATCGCATGACCGGATTCGGCAATTGCTATCTGACAAATGCGGCGTGAAGGTAGCGTACGGACCTCTCTATCGATACATTCAGCGGCGCTCACGCCCTCGTCACGTACAGCCCGAAGTGGAAATGGAACAGCCGACCATGACGCCAGCTGAACCGCCACCCTCATTCAGCCCTGGCAAAAGATTGTCGGCCGAGGAGCGAGCGGCCCAGGTGGAGTATGTCCGATCTCTCAATAAGCCCGAGTTGCCGGAACCGCCGAAACCACCGCGCTTCACCTTCGACCAGGACAAACCGCGTAGTAATCAAAAACAACAAGGAGAAATCTCAGATGGCAAAACAGCATCCATAGTGGAAATCCCCGGTCATGACCTGAAGCCAACGAGCCGGATCGTGTTCACCCAGGGCGGCGAAGGAGGCGTGGGAAAAACTGCTTTCAGCACCTTGCTAATTGAATGGTATGCCACCCAGAACGCACCACTCGCTCTGATCGACATGGACAGCGAGAACAAGGATCCCGGTTCGCTCGGCCACTTCTTTCCGAATGTCCAGAAGGTGAATATCCAGAGAGCCCGCGGACCGGATGATTTCGTCCATGTGCTCGACGAGGGCTCGCCGCTGGTAGTGGCCGATATGGGTGCAGGAGCGGGGGAGGTCGCTCATCAGTGATTTGACGCCATGCACGCACAAGCCAAAGACAACGGTGTGGCCTTCACAGCGATCGGAATCGTGACGCCGGATCCAGCCAGTGTGTCTAGCGTCCTTGCCTGGGCAAGTTTTTTGCAGGATCGAGTGAATTACCTGATCATGAAGAACTCAATCAGTAATCCCTCGGATTTCAGCTACTGGGACAACGACACGGAAGCGGAAGGGTGTCGTCGGGCCTTTCGGCCCCAGGTGATCAGTATGGAATACCGTCTGGCGGAGATCGAACATGAGGCCCGCGAGCATGGTCTGACGCTGCAGGCGGTGGCGGAACGAAAGACGAACGTCCCGGCCTTAGCGCGGACAGCCAGCGTGTGGCGGGCGCAGGCTATCGGCGCAACCTGTTCGCGGAATTGAATCGGGTCAAGGGCCTGTTGCTCCTGTGAGCACCATGGCTGCCACTACCGATATTGCAGGCCTGGCCGGCCGTCTCAAGGAAACGCAGGACCGCGAACGGTATGCGGCACTAATTAGCTACTTGAACACTTTGCCGCCGGGTGACGAGTTCCGGAAGCTGGCAGAACTGCTCGGCCTGCTTTCCTTGCTGGGTCAACGCAAACCGGACGCCCTGGCCGAATTCTTGAACGAATTGCGCACACAAGCTGCAGCCGCCAGTAAGTATCACGCCCAGGTAGACTTCCGGCTGTCTTCTCTGCCGGACGAGATCGCGGCCGGTGTCGATATCGACACAATGGCCAAGAGCCTGGCAGAGGGCTTTCGGCAGCAACTCGCCGCCACAGGCCTCGAAACCACTGCGAACCTGTTACGGAATTCTTCCCGAGAGATCATGGCGTTGTCTGGTGAGATTTCAGCGTCACTCAAGCCGACTGCCCAGCAATACAAAAGCATCACAGCTACGATCTCCAGCGAGCTAGCCAGGCTCACTCTCGCTTCGGACGAATTCCGGAGATACCACTCCCAACTCATGCTGCAAGAGCGCGCAAATCACTGGTGGGTGCATGGCTTCATGCTGCTAGCGTTGCTCTTTGGCGGTATCGTTGCCGGAATCTCCATAGAAAAGCGCCAGACAACAGAGGCGCTTTTCAATCTCGGCACACAAGTGGAGCGCGTTCAGACACTAGCCGCAGTTCCGGCAACGGCACCCGTTGTGAAGAAGAGCCGGACCAAAAGCAGTGAGCGATGACTATCAACGCTGGGTGCAACTTAATCGGAAAAGATGGATGAAGTTGTGAACAACTAAACCCATCTATCCTGCTTCGCCGCCCATTCGCGAATTCAATTGATTGATGAATCTAACACGCACCTCGCACCGCGAGATGGCGGCGGGCGGCCTCGTGGCAACGGGCAACACCCTCAACAGGCTACTGAAATGTGCCATTCTGGGGGAGCGTGGACCAGCACTTCTAAAACATTTTCATCCTTTTATGGTGTATCTTCTGGCATTTCGTTTCATAATGATCACAGAGAGTGAATAGGCAGTGGATCTCCATTTGGCAGAAGACAGGTGAGCGTGAGACGATTTT
>DATHIZ010000575.1:0-4751 GCA_035316385.1 Bryobacteraceae bacterium | reverse complement strand
CTTATGTCGAAGTCCTGCATGACCAGGAGTTGCTTGCCAAAGATGCGTCCGTTTATACGCAAGATGGAGTCAAACGTCCTCAGCATAATCCGCGCCTGAACCGGCTGGCCGCAACCATCCCGCGCGGCGATATTTACGATCGCAATGGAGTCCTTCTGGCCACCAGCGATTGGGACGCACTGGAAAAGCGCCGCAGCCAGTACCAGCGCCTGGGCATTTCTCTCGATTCGTTGTCGCGCCTGGACAATCGCTTCTATCCGTTCGGTCCTGCTACCGCTCACTTACTCGGTGACTTACGCACTGGCGAAAAATTCCACGCCACTAACTCGTCATTGATTGAGCACGATTCGAATGCGCAACTGCAAGGTTACACCGATTACCGCGAGCTCGCGCCCGTAGTGCGCTATCGCCATCAACACAATAACCCGCTGCTGCAAGCCTTGCTCAACCGCGACCGCAGCGTCCATTCCACCATCGATATTCGCCTCCAACTGAAAGCGAATCAGATCCTGCGCGGCAATCTTGAACCCTCCGGTAAGAAGGGCGCGCTCGTCGTCATGAATTCCCGTACCGGTGATGTATTGGCCCTGGTCAGCTTCCCGGCGCCAGAGCTCACCGGTCCCGCCACGCCTGACCAACTGCTCGACCGCGCTCGTTACGGCCAATATCCGCCCGGCTCCACCTTCAAGCTGGTCACCGCCATTGCTGCCTTGCGCCTCAACCCGCGCGCGACGGAGAATACCTATTCCTGCCGTGGCTTGGGCGACGGCCGCGTTGGCGCGATCATTCCCGGTTGGCGCCGGCCCATTCGCGATGACATCGGCGACCCCGCCCATGGCTCCTTAAACCTTGCCGGCGCCATTACCGTTTCCTGCAACGCCTATTTCGCGCAGCTCGGCGTTTTTGCGGTTGGTTCGCGAGCGCTGCACGACACCGCTGAAATGCTCGGCATCCCAACCGGCAGCGTCGCTGAGGTCAAAAACATGCTGCCGTTCGCAGCCTATGGGCAAGGCACTGTCGTTTCCACGCCGTTCAAGATGGCGCGTGTCGCCGCCACCATCGCCAACAACGGCGAGATGCCCACCGGCCGCTGGGTCTTCGACGCCAGTAACTCTCACGCATCGCTGCTGCATCCGATTCTCGAACCTGGTTCCGCCGAATTTTTGGCGAAGGCTATGCGTTCGGTAGTCACCAATGGGACCGCGCGCGCCGCCATGGCCGGCATCAACGTCAGTGTGGCCGGCAAAACCGGAACCGCCCAACTGGATAAAGGCGACCCGCATTCCTGGTTCGCCGGCTTTGCTCCCTATGACGCCGCACCGGAACAGCGGCTGGCCTTTTCGGTAGTTGTTGAGCATGGCGGCTATGGCGCAAAATTCGCCGCGCCCATCGCTCGTGAACTAGTGGAAGCGGCCCAGCAACTGAACCTGCTCACTGCGGCAGATCCCAACCAGAGGTAATCTATGGCTGTTTCAAACGTAATCGAAAGACTCGGGCGCGCCATCTTCGAAGCGCCTTTCGGCAGTCGGAAAATATCGAAGGACGCGCCGGAACTCGCCGAAATTCGCATCGCGGTCCTCGACGCCGTCAGAGCCAAAAGCCATCGCGCCAGCGGCAGGATTGTTTTCCCGTACAACCTGGTCCGCATCAATTTGCTCGGCGTGCCGGAAGACCAAGCCTCCGTTTTCCGCAGCGGCTTTCTGGCTTCTTATTTCACTGAGGAACTGCGCGCCAGTTTTGCCCGGGCAAACTACCGCTTCCCTCAGGAACTCAGCGTTGAAATTTCGACCACGTCCACTCTCCCCGCCGCCGGGCAGGACTGGCTCTCGGTCATTACTGAAATCGTCGCCGCCGTGACTGCGGACGCGGTCACTGAGGAAAACCAGCCGGCAGCTCCCCCGACGGCCCGCTTGGTGTTACTGTCTGGAACCGCCAATGCCACAGAATTTCCGCTCGACAAAGCCCGCATCAACATCGGGCGCACCGCTGAAGTTAGTTCCTCCATCGGACCCTCCCGGCGCAATGATCTGGCGTTCACCGAAGAGGACGAAATCGGCCGCAGCGTATCTCGCCAACACGCCCACATCATCCGTTCCCCTAAAACACACGAACACCGGCTCTTCAATGACCGCGTCTATAAAGGCAACTCCAACTGCGGCATCTGGATCGTGCGCAATGGTCTCAGCCAGCCCGTACATCGCGGCGCGCGCGGGACCGCGCTCGAGACGGGTGACGAAATTCACCTGGGCCGGGCGATCCTGCGCTTTGAGTGCGGCTAATCCAATTGGTATAGGCTAATTGCGAGACAAAAAAGATGTGTCGCATGAGCTTGCCGGCCTTGTTGCTGATGGCAGTCGCCGCACCGTTAGCCGCCCAGGAAGGGCACGGGTACTCGTCTGCTCAGATCGAGCGTGGCGAGCAGATATTCTTTTCCAATTGCGCGCGCTGCCACGGGCCTGACGGCGATTCCGTCCCTGGAATCAATCTGGGCAGCGGCAAGTTCCGCCACGGGACCAGCGATGACGATTTGATCGGCATTATCACGAAAGGCATCCCCGGGACGCCCATGCCTCCCGGCAATTTTTCAGAAGGGGACGTGGGCTCCATCGTGGCCTACCTCCGCTCCATGGCAAGCACGGCGGCTACCGCCTCACGCGCGCGGACGTCTTCCATTCCAGGCGATGCCGCGCGGGGGAAAGCCATCTTTGAAGGCAAGGGCGAGTGCCTCAGTTGCCACCGTGTGAACGAAAACGGTTCCTTTCTCGGCCCGGACCTCAGCGAAATCGGCGTCTCCCGCCGTTCCGCATTGCTTGAAAAATCCCTGGTCGATCCAAGCGCCGAAATTCGCGTCGACAACCGCTCCATTCAAGCAGTGCGCCAGGACGGGACCGTCCTTCTCGGCCGGTTTCTGAACCAGGATACAGACACGCTACAGCTTCTGGACGGAACCGGGAAGCTCATTTCTCTGAGGAAAACGGACCTCCGTTCCTTCGATGTCATGAAGACTTCCGCCATGCCGGGTTATAAAGAAAAGCTATCCGGTCAGGAGCGGTCCGATGTCGTCAGCTACCTGGTTACATTGAAAGGCCATGCCACTTCGATGAGTGGCGGCGGCACGCCCCAGCAGGTTTCCTTCGACCGTCTCCTGCACGCCGCCGCGGAACCTCAGAATTGGCTGACTTATTCGGGCACAATGGCCAGCCAGCGCTACAGTCTTCTCTCGCAAATCAACACTGCGAATGTGAAGAATCTGGAACTGCAGTGGGTGCTCCAGACTCAATCCCCAGCCGAGGCGCCCGGCAAGTATGAAGCCACGCCGCTGATTGTGGACGGCGTGATGTATACGGTGCAGCCGCCAAACGTCGTAGTTGCGTTGGACGCCGCCACAGGACGGGTCTTCTGGACCTACGCCTATGCTCCGTCGCCCACTGCGCGCATGTGCTGCGGGCGTGTCAATCGCGGTTTGGCCATTCTGGGTAGCACGCTGTTTATGGGCACAATCGACGGCAATCTGATCGCTCTCGATGCCCGCGACGGCCGCCTGCTCTGGAACACTCCCCTGGGAAAGCCGGAAGCCGGTTATTCTGTCAGCGCCGCGCCTCTCATCGTGAAGGACAAAGTGATTATCGGACCCGGAGGCGGCGAGTATGGCGTCAATGGTTTTCTCGCCGCCTATGACCCTCACACCGGCAAAGAAGCCTGGCGCTTCAACACCATTCCCGCCGGCCCAAATGACCCCGGCCACGAAACCTGGGCAGGCGATTCGTGGAAGCACGGCAGCGGCGCCGTCTGGGTGACCGGCTCCTATGATCCCGAACTCAATCTCATCTACTGGGGCATCGGAAATCCCGGACCCGACTGGAGTGGAGAGACGCGCGCCGGCGACAACCTGTACACCGATTCCGTCGTCGCCCTGGACGCTGATACTGGCAAGCTGAAATGGCACTTCCAGTTCACGCCCCATGACGAACTTGATTTCGACGCCGTGCAGGTTCCCGTTCTGGCTGATATGAACTGGAAGGGAAGCCCCCGCAAGCTCATGCTTTGGGGCAACCGCAACGGATTCTTCTACGTCCTCGATCGCGTGACGGGCGAGTTCCTGCTGGCCAAACCGTTCGTAAAGGTGAACTGGGCCAGCGGAATTGATGCCAAAGGCAGACCCATGGCGATCAAAGGCTCCACGCCGGAAGGAACGCTGATCTATCCGAACAACCAGGGTGGAACCAACTGGTACAACCCTTCCTACAGCCCGCGCACCGGCTTATTCTACATTCCTTCCTGGATGGATGCCTGGTCCATCAACACCAGCCGCAAGGAGGAATACAGCGAAGGGAACCAGTTCCTGAGCGGAGGCGCCGCCCCGGTTTTCCGCACCGCTCCCAATAACAAGCGCCCCACGGAAGAGGGCTACGGCGCGATCCAAGCTGTCGACCCCCAAACCGGCGAAATCAAATGGAAGTTCGACATGGCCGACGTAACCGACGGCGGCGTTCTAAGCACCGCCACTGACCTCGTATTCGGAGGCGGTCGCGAAGGCCACTTCTACGCCCTCGACGCCCGCACCGGATCGGTTCTATGGAAAGCCGCGCTAGGCGGCCCCATAGCGGCAGGCCCCGCCACTTACATGGCAAACGGACGGCAGTACGTCACAATCGCCGCAGGCAGCGCCGTGTTTACTTTTGCTCTCCGGCATTAGGCTCCCGCTGAGCGCCCGCAACCTGAGGGTTCGCAACCTGAGCATCCGCAACCTT
>DATHIZ010000574.1:0-8201 GCA_035316385.1 Bryobacteraceae bacterium | reverse complement strand
CTGAGTGACAACGAAGTTTCGGAGATCGAGTTTTATTTAAAAGAGAACCTGCAGCCCGTGTCAGCGTAATGTTGACGCGCGGCTTCGCATAAGCCAATATACCGGCACACCACAGAGCACGATGAGCAATCCGGGCCATGTGGTGGCCGGGCGATAAACAAACAAACAATACAGAATAGCCACGCCGCCAACGATGTAGACCAGCGGCACGACCGGATACCCGAATGCCCGGTAAGGCCGTGGAGCGTTGGGTTTGGTGATACGCAGCCGGATGACGCCGGCAATAGTCAGTACATAGAAAATCACTGCGGCCGAAATAACGTAATCCAGCAGGTTGCTATAGAGGCTGCCGTAGGCGTGCGTCTGCACGTCAATGGTGCGCGGAAGGACCAGCGCCGCCGACCAAATTCCCTGGATCAATAGAGACCAGCCCGGCACGCGCGCGGCATTCAGGCGGCCTGCTGCTTTAGGGAACAAACCATCTTTGGCCATGGAATAGGAAACTCGCGGCCCCGACAGGATGAGGGCATTCACACAGCCGAAAGTCGAGACCATGATGGCCACAGCCATCAGCACAGCCCCCCAGCCTGGGAAGATCCTTTGCAGCATGGCGGTTGCCACGCGATCGGACGGGGAATGCTGGATAGCGTCGAGCGGCAAAACCAACAAGTAGGCCAGGTTTGCAAGAAGGTACAAGCCGCTCACGCAGATGGTGCCCAAAGCCAAAGCGCGCGGCAGTGTCTTGTGCGGCTCCTTTACTTCTCCGCCCGCAAACGTAATGTCGTGCCACGAATCGGCTGAGAACAGTGAACCGGATTGAGATACGCAGATGGCGGCGAATAAGCCGAACGTGGTGAGGGCGCTGACCGAAGCGGTGATGGGAGTTACGTCGTGCGGCGTCCAGAAATTGCCGAAGTTAGTGGCAATGGCGTCATGCTTGGCGAACACCAGGCCGGCCAGGATGAGCGCGGCCAGCGCGGCGATTTTTGCGGTAGTGAAGACGTTCTGCAGGATCTTGCCGTGGCGCACGCCCAGGCTATTCATCCAGGTCAGCGCCACGATTACGAGAATTGCGACGAACTGGCCTGTGGAAAGCGAGACGGCGTAACCGCTCGACAGGTGAATAGGTGGAATCAGATAACGGTCCTCCGCGATACCCGGCAGCAGGACGCCAATGTAGCGCGCAAAGGCAACCGCGACAGCGGCAATCGTGCCGGTCTGAATCACCGTGAAAAGCGTCCAGCCGTAGAGGAAACCGATCATGGGCGAGAAGGCTTCCCGCAGATACACATACATACCACCGGCGCGCGGCATCATGGCCGACAGTTCACCGTAGGAAAGTGCGGCGGACACAGTGAGCACGCCCGTCACCAGCCATGCCACCAGCAGCCAGCCCGGACTGCCGAGATTTCGCGCCATGTCAGCGGGCACGATGAAAATGCCGGAACCGATCATGACGCCGATCACGATCATCGCCGAATCGAACAGACCCAACTCGCGAACAAAGCCGGTTTCATGGTCAATGTGGGCACTATCCGGGTGAGACGCCGCGTCGCCGCGCGCCGGCGCAGATTTCGGTGGGGGCATGTATATTTATGTAGCGTAGCCCAGAGCGGCGTTAGAAGAGCCGGGCGATGTCCAATTGCGCCAGGTTCTCGACCAGTATGTCCGGCTGAAAGGTGCGCAGGTCCTCGCAGCTCATCACGCCGCTGGCCACGGCCACCGCCTGAAAGCCGTTGGCTTTCGCGGCTTCGATATCGTTGCGGTGGTCGCCTATATGCGAGACACGGCAGTCGTGTGTTACCAATCTTGCGTTCCGCGCACGTTCCACCGCGCACTGCACAAGGTGAGCGCGCGTACTGCCGTCCTCGGAAAACGCACCGACCGAGAAGAATTCCCGCAGGCCGGCCAGTTCCATCTTGTGCCAGGCGATCCGGCTCAAGTTGCCCGTCACCAGGCCCAACACCGCGCCACGGGCCTGCAGTCTGCAGAGCACTTCGCGCGCGCCCTGGCAAACGAAGCCGCTCAAATCCGCCGTGCAGTTCATGGTGAATACGATTTGGCACTCGGCCACAATTGCATCCATATGGTGGTCCACCGGGCCGTGATCGCGCAAGAGCAGCGAGATCAGGTTGTGGTCTAGAGTGCCGGCTGTGTCGATTCCATCGAAGCTTGCGTTGCAGCCAGTGATGCGGCGGACGCCTTCGAGCAGCGCGTCCCGATGATGCGTTCCAGCGCCTTTCAACAGCGTGCCGTCAATATCGAACAACACCAAAGTGCTGGAGGCAGCCATCACTCGGTCACCAGTTTCGGCAATAAGGCGGTTAGCAATTTTGAGAACGTGCCTGCTACAGTGCGGCCGATTTCCATTACCTCATTGTGATCGAGCTTTTCACCGCTTAGGCCCGCCGCTAGATTCGTCACGCACGAAATGCCCAGAACCTGCATGCCCAGGTGGTTTGCGGCGATGGCCTCGGCCACTGTGGACATGCCCACCAGATCCGCGCCGATGATCTTCAGAAAACGAATCTCCGCGGGCGTTTCATAATTCGGCCCCGGCAACCCGGCGTAGACACCTTCGTGCAGCGCGATGCCCAACTCCGCGGCGGTTTGTTTGGCGATGTCACGCAGCGCTGGTGCATAGGCCTCCGTCATATCGGGAAAACGCGGACCAAGGGAATCATCGTTCGGACCCGTCAAAGGATTCGCTCCCTGCAAGTTGATGTGATCGCTGATCAGCACCAGCGAGCCGCGCGGATACTCGGGATTGATTCCTCCCGCCGCATTGGTCAGCACGACTCGTTCGATGCCCAGCTCATGAAACAGCCGGATGCCGCTCGCTACCTGCTGCGCGGAGTAGCCTTCGTACAGATGGCAGCGTCCGGCCATGACGGCAACCTCCGCCGCGGCATGTCCATTTGCTCCTAACGTACCGATTACCAGTTCGCCCGCATGGCCGATAGCGGTGGAGACGGGAAAGCCGGGGAGTTCGCCATAAGGGATGCGCCGGGCGTGCAGCAGCGAATGGGCGAAGGCCCCTAGTCCACTGCCTAAAACTACGCCGATTTGGGGGCGTATGGAAGTTCGTTGTTCGACAATTTGTGCCGCACTGCGCATGTACTCTATTTTCGGTGATTGTGGCGCGAAGACAGCACATGTCATACGATCGAAGAGCCTCGATCTCTCATATAGGAGCATTTCATGTTCTTGCTAATCCTGATCGCCGTCGTTGCACTGATCGCTGGCCTCCTCGTCTTTGCCGGAACCAGGCCCGACAATTTCCACGTTGAGCGGTCGGCGAGCATCAAAGCACCGCCAGAAAAGATCTTTGCGTTGATCGACGATCTGCATAGTTGGCCGCTCTGGTCGCCTTACGAAAAGCTGGATCCAGCCATGAGGAAAACATATTCCGGCGCCGCGGCTGGCAAAGGCGCGGCCTTCTCCTGGGAAGGAAATGCGAAAGCCGGCGCCGGACGGGTGGAGATTGCCGGCTCCGTGCCGCCCTCGAAGGTGAGCATCAACCTGGACATGATCAAGCCGTTTTTAGGCCACAACAAAGTTGAATTCAGCCTGACACGCAAGGACAGCGCGACGGATGTCACGTGGGCCATGGGCGGTCAATACGCATATATTGCCAAGGTGATGGGCTTGTTTATGAACATGGATAAGATGGTCGGCGGGGAATTCGAGGAAGGGCTGGCTAACCTGAAGAAAGTGGCGGAACAGTAGCGGGTAATGGATCTATTGACAGTCGCAGTGGTGCAAGCCGGCACCGCTTTGTTCGATTCACGCCGCACGCTGGAGAAAGTACGGGAGGCTTGCGCCGAGGCAATCAAGCAAGGAGCAGCGCTGGTGGTGTTTCCGGAAGCCTTCGTAGGCGGGTATCCAAAAGGACTTGGCTTCGGTGCTCACGTCGGATCCCGCAGCGAGGAAGGGCGCGAGGAGTTCCGGCGGTATTACGAAGCGGCTGTGGAAGAAGGCTCTAAAGAAATCGCTCTCTTGGGCAAAATCGCGGCAGAGCAGCGAATACACCTTGTCATCGGCGTAGTGGAACGGGAGGCGGGGACATTGTATTGCTCGGTCCTCTTTTTCGGTCCCGATGGACGGCTGCAAGGCAAGCACAGAAAACTCGTGCCTACCGGATCGGAGCGGCTCATTTGGGGTCAGGGGGACGGCTCCACAATGCCGGCGATTCAGACGGATTACGGAGTGATCGGCGCGGCGATCTGCTGGGAGAACTACATGCCGCTGTTTCGTACGGCGATGTACGCGAAAGGCGTCACTCTGTGGTGCGCGCCAACCGTGGATGACCGGGAGACCTGGCAGGCGACGATGCGGCACATTGCCATCGAGGGTCGCTGCTTCGTGTTGAGCGCGTGCCAATATCTGCTGCGATCAGATTGCCCAGCGGACTATCAGCCTATTCAGGGCAACAATCCGGAAACGGTGCTGATCAAAGGCGGCAGCGTCATCGTGTCGCCGATGGGTAAGATACTGGCGGGACCGCTCCGGGATGGCGAGGGAATACTCGCGGCGGAAGTAGATCTCCGGGAAGTGGCGCGCGGCAAGTTCGATCTCGACACGGTGGGCCACTATGCCCGGCCCGACGTTTTCAGTTTGAAGGTGGACGAGCGCCCAAATCGTGCGGTCCGTTTCGGAAACAGCGAATAAGGCTGCTGCGCTATTATGCCCTCGACGGTGGAATGCTCCAAGCCTGGTTTGATCGCGCTTTCGGGTTCGATTTGACCTCTCTGGGGTTACCCCAGGGAATCGTGAAGAACTGAGAATTCGTCGCGTGAGTCGCGCTGCGCGAAAGCGCAGAAATGCTCACGCAAGGCAAGAGTCGTTGGAGTGTTCCACCGGTTGTACTACGAGCTTGTTTCAGCATGCCGAACCCGCAGCTGTTGAGCGCAATTGCCAGAGCCTTTCTTGCCGGCGAACCATCGGTAGAAGAAGTAATTGTGCGCGCGAGCCGGGCACTGGGAAGAAATTGGCGCTGGCTCCGGCCGGTTGCCCGGAGATATGTGCAAAGGTATGCAGGCCAGATGCGCCCGCGACACCAGGACGTCGTTCAATTTCTGCTGCGGGACTTCGATTTCGCCCGAGCCTGCGAGAAATATCCGGACCAATTGCAAATAGCGCACCAGTTGCCCGACCAGCCGCAGTTGATGCAGCCGGTTGCCGCGGCGGAAACCTGGGCTGTTCCTGTGATCGAGTCCGTCGGGGGTTTGGCGGACTGGCTTTTTCTCAATCCGGGCGGGCTGGATTGGTTTGCCGACTTGAAAGGACTTGGGTATAGCCAGAAAGATCGTCCATTACTGCAGCACTATCATTACCGGATTTTGGCGAAGCCATCCGGCAGTATGCGATTGATCGAAGTACCCAAGCCGCGGCTGAAGGAATTGCAGCGGCAGATTCTGGCCGAGCTGCTCGAAAAGATTCCACCGCATGCGGCGGCGCATGGGTTTCGCAAAGGTCGCTCCATCCGGACGTTTGCCGCTCCTCACGTGGGTAAGCGCGTCGTCCTGCGGATGGATCTGCAGGATTTCTTTCCCTCGATCACCGGGGCGAGGATACAGACGTTGTTCCGCGCCGCGGGCTATCCCGAAGCAGTAGCCGATCGACTGGGAGGTATTTGTACGAATGCGACGCCGCGCGAGATATGGAATGAGAGCGTGGCGCTTTGGGAAACCCGCAAGTTGTATGCGCGGCCCCATTTGCCGCAAGGCGCGCCGACTTCGCCGGCGCTGGCGAATCTTTGCGCATACCGGTTCGATTGCCGTTTGGATGGCTTGGCGAAGGCGGCGGGCGCGGAGTACACGCGCTACGCCGATGACCTCGCGTTCTCCGGTGATGAGGCATTTGAACGGCGCGTGGAGTGGTTCTCCGCGCGCGCCGCGGGGATATTGAGGGAAGAGGATTTTACGGTGCACCTCCGCAAGACACGCATCATGCGCCAAAGCGTACGGCAACACCTAGCGGGCCTGGTCACCAATCAACGCATAAATGTGAGGCGCACCGATTTTGATCTTCTCAAAGCAATACTTACTAATTGCATCCGGCATGGTCCCGAGAGCCAGAACCGTGGCGGACATGCCAGCTTCCGGTCTCACCTGGAGGGCCGTGTCGGATTCGTGGAGACGATTCATCCAGCCAAGGGACAGCGGCTGCGCACGATACTCGAGAGTATCCGGTGGGAGTAAAAGAGTAATCTTTTCGGCTTGGCGACGTCCTTAGAGCACGACGTGACAACAACCCTGCGCCATCTACTTGGGTTCCTGTTTCATTTGGGCTACTTCGGCCCATTTGTGATGGGATTGATGGATTCCTCGTTTTTGTTCTTGCCGTTTGGTAATGACTTACTGGTAGTGGGATTGGTGGCGCGCCATCACGAGGGCTACTGGATTTACGTGCTCAGCGCGATTTGCGGTTCCACCATGGGCGTGTTCCTGTTGGACCTGGTAGCGCGAAAAGCAGGGGAAGCGGGCGTGCAGAAGGTAGCCGGAGCACGGCGGTTCGAACAATTGAAGCGAAAAATCGGGGAGAATGGCGGAAAGGCGATTGCGGTGGGCTCCCTGGCGCCGCCGCCGTTTCCCTTCACGATGCTGGTGGCAACCACGAGCGCGCTGGGATATCCAAGAAAACAGATGCTGGCTATAGTTGCCGCGACGCGCGCGGCGCGATTTCTGCTGCTAGGCTACCTGGCGATCCGTTTCGGGCGTGCGATCCTGAAGGTGGCCGCTTCAGCACCGTTTCGCTGGACCATGATCGTCTTTGCTGTTCTCTGCGTTCTGGGCAGCATCTGGTCGATTCGCAAGTGGATCAGGCGCGGAGCTTAACCAAAACCGCTATCTCTTCCTGCAAGCGAAGCGGGGTCGCGCGTGGAACCGGCCGGAACGCGATATTCGTTGAATCGTCACAGACCCGTAATCGCGCGGCCGGATTTTCGATGTCAGGATGTATAGTACGCTCCATGGTCAAATGGATTACTTGCGGCTCAATCGCGGGCGGCGCATTTGCCAGCCAGGCAGGGGCTACTGAGTTAAACCCGCTTGATCCGGTTCAATTGAAAAAGCCTTACATCGAACTGCTTACAGAATATGCGGCGCTTCCGGGAGACATCATCAGTAGAAAAAAAGCTGCCATCGCCGGAATTTTCTGATGCGGTGGATGCCTTCGTTCTTCGCTCCTCAAAGCGCTAAGGAACGTCCGGCCGTAGGCCTGGCGGATTTGGCGGTGGGCCTCGGTACGCTTGCCCTACTCTATTTGGCGGCACGCGTCGGGGCGGAATCGCTCATTCAATTCCGGCCTCCCGACATCATTCCTTCGGTAAGCCTCGATCCTCGAAATCTTCCGAATTACGCGGCGCGCTCCACGCTACGGATGTTCGCGGCGCTGTTCTTCTCCGTCGTGTTCACTTTCGTGTACGGCTACACGGCTGCACGGAACAGGAAAGCCGCTCGAGTGCTGGTGCCGCTGCTCGATATCCTGCAATCCGTCCCGGTTTTGGGCTTCTTGTCGGTGACCGTCACGGCGTTCATCGCTCTATTCCGGGGAAGCCTGCTGGGGCTAGAAGCGGCTTCCATTTTCGCCATCTTTACCGGCCAGGCCTGGAACATGACGTTCTCGTTCTATCACTCGCTGCGCTCAGTGCCGCACGAACTCGAAGAGATGGCGACATTGTACCGGCTATCCGCATGGGAGCGCTTCACACGCCTGGAACTCCCCTCCTCGGTGATCGGCTTGGTATGGAACGGAATGATGAGCTTCGGCGGAGGCTGGTTCTTTCTTGCCGCCAGTGAGGCGATCAGTGTGTTGAACCGGCAATACACTTTGCCGGGGCTTGGATCGTATGTAGCCGCGGCGGTTGAGGCCAAGAACCTGCACGCGCTGGGCTGGGCAATTGCCACGATGATCGTACTGATCCTGTTGATCGATCAGTTTTTCTGGAAGCCGCTAGTAACGATGGCTGACCGTTACAAACTCGAACTCAGCGCCGGAGAAGAGCGCCGGTTCTGGGTGGTCGACCTGTGGCGCTCCGCCTCCTTGCCGGGATATGTGGGAAACCTTATAGCACCGCTCGTGCGTGGGGTGGATCAATTTTTCTCACGCGCCACCGCAATTTCCGTCAAAGCGCCAGAGCGGACAGCTTCAAAGGCGGTCGATATTTCCTACAACGCGGTGCTCCTCGCAATCACCGT
>DATHIZ010000573.1:0-4300 GCA_035316385.1 Bryobacteraceae bacterium | reverse complement strand
TGACGCACCTGATGAGCCGGGACACCATCGCCGCCGGTGCCGCTCCCAACACGCCTCAAATGCTGCGGCTCTGGATCCGTAATCCTGACGCCATCAAGCCGGGATCGAAGATGCCCGCTATGGGATTGAGCGATTGGGACGTGGATGCGGTGGCTACATATCTGGAGACCCTTCGCTGATGGCTACGACTACCGTCGAAGTATCCGATTTTCCGGCGGCGCCCCGCCCGTTTACCCTTCGCCTGCACGATTGGGTGACCACGGTGGATCACAAGCGCCTTGGCATCCTCTATATTCTGTACTCACTCATCTTTCTCGTGTTGGGCGGCATCGAGGCGGCCATCATGCGCTGGCAGCTTATACGGCCACACAACAATCTCGTTTCCCCTGAGGTTTTCAATCGGATGTTCACGATGCATGGAACGACGATGATCTTCTTTGTCGCCATGCCGATGCTGTTCGGGTTTGCGAACTATCTCGTGCCACTGATGATAGGCGCGCGCGATATGGCATTTCCACGCCTGAATGCCTTCAGCTTCTGGATGACCGCACTCGGCGGACTGCTGCTCTATTTCAGCTTTATCGGCGGCGACGGTCTGTACGGAGCCGGAAGCGCACCCGATGTCGGATGGTTCGCATATGCCCCCCTGACGGCGAAGACATTCTCTGTCGGACACAGCACCGACTTCTGGACACTATCTCTGCTCGTGTCCGGCATCGGCAGCGTCGGAAACGCGATCAATATCATGGCCACGATTCTTTGCATGCGCTGCCCAGGCATGACACTCGGAAAGATGCCGCTGCTCGTGTGGCTGAACCTAACCATGGCGGTCCTCGTGATTCTTGCCGTGAGCCCGCTTACGGCGGCACAGATCATGCTATCGGTTGACCGCTATCTGGGCGGGCATTTCTTTGACACGCAGGCTGGCGGCTCGGCAGTCATTTGGATGCACTTCTTCTGGATCTTCGGCCATCCGGAAGTCTACGTCCTGGTGCTGCCCGCCTTCGCGTTTGCCTCCGAAATCATTCCTGTGTTTTCACGTAAAGCGATCTTCGGTTACTCGGTCATGGTGCTGGCGACAGTGGCTATCGCGTTTATCAGCATGAGCGTCTGGGCCCACCATATGTTCACCGTGGGTATGGGCGCGGGGGCAAACATATTCTTCGTGCTTTCCACTATGGCGATTGCCGTCCCTACGGGGATCAAGATTTTCAACTGGCTGGCAACCATGTGGGGTGGCAAAATCCATTTTGCGACGCCGATGCTGTTCTGCATCGCCTTTCTGTTTCAATTTCTGGTTGCGGGATTGACCGGCGTTACTCTGGCGGTCGCGCCCTTCGATTGGCAACTCGGGAACTCCTATTACGTTGTGGCTCACTTTCACTATGTGATTGTGGGCGGGATTCTCTTCACCGCCTTCGCCGCATTCTATTATTGGTTCCCGAAAATATCTGGCAGGATGTACAACGAAGCATTAGGGAAACTGCACTTCTGGTTGTTTCTTATCGGCTTTCATCTGACATTCGATTTCATGCATATCCCGGGGCTTCTGGGCATGCCGCGCCGGATCTACACGTATGAGCCGGGCCGCGGTTGGGATATCTGGAATCTGATCGTAACCATCGGTGTCGCTTTTCAAGCAGCAGGAGTCCTGGTCTTCGCCGCGAATCTGGTTCTTTCTTACTTCCGGGGCAGGGCCGCAGGCAACGATCCATGGGACGCCTGGACGCTGGAGTGGTCCACGAGTTCGCCGCCGCCTGAGTATAACTACGCCGTCGTGCCGTCCGTGCGGAGCCGCCGTCCTCTGTGGGACCTCAAGCATCCGGAAGATCCCGATTGGAGGTACGAATAACCGATGAGCACACCGTCTGTGGGCCTCCGCGAAGGCAACCTCAACTGGCGGCTTCCTTCGCGAGGACCCGTTGGGATGTACTGCCTGATCGGCGCCGAGTCCGCTATTTTCACGATTTTCGTCGTAGCTTACATCTTCTACATCGGTAAGAGCCTGACCGGGCCGCAACCCAAAGATGTTCTGCATGCGCCGATCTTCTATAGCATCTGCCTGCTTTCGAGCAGCCTGACAATCCACTTAGCAGTACGCAAGCTCATTGGAGGAAACACAGCGGCTTTTGCACGATGGTGGCTCCTCACGATTCTCCTTGGAGGCACGTTCCTCTTCGGGACTGCACGCGAATGGGCTCATCTGATCTTTGATGAAGGCTTGACGGTGAGCACAAATTTGTTCGGCACAACCTATTACTCGCTGGTCGGTCTGCATGCCTTTCACGTGACGGTCGGACTGCTGGCCCTGCTTACGGTGGCGCTGTTCAATTTTGCGGCGCGCCTGAAACGCGAGCACGCCGAACGCCTGGAAATCCTATCGATGTATTGGCACTTCGTGGATGCAGTGTGGGTCGTAGTCTTTACGGTTGTCTACGTGATTGGGATTTAGCAAGAGGCAGCGATGAATAGTGCATTCACAAAACATTCGGACACAGTTCCGGCCAAGATCGAAGTGCCCGCTCCTACGGCGTGGCCGATCGTGATGGCGTTTGGATTAACCCTCGCGTTCGCGGGACTGCTAACGGCGGGTTCCGTGAGTATTCTGGGCGCGGTATTGACCATCGCCGGGGCCGTTGGCTGGTTCCGGGAGGTGCTTCCGGCAGAGTCCCGCGAGGGGCTCCCCCTGGTTCAGGAAGAGGTCGCTGTTCAGACGACTCGGGAAACGGTGGAGCAGATTGCCGGCATCGGCGCTGCCTCGCGCGCCTGGTTGCCCCTCGAAATCTATCCGATATCGGCCGGAATCAAAGGCGGTCTCGCGGGCGGCGCAGTGATGGCTTTGCTCGCTATGCTGTACGGCGGTTTGAGCGGCAATGGGATCTGGCATGGCATCAATCTCCTCGCCGCGGGGTTATTTCCGGCAATGGCTACGCAGACGGCGACGCAGGTGGGAACTTTCAATCTCCATGAATTCCTGGTTGCTGTTCCTATTCACCTGGTGATCTCGCTCCTGGCTGGGCTGCTCTATGGAGCGATGCTTCCCATGACTCCGCGGCGGCCCATTCTGTTGGGTGGTTTCGTGGCTCCGTTGCTGTGGTCGGGCATGATGTATGGCAGCTTGGCGTTCATCAATCCGGTGATGAATCAGCGCATCGACTGGCCCTGGTTCGTTCTCTGTCAAATTGCGTTTGGAATTGTAGCGGGCGTCGTAGTTGTGGTTCAGGAACGAATATCGACGCGTCAAAATGTACCGCTGATGGTTCGTATGGGTGTAGAGGCTGAAGGTCTCGTACTAGAACACCAGAAAGAAAATCAGGAGGACCTGAGGTGATGAAGTATACTGCCTTGGGCTTGGCCGTCACCTTGGCCATTACCTCTTGCACAGCGCCGGGCCGCCGGGCCGCCGAGGAACCTGTCCTCCGCCCCACCGAGGTCAGCGACTTCCGACAGCTCTACGCTCAGAACTGCTCGGGATGCCACGGCGTGAATGGACAAGGCGGATTGACGGTGGCGCTCGGCAACCCGGTGTACCTGGCCATCGCGGACGACGCTACGATCCGCCGCATCACGGTAGAAGGCGTGGCTGGAACGGCGATGCCTGGTTTCGCGCGGAACGCAGGCGGCTTTTTGACAGATGCGCAGATTGACATCATCGTCCGCGGAATTCGGGCGCACTGGGCAAAGCCGGGTACCGCCGGCAAAAACAATCTTCCGGCCTATGCCGCACTCGGGCCCGGCAATGCCGCGCACGGCCAAAACGGATTTGTAACTTTCTGTTCTTCCTGCCACGGCCCGGACGGCCGTAGCGGCCGGGGCGGTTCGATCGTGGACAGTTCGTATCTCGCGCTGGTGAGCGATCAGCATTTGCGCACGGTAACAATCACCGGCATGCCGGCCCTCGGCGCGCCGGACTGGCGCGGTTACGTGCCGGGGAGGCCGCTGTCGGAGGCGGACGTTACGGATGTGGTGGCCTGGCTCGCGGCGCAGCGGCTGCCTTTAACGGCGCAAGCGCATCCCAGTGTTTTGACTCCTCGAGGAGGTTCTCAATGAGTATGTCGAGCGGCGGTGTTTCTAGACGTGAGATTTTTTTGAAGATCGCGCTTGCGTTCAACGGGGCGGTGGGCGTGCTCCTGGGCATACCGGTCGTCCGATATCTCCTTTCTCCCGTGATGCGCGGACGAAATCCCGGCTATGACAGCTGGATCTCGCTTGGGTCGATCAATCAGTTTCCATCCGGCGAGACGCGCCTCGCGACGTATCGCAACCCAGTTGCAAACGTCACCGATGGAGAAACCGCGAA
>DATHIZ010000572.1:0-6716 GCA_035316385.1 Bryobacteraceae bacterium | reverse complement strand
GAAACGGGCCTGGAGCGCAGCACAATTACAACCAATAGCGGCACGTATCAGTTTGACTTACTACCCGCCGGCCGCTACCAAGTTCGCATCACGATGCCCGGCTTTGCCACGGCCGCATTTGAAAATGTCGAACTGGCCGTTGGCCGCACGACTACTATCGACGGCAGTCTCTCGCCTAGCCAGCAAAACGAGACGATCACGGTGGAATCTTCCGGCGCCGGTCTTGTGGACTTGCAGAGAACGGACGTGAGCCGCCCGATCTCGCCAGCCGAGGTGGAAACTCTGCCGCTCAACGGACGCGATTTCGTAAACCTTGCGATTCTAGCCCCAGGCGCAAAACAAGTTCCCTCTTACGACCCAACCAAAGCACGCATCGGCATCTTCGCTACGAACGGTTCGAGCGGACGCAATGTCAACGTGACCATCAACGGCATCGACAACAAAGACAATACGGTTGGCGGACCAGTCATGCAATTGCCGCTGGAAGCGATTCAAGAATTCAACATCAGCACGCAGCGCTTTTCCGCCGTAAATGGCCGCAGCGAGGGAGCAGCGGTAAACGTAATCACGAAATCGGGCACTAATCAGTTCCACGGAGCACTATATTTCTTCGATCGCGAGAACGCGTTCAACACGTTGAACTATTTCGAAAAGAAGGAAAATGGCGGCAGCGGACAGAAAGCGGACTTTAGCCGGCAGCAATTTGGCGGGGCTGTTGGCGGTCCCATCAAGAAAGACAAGACCTTTATCTTCTTCACCCTGGAGCGCGCCCGCGAGCAGACCAGCCTCAACGTGAACGGATCCGCGTTAACGCAATTGGCTCTGATCACCAATCTGGGAGCAAAGCCAGTCAGCAGCATTCCGACTCCGTATTTCGACTGGCGCTATAACGGCCGGTTGGATCACCGTATTAATGACAAGAACAACCTATCGGTGAGTTACTCCAACCAGAACAATACCGGCCTGAATGACCAGGCTTCGTCGAGCGGCGACGTATCGACTGGAAATTACACCACGAACCAACTCATCATCGCGAATGCTACGCTCAGTACGGTCATCTCGCCCTCGGTCGTAAACGTATTTACCGCCGGATATCAGTACTGGCATAACCTCATCGCGGCAGATTCTCCCACTACACGGTTGACCTTTCCCTCGGCGATCATTGGCACTTCCAGTTCCGTACCCCAGGAAAGCGTACAGAGAAAGTGGCAATGGAAAGATGACATTGCAGTCGAAAAAGGCAAGCATTCGCTGAAATTCGGCGTAGATTACGTCTGGGCGCCGGTAGTTGGCGGCTCCATCGGAGCGGTGACGCCTGGAGTCACTTTCTTCGATGACCCGAGCGTGATCCTCAGCAATTCAAACGGCAAATATCCGAACGGTTTTGCCACGCCGGGCGTGGCTCAAACCATCAGCCAGTCGAATTTGGGTGACCGGAGCTTTACCGAGCGCGCCAAGATGTTCGGCATTTACTTTCAGGATAGTTGGAAACTCAAGCCTAACTTGACACTCGACCTTGGTGTTCGTTGGGATAAGGATTTTGACCTGAACGGCGGCTATAAACAAGTCAATTCGCGTGGTTATCTGGATTTGAAAGCGATCGGCAGTTCCTACGCGGGCGGTCTTCCGGGAAATGACAGCAAGAACGTTAGTCCGCGCATCGGACTCGCCTACGATTTAAGGGGCAACGGGAAACACGTTTTGCGGCTGGGCTACGGCTTGTATTTTGGCCAGACCTTTATCAATATTCCGCTCTCCATGCTGCAGCAAGCCAACCCAACGGTATTCGCAACAGCCAGTTACAACAGCAGCGCGCCAGGCAGCTCAACGGCCAGCGTGCTGCCGAGCGGACAACTGCTTTCCGCCTGGCGCTTCGGGGTGGACCCCATTCCCGCAAAGCTTCCGGGATCGACGCAATTAAGCGGCACTTCCACCACGGCGGCGATTATGGACCCGAACTACCGGAATCCATACAGCGAACAGGTCAATGCCAGCTACAGTTGGAGTCTCACGCAGGATTCGGTGATTGAAGCGGAGTATGTTCACGAACTGGGCTTGCACGAAAGCAAGACGATCGTGATTAATCCGCAGATTAATGGCGTTCGTTACACGGATGCGCTGCTAAGGAACGCTGGATTGCCGGTGATTGGCCAATTCGGCGTGAGAATGCCCATTGGGCGCAGCCGCTATGATGGCATGAATCTTTCTTACCGCCGGCGGATGAGTAAGCGTTTTTCGGTGAACGCCACTTACACTTTGTCCAAGAGCGTGGCGTATAACGGGAATTCGGCGGCGTTCGGAAATCAGCCGACAGTCCTCACAGACTGGTTCTCTCCGGCCGATTTCGGGCCAACCCCTTCCGACGAACGGCATCACGTAACCGCCAGCGGGCTGGTGGCGCTCCCCTGGAAGATTCAGTTCGCGCCCATCATGCAGGTGGGAACCGGACGGCCCTACTTGGCGCTGGAAGGAATCAACGATACCTTCGCCTATGGCGGCGGCGCGGGCAATACCCATGCCATCGTACTTAATAGCGATCCCAGCAACCTGAAGGCAACCGCCGGCTACACAGCCACACAACTGCAATCCTGCATTGCGGCGAACACATGCCAGCAAGTGCCGTACAATTCACTCCGCGGCGCTTCGTTCTTCCAACTGGATGCGCGGGTCAGCCGGCCCTTTACTTTCGGTGAACGCGCTAAGCTCGAACTATTCTTTCAAGCATTTAATTTGACGAACCATGCGAATTTTGGATCCCAATATCAAACCAGCATTCGTGCTTCCAATTTTGGACAACCGACTAATTTCATAGGAGGAACTGGCGTAATCATTCCGAAATCGTTCTCCGGCGAATTCGGCGCACGCTTCAGTTTCTAATCGCTAACACACGTCCTTTGCACCGCTCCGGCGGCTTACAAATATTTGAGAAACATCTGACAAATATTTGACAAGGGGAGCCGCCGACCCATAAACTGTGTAATCGCTCTTTGTCGAGCAGAGCCCCCTCGTCTCGGGCGCATTCAGGGACAAAGGACGAATGACGCATAATTTCTTGCGGCAGAGCGCACTTGCGGCTTTGCTGTTTTTTGCTGGCTCCAGCAACTTTTTTGGACAACTTAATTCCAGCGCCACGCTCGCAGGCACTGTAACCGATAAATCGAACGCCGTGATTTCCGGCGTTCAAGTAAAAGTCTCCAGCAAAGAGACTGGCTTGGACCGCAGCACAAGCACCACCGCCAATGGCACGTACCAATTCGACTTACTGCCAGCAGGACATTACGAAGTGCGCGTTGCAATGACTGGTTTTACGACCGGTGTATTTCAGAACGTCGTACTGGCGGTCGGCCGCACCACGACGATAGATGCGTCGCTCGCGCCTAGCCAGCAAAACGAGACGATTACGGTAGAATCTTCCGGCGCGGGCCTAGTAGATTTGCAGAAGACCGACGTCAGCGTTCCTGTTAGCCCGGCGGAGGTGCAAAACCTGCCGACGAACGGACGCGATTTTGTGAACCTGGCGATTCTAGCCCCGGGCGCCCGGCCGGTGCCTTCTTACGATCCGACTAAATCGCGTATCGGCGTCTTTGCCACGAACGGCTCCAGCGGCCGCAACGTGAACGTGACCATCAATGGCGTCGACGATAAGGACAATACCGTCGGTGGACCGGTGATGCAGCTTCCGCTCGAAGCAATTGACGAATTCAATATCAGCACCCAACGCTTTTCGGCGGCGAATGGACGCAGCGAAGGCGCGGCCGTGAACGTGATCACTAAATCCGGAACAAACGACTTCCACGGCTCGCTATTTTTCTTTGATCGCGAATCCGCCTTCAATACGCTGAACTATTTCGAAAAAACAGCAAACGGCGGCGATGGGCAGAAATCACCCTTCAGCCGGCAGCAATTCGGCGGATCTATTGGCGGTCCAATCAAGAAAGATAAAACGTTCATCTTCTTCGCCATCGAGCGCCAAAGAGAATCCACCAGCCTCAACGTGAACGGACCGGCACAGCAAGAATTGGCGTTGATCACGAGCCTGGGAGCCAAACCGGTCTCCACCATTCCAACGCCGTATTTCGATTGGCGCTACAACGGGCGACTGGATCACCGCATCAACGACAAGAACAATCTGTCGGTCAGCTATTCCAACCAGAACAATACCGGCCTGAACGACCAAGCTTCATCGAGCGGCGACTTATCGACTGGAAATTTCACCACAAATCAGCTGATTATTGCCAACGCCACACTCAACACGGTTATATCGCCCACGATCGTGAACTCATTCACGGCCGGATACCAATACTGGCACAACCTGATTGCCACTAACACTCCGACTCCGAACCTGGTATTTCCTTCCGCCCAAATTGGTACTTCCGGCAACGTGCCGCAGGAAAACGTACAGAGAAAGTGGCAGTGGAAAGACGATATCGCGTTTGAAAAGGGAAAGCATTCGCTGAAAACCGGCGTTGACTTTGTTTGGATACCGAAAGTGGGCGGGTCTTTTGGCGCTGTAGAGCCAACGGTCACTTTCTTTGACGATCCGAGCACGATGATCAACAACACGAACGGACTGTATCCGCAAGGCATCTTCACACCAGGCGCAGTTCAATCCATCAGCCAGCCGAATCAGGGTGACCGTTCGTTCAGCGAGCACGCCAAAATGTTTGGCGTTTACTTCCAGGACGATTGGAAAATCAAATCCAACTTGACAATCAATCTGGGCCTCCGTTGGGATAAAGATTATGGCCTGAACGGCGGATACCTGCAGCCTCTTTCGCAGGGCTACCTGGATCTGAAGGCCATTGGCAGTCCGTACGCCGGAGGCATTCCGCAGAATGACAACTTGGATTTTAGTCCGCGCATCGGAATCGCTTATGACCTGAAGGGAAATGGGAAACATATCTTCCGGGCAGGCTACGGCATCTATTTTGGCCAGACTTTCCAGAACATTCCGCTCTTCATGGAACAACAGGCCAACTCAACCATCTATGCAACATCCAGCTACAACAGCAGCGCGATTGGCGATCCCGCCGCGAGCGTGCTCCCTAGCGGCCAGTTGCTTTCTGCATTCCGCTACGGAGTAGATCCACTTCCTCCGCAGCTTCCCGGGTCCACTCAGCTAACGGGTAGCGCCACCGTTGGACAGTTGATAGATCCGAACTACCGGAACCCCTACAGCGAACAGGCTAATTTTGGTTATACCTGGAACGTCACTTCAGATTCGTTCATAGAAGCCGAATATGTTCACGAGTTGGGCTTGCATGAAAGCAAGACCATCGCGATCAACCCGCAGATTAACGGCGTCCGGTACACGAGCGCGCTGCTGCAAAACGCGGGGCTGCCGGTGATTGGGCGCTTTTCGGTGGCCATGCCGATTGGACGCAGCCGCTACGACGGGATGAATCTTTCTTACCGGCGTAGATTCAGCAAGCGTTTCTCGGTCAATGCCACTTACACTCTGTCGCAGAGCCTTGCGTACAACGGCAATTCCGCGGCGTTCGGAAACCAGCCGACGCTCCTCACAAACTGGTTCTCCAAAGCAGACTTCGGGCCTACTCCTTCCGATGAGCGGCATCGCTTCACGGTCAGCGGAATCATACAGCTCCCCTGGCATATCCAGGTGGCTCCTATCCTGCAAGCTGCCAGCGGACGCCCTTACACGGCGTATGAAGGCATCAACGATACGTTCGCTTACGGCGGCGGTCAGGGCAACACGCACGCTATCGTGCTCAACAGCGACTCCAACAACCTGCTGGGGACCGTCAACTACACGGCCTCTCAATTGCAATCCTGCATCGCGGCGAACACCTGCCACCAGGTCAGCTACGATTCGCTGCGCGGCAACGCTTTCTTCCAACTCGACGCGCGTGTCAGCCGGATATTCAATTTCGGCGAGAAAGCGAAGCTGGAGTTAATTTTCCAGGCCTTTGACTTGACTAACCACGCGAACTTCGGCTCTCAATACCAGACCAGTATTCGCGCCGCTAACTTTGGGCAGCCAACCAATTTCGTTGGGCAATCCAGCACAATTATTCCGAAGTCGTTCTCGGGTGAATTCGGAGCGAAGTTTAGTTTCTGATCCATGGTGAAGTGCCCTGCTCTCGCGCGGCTTAGTTTTGTTTTCCTCCCTCTGCTTCTGCCGGTAGGCGCGTTACCGGCGGAAGCGCCTCACACAAAGCTAAAGATTGAAGCGACGGTTCGCGGCGCGGACGGTAAGCCTCTGGATGGTCACTTGGTTGTGATTCTGTCTCGTGATGTTTCCTCCGAGCCGCGATCGCAATTTACTCCGTATGCGATCAGCTCTCAGTTTCAAGATCAATTTCAGGAGTTACATTTCCGGGCTTCTCAACAAGCTTTCGGCGTAGACGCTGATTCACTCGCCCCAGGCAAGCCCATGGTTGTGGATGAAGAGACCATAGGCTTTCCCGCAAAACATTTGGCGGAGATTCCGGCGGGCGATTACTTTGTCCAGGGTGTGTTCAATGTTTACGAGACGTACCACTTAGCCAGCGGGAAAACGGTGAAGCTCGCGCCGGATCGAGGCGAGGGCCAGCACTGGGCATCCAAGCCGGGCAACTTCTATTCGGCCCCAGTTAAGCTTCATGTGGACCCGGCGGCCGGCGGAATTTCAAGTCTTACCCTCGAAAAGATTATTCCTCCAATTCCTCCCGCCAGCGATACGAAGTATCTGAGACATATCCAGGTCAAGAGCGAGA
>DATHIZ010000571.1:0-3235 GCA_035316385.1 Bryobacteraceae bacterium | reverse complement strand
CTCCCTCGGCATGCGTCTCACCTTTGAACAGGGCATTGTGACGGAATTGAGCAAGACCGAATATGACCGGCTGCGCGGCAGCGAACAGTTGAAGCTGGAGATCGCGGCCGAGGCGATTTATTTTCTGGCTAAGTGAGACCCGGTATGAAACGTTACTACATCACCGACCGCAAGGCGGTGGGCGGCTTTACACCGCTGCTCGATGTGATTTGCGATCAGATGCGGCTGGGAGTGGATCTCATTCAAATCCGCGAAAAGGATGTCGGCGCCTTGGAGTTATTCGAATTTACGCTAGCGGTGCTCGCGGCGCGTCAGGCCGATGTGCAGGCGCAAGCACGCACGAAAATTCTGGTAAATTCGCGCGCCGATGTGGCGCTGGCGGCAGGCGCCGATGGCGTTCATCTGCCCGCGCATGCTCCGCGCGAGACACTGCCCGGCTTGCTGATTGCGCGCTCCTGTCACACGCTGGCCGAAGTGCGGGAAGCGGCAGCCGACCTGGTCACGTTTGGACCGGTTTTCGCCTCGCCCGGCAAAGGGGCTCCGCTTGGCTTGGATGCGTTGCACGCAGCCTGCCGCTTGGGCAAGCATGTCTACGCGCTGGGCGGCTTAGATTGGGACAATGCGGCAAGCTGCATAGCCGCAGGAGCCGAAGGCATTGCCGGCATCCGGCTCTTTCAACAGCCCGATTTGTAGTCAACTACCGCAAAGCATTTTCGACAGCGCTCACCAAGGCCGGATCAGCGGGTAACACCTGCGGCTCGAAACGAGCCAGAATCGTTCCATCTTTGCCAATCAGGAACTTCGTGAAATTCCATCGAATCTCACCGCCCGTTTTCGGATTTTGCACTTTGTCCGTCAGAAATTCGTAGAGCGCAACGGGGTTATTACCTGTAATAGACACCTTGGACATCATGGGAAACGTGACGTCGTACTTGCGCCGGCAGAATTGCTTTATCTCCGGATCCGTGCCGGGCTCTCCTTGACCGAAATCGTTCGAGGGAATGCCGACAATGACGAAGCCCTTGTCCTTGTGTTGGCGATAGAGATTCTCGAGATCCGCGTATTGAGGAGTGTATCCACAAAAACTGGCGACATTCACGATCATTACGACCTTGCCTTTGAAGTCGCGCAAACGCACCTTCTCGTAGTTGATGGAGTTTAGTTCATAGTCATAAACGGAAGCCGCCGAAAGGAACTGTGCCGCCAGAATCATTCCTATCGTCAAAGCAAAAATAGATCTCCGCATCGTTGTTCCTTAAACGCTATCGAGAAGAAGTAGACAACTCAATGGTAGTACGGCTTAACGAAGGTGGACATAGCGCGGCAAGGATAGACTGAGGAAGTGCTGGCAACCAGGAGATGCAAAGATGAATCGGCGCGAAAAGCTGATTGCAGAACTAAACTTGAGCGACATGGTCGGCGCGGAGATTGGTCCGCTCAATCACCCGCTTGTGAAGAAGGAAGAAAGCAAGGTTTTTTACATCGACCATGCCGGCACGGAGTCGCTCAAGAACAAGTATGCGAACGATCCTAACGTGGACACCGCCCAGATCGCCGATGTCGATGCGATCTGGGGCGCCAGCACTCTGCAAGAATGTCTGGGATCCGGCATAAAGCTTGATTACGTGATTGCCTCGCACGTGATTGAACATGTTCCCGATCTGCTGACTTGGCTTCAGGAAATCAAAACCGTGCTCAAACCGGAAGGCGAAGTGAGGCTGGCAGTCCCCGACAGGCGTTTCACATTTGACTACTTGCGCAGGGAATCGCGGCTGTGCGACGTTTTGGACGCTTATCTGCGGCGCGCCCGAGTTCCGCTTCCGGTGGCCATTCTCGATCATATTGCGAATACTCGCGTGGTGGACGTTGTGAAGGCATGGGCAGGGGACTTGGACGAATCACAACTCCAGCCAATGGAGTGGAAGCCGCGGGAGCTTTCGTATGAACTCCTTACCGCGCACGCGAAAGATGCCCTGGAGAATGACGCTTATCGCGACGTTCATTGTTGGATTTTCACTCCGCACTCGTTTGCCGGACTCTTAGCAGAAATGTCCGCACTCGGGCTGCATGATTTTGCCTGCGCTCGATACTTCGATACGCCGGTAAATGAGAACGAGTTTCTTGTGTGGTTACGCACGTGCAATGACCGGGAAGAGACGATAAAGAGTTGGCGCCGGATGCAGGATACCGCGCGCACGGTTCCGCTGCCGCCGCTGAAGAGGCATGTGCTTGGGGCGCCGGCGCGAGTAAAGCTTTTCGCAAGGGAGCTATTGCGACGAAAGGCGGAGAGGGATCGGGTTGAGATTACCTAGGATCCCGTCGAAGTTAAGTCAGTAGAGCCGGCGTGTAGCCCTGCTATCGAGTGGCTGAAGACTCGACGGTTTCGGCGGCGTGCAATTCCTGGAGGCTCCAGACCCGAATTGGATCGCGGCGCCGCGAAACAATTGCTTCCGCTGCCGCCCGGGCTCCGCTCATGGTCGTGATGCAAGGCGTGCGATACATCACCGCGTTGCGGCGAATGGTTTGCTCATCCGGGAAAGAGTGGCTGCCGGTGGTAGTGTAGATCACCAGTTTCAAGCTGCCGGCCTTCAACAGGTCAACCGCGTTCGGACGGCCTTCGTTCACCTTAAAGACGGTTTTGCAGCGCAGGCCGGCCGCTTTGAGCGCCGCGGCGGTTCCGCGGGTGGCAAACAATTGGAAGCCGAACTCACTGAATTTAGCCGCAACCTCCACGGCAGCGGGTTTATCGCGATCGTTCACGCTGATAAACAGCGCGCCCTGATCGGGAATAGGCGTACCGGCCGCCAACTGCGCTTTGGCAAAGGCTTCGCCGAAGCTTTCGCCCACACCCATCACCTCGCCGGTCGAGCGCATTTCCGGACCTAGCGCCGGGGCCACGCCGGGGAACTTATTGAACGGGAACACCGGACTTTTCACAAAGAAGTTGGGCACGGGCAGAACACCGTTCACGATGCCGCCCGTCAGATGCTTGAAGTCATCGAGTTTCTTGCCGAGCATCAGGCCCACGGCCAGCTTCGGCAGTGGAACGCCGGTCGCCTTGCTGACGAAAGGCACAGTGCGGGATGCGCGCGGATTCACTTCCAGCACGTAGACATCGCCATTTTTGAGCGCATACTGCACGTTCATCAAGCCGATGACGTTGAGAGCGCGCGCCAGTTTGGCGGTGTACTCCTCAATGGTCCGCAGGGTTTCTTTCGCAATCGAGATGGCGGGC
>DATHIZ010000570.1:0-6123 GCA_035316385.1 Bryobacteraceae bacterium | reverse complement strand
TTTTGGGGGCCCCTCATCAATAATCTGAGTAGGACACATGCAAGACAAACCGTTGGATTTTTCCGATATCCGCCCTGAGATTATGGCCTTTGCGCTGCTTATGGAAAAAGAGCTACGCCTCCGTGATTACAGGAACAGTTGGAAGAACGACCAGGCCCTGGATTTGGCGCGCCACGTTAAAGACGAGGCGAATGATTTGCTGGCAGTCGTCGGTTTTTGTTTGCGCCCTCCCGTCACGACGCCTATAGCACCGGATGTCCGCAAACGTGTAGTCGAAGAAGCCGCGGATGTTGCAAACATGGCGATGATGGTAGCCGACGTTACGGGATGCCTGGACGCCGGGGTCCGCGAATTTGCTTCTCACCGGGCGGAACTCGCGCGGAAAGACATGCAACGCGGGCAGCTGCCGCTGGTCGAAAACTCCACTCCCAAGTCGCGTGTCCGCGGATACTCGGAAGCGTTTCATGCCGGATTTGAGGCGGGGTATCGGGGGTGGACCGTCGATAATCCTTATGTCTCCAGCCTGCACCGAAAAGTGTGGGAGGAGGGCGCCATGGCGGGGAGACGGATTGTTGCAAAGGATGAAGAAATCTCCAAAAAAGCGGACGAGAGCGATTATGGCGGTTAGCCGGGCCACCTATGACGGTGCGTAGAAGACGATGTAATTCAGGCGGAGAATTACGCCATTTGCGCCTTTTATCGCGAGGTTCCCGACCAGTTGCAGATCCGCGGCGCCGCTGCCACGGTCGACGTTAGTGAAAGCCGGAACACTTGCGCTGTCGACAGCCCACAAAGCATCGCTAACAGTTCCGCCATACGCAAAGCTGGCGAGAGACATGACACAACTCGCCGCCGGGGGCGTCCCAGTAATCAAGGGCAAGTTGACACGTCCGACTATAAAGGTGACGGTATCCCTGGTTATGTCTTCCGAAGGGTTGCCTTTGAACGCGCATTCGACGATGCCGCTGAGGATTGTTAGACCGCCCGCAGCGAGGTTCGAAGGGAATCTGTGATTTTGGTGTACGGCTGTTACTGTGATAGCCATCCGTTACTCCGATCCGGCTATTCTATCGTTTACGGAAAGCGTTTCAACTCCGCTTCTGAAACTTTGGGTCTAAGATGTCGCGCAAGCCGTCGCCGAACATATTAAAGCCCAGAGCGGCGATGGTGATGACCAGGCCCGGGAACAGCGATAGATGGGTGGCGACACCGAGAAAATTCCGGCCCTCGCTCATCATCGCTCCCCATTCGGCGGCAGGCGGTTGAGCGCCGAGCCCCAGGAAACTTAATCCCGACGCGGAGAGAATCACGTCTCCCGCCGTCAGCGTTGCTTGAATGAGCAAGGGCACGAATGCATTGCGCAGAATATGTGTAAAGAGAATGCGCCAAGGGCCAGCACCTAAGGCATACGCAGCTTCGGAAAATTCCATCCGCTTCAATGTGTGGGTCAGGTTGCGGGATAGCCGCGTATACACCGGCACGGCGAAGATAGAAATCGCCAACAGAGTATTGAACAAACTTGGGCCCAGCATGGCGACTAGCAGTATCGCGAGCACAATTCCAGGGAAGGCATACAAGATATCGGTGGACCACATGATGAGGCTATCGAGTCGCTTTCCGAAAAATCCAGCAGCCAGCCCAAGCGGAACGCCGAAGAGCAGCGACATCCCGACACTCATTACCACCTCGAACAAAGCCCAACGCGCACCGTAGACGATGCGCGCGAATACGTCCCGGCCATACTGATCGGATCCAAAGAAGTGGGTGGTGGACGGCTGTTGAAAAGTGATGGCGAGATTTTGTGCGTAAGGGTCCTGGCGCGCCAGCAGTGGGGCGAATAGTCCGCACAAGATCAGGATGAGTACGATACTACTGCCGATGGTTAGATTGCGGTAGCGAAACACGGCGCGAAAATCATCTTTGCTCATTCCGCTTAGTCGAACCGAATTCTAGGATTTAGGAATCCAACCGCAAGATCAGCGGCTAAGTTAATTACGACGACGAACAATACCGTGATCAGAGTGATGCCCTGAATCGTAGGGTAGTCGCGGTATCGAACGGCGTCCACCAAAAGGCGGCCGACACCCGGCCAGTTAAAAACACTCTCGGTGATGACAGCCCCGCCGAGCAAGGCAGCGAAATTCATGCCGACGATGGTGACGATAGGAACCAGCGCATTCCGGAGTGCATGCTTCAAATAAACTTTGGCATCGCCGAGTCCCTTGGCGCGCGCCGTCCGGATATAGTCCTGATGAATAATTTCAAGCATGCTGCCGCGAGTCATGCGCGCAATAACCGCCGTGGGCGCGAGCGCCAGGGTAGCTGCGGGGAGAACGTAACTCCGCCACTCGCCGGCTCCCATCAGCGGCAGCCACCCGAGTTTTACAGCGAACAAATCCATCGCCATCAGAGCCACCCAAAAGTTCGCCACCGATGCTCCCGAGATGGCACACAGCATCACCAGGCTGTCCAACCAACTGCCGCGATAGACGGCGGCCAACACACCCGCCGCGAGTCCGAACAGGATGGCAACTCCATAGCTAACGGTAGTCAACGCCACCGTGTACGGCAGTCGTTCGGCAATTTCCCGAGCGACAGGCTGTTGCGAGCGAGTCGATTGTCCCAGGTCGCCGCGGAGGGCCCGTTCCAAGAACCGTCCATATTGAACGGGAAACGGCTGGTCGAACCCGAGGCGGTGGCGGACGCTTTCGACCGTGACCTGGTCGGCCTGCATACCAGCCATAAGCCGCGCCGGGTCGCCCGGCAATAACCGGACCGCCGAAAAAATCAGCAGTGACGCCAGAAGCAGGATTAACGGCGGTGCAATTAATTTCTGAGCAAGATACGTATGCATAACGATTGTTAGTAGGCCAACTCTACTTGCCCTCCGGGAAACAACCAAAGGTCGGATACATTTTCCCGGACCGCCGCAAGGTCCACCGCGGAATACAGCAGAACATGGGGCGCATCGTCCGAGATAATCTGTTGCGCATCCTTGTAGAACGCGTGCTGTTTGACCGGGTCAAGTTCCGCCGCGGCCTGGTCCAGTGATTTATCCAGCTTGGGGTTGCTGTAAAAGCCAAGATTCGCGCCGACCGGCGACCAGTTCCTGGTGCGAAACAGAGGTCCAAGCTGGCGTTCCGCGTCGAGAGTGGGTGAAGCCCACGAGGCGAAGACGCTATCGGTCCGCGTGGCCGCTTTTTGTTCGGGAGTTCCAAAGATAGTCTGCGAGAAGACACCACTCTCGAGCCGCTGAATGGTCAACGTGACATGAACCTGCGCCCACATGCCTTGCAGCACTTCGGCGAAGTTCACTAGATTCTCCTGGACCGCCATGCTGAGTTGAAAACCATCCGGGTACCCGGCGGCCGCCAGCAACGCCCGCGCTTTACCGGGATCGTAAGGATAGCCTTTCACGCCCGCATCGTAGTTGGCGATGGCCGGAGACAGGGGCGAACTGGCGGGCCGACCGTAGCCGCGAAGCTGAGAACGCACAAGGTTTACCCGATCCGTGGCGTAGTTCAAGGCGCGGCGCACGCGCACATCGCCCAGCGGCTTGTACCTGGTGTTCAACGCAACCCAAAAAACGGCGGAGCTCTCACCACTGAGCAGGCGGACTTTCTGGTTGTGCCGCATGGCGTCAGCAAAGACCGGCGGAAGCGGATTGACCAGGTCGACTTCACCCGCCAGAACCGCCATGTTCATTAGCGCGGGTTCCGTGGTCCACATCCAGCGAAGTTCGGCCGGTCTCAACTTCTTCCCCCAGTACTCTTCATTTCGCACTTCCCGAACATATTCGCCGGTCTTCCATTCCGCGAACCGGTACGGACCGGTACCGACCGCGTGGCGGCTCAAGTAACCATTTCGATCGGCCGCCGGGCTGATCATCGAAGTAACGGCCAGAAGCTGCGGAAACGCAGCGAACGGAGCTTTCAAACGAAAGCTAACTGTGAGCGGATCGAGAGCATGAACGCTCTCCACAGTTCGCCGTACATTGCTCGCGCCAGCCAGACCGCGTTTCACGTCTATCATGCGGTTGAAGGACGCCAGCACCGCATCCGCATTAAATGGAGTTCCATCATGGAAGCGGACGTTTGCGCGAAGAGCCACGGTCCAAGTCATTCCGTCGGCAGCAGAACGCCAACTGGTGGCGAGTGCAGGCACAACCTGTAATTGCTGATTGAAACGTGTTAGTCCTTCGTACATCGGATCGAGGACAGCCGAGGTATATGTCTCGGTGTGGTCCGCAGGGTCCATGCTGCGCGGCGCTTCCGTCTGCATAATGACCAGGTTTGCCGTGGAGCGTCGAAGCGGACGGCAACCTACCAACAGAGAAACCAGCAGCGCTACGAGAGCGAGGCGCGGCATCTAGCTATTGTGCCGGTCCGAGGTAATGACTTGGGGCGTCCAGGAGAAGCCGCGTTCGAACGGAAACGTAGGCACTCGAAATTGGTTGGGCGGCAAACCCTCAATGTCCTGATTAATGGCGCCATCGGACAACGCCATAAGATTGGGGTTCGCGATTGGCGCGAGTTCAGGCGATAGATAGCCTGATTTGACTACTAACAATTTGAAGCGATCAAATTTGAAGCGATCAATGGAAAGGCCAAGCTTCGTGAAATCCTGAATATAGTGGAAGGGGCGCCGCCTGGCTGTGAGTACTAGCGTAACGCCATCGACGATAACGACCGCCTGCCGCTCGCGCGGTTCATCGGTTTCGACTAGAAAGATCACCTTTGCGTGGACAGTCACCGGCTCGCTGCCTCGAGGATCAAGCGCCGCCCCGATATTCAATCGCAGTGTGACGCCTACCCCAGCAGCGTAACAAGCATCAGTCGCCGGAAGGTCAGCGATGCCCGCAACCAGGACATTTTGAAAGGAACGGCGCAATAAGTGAGCCAGCACTTCGGCTCTATCCCCTACGCCGCCGCCCGTTGGATTGTCGCCTGAATCGGCCAGAATTACCGGTTGAGTTACCGATTCAGCCGCCCAATCCAGGCAGTCCGCAATGCTGCCCGTCCGCACGCTGCCGAAGTTGAACTCCTCGCGAGCATCCCAATATTGCTGTGCCAGTTTTCGCGCCTCTTGCGCCAGCACTTCTTTATTCGTGCCCGTCATCACCGCGCTCGCAGTCGAACGCGGCTCATCGGCCCAGACGTAGCCAACCAGGAGCGAGGCGTCCAGCACTCCGTCCAAGCGGTCGATCTGTTCCAACTGCGCGTACAAACGCTTGGCCGGTTGATCCTCCGTGCTGCTGCGCTCTCCCGGCATCAAGACCGGCACAGGTACCCAGACCAGACTGGGCCGAATCCCGCTATCGATACAATGCACCAGCATGTTGCACGCGCGCACGCCGGTTTCTTCGACATCGATGTGGGGGGCCGTGCGATACGCCGATAACATATCGAGATTATTAATGATGCGCCGGCTGAGGTTACCGTGCAGATCGTAGCTGGCGCTGATGGGACAAGCATCGCCGACAATATGGCGCACTGCCTCAATCCAATCGCCCTCGGCATCCTGCAGGCCTTCGACGAACATGGCTCCGTGCATGGCTAGATAGACGCCATCGACTGGGCCGGCCTGCCGCAGACGCTCTAGAAACTCGGTCTTGAACTCTTCATACGTGGCGCGCTCCACCGGGCCGCCAGGCACGGCGCGTGCGTGCAGCAGGGGCACAAACTGGTGCGCATATCGATTCAGGAACTGAAACGACGGACTTTGCCGGAGTTCTGCTCCCCGCAAGACTCTAAAGTCCTGAGCCCGGCTTCTGATGCGGCTATACGTGCTGCACTCAGTATGAATGCCGCCAAATGCGATGCGCATTTACCTCCTACTATCCTGGATATCACTTCGGTTGTTACACTCACTTCATTGACGGATGCGAAGATGCATGACGATCCGCTGTTGAAGATCACCGATCTTCAAACTCATTTTTACACTCGCCCCGGTATCGTCAAATCAGTAAACGGCGTTTCCCTTGAAGTGCGCGCGGGCGAGACCCTGGCGGTGGTCGGCGAATCAGGCTCGGGAAAGAGCGTTACCAGCCTGTCGATTATGCGTTTGATTGATCCGCCGGGCAGGATCGTGAACGGTTCCATTCTGTTCCGCACCAACCAAGGC
>DATHIZ010000569.1:0-10987 GCA_035316385.1 Bryobacteraceae bacterium | reverse complement strand
CTCTTTCTGGCGGTCCGCAGACTCGCCCAACTCGCCGCGCGCGCCTCCCGCCGCTTCCGCCTGCAGCAGTGCCGCATAGTCCCACCGGTCCCGATTTCCCAGTCGCGCCCAGACAAAATGAAAAATCTCGTGTACGGCAATCAAATGGAGTTTGCGCGGCCGACGGAGCAATCCCGTCTCCAACACAATCTCACGCTTGCGGATAAAGCTTGCCGCGTGAACCGGAATTCCCGGCGACCCGGAACCCGACAGCAACTTCCCACGGTGGGCCATCAGCTTGGGCAGCACCTGAACGTGAATCGGGCTGCCAGTGAGTGCTGGCAGCCCGGGAAGAACGGCAAAAATTCGATTCTGTGCTTCGGCGCTAAGGCTGGTGTGGAGCCGCAGGCTGACCGGGAGCGGGAGGTGCAGCAGCGGAAGGCGCCGCGGAATCTGCCGGCCGCTTGAGCGTGGGAATTTTTGGACCGCTCGCGGCATTGAAGAAATCCGGGTCCTGAACTTCAATTTTATACTTATCCAGCGTCTGCTTCACCGCAGCCTGACTAGTCTCGGTTTGCAGGCGCTGCAAAATACCTGCCCGGGCCTGTTCAAACGGCAACTGCGTGCGGCTGTCCAGCTTCACAATCAGGAAGCCATTGGGAATCTTCACCGGCTCGGAGAACTGTCCCGCCTGCAGCTTCAAAATCGCATTCTTGATATCCGCTGGAATGTTCGGGTCGCCGGTGGTGTACGTTCCCAACTCACCGCCTTTAGCTGCCGAACCCTGATTGTCTGATTCCGCGCGAGCAAGCTTCACGAAGTCTTCGCCGGCTTTAAGCTTCTTTTCGAGATCGTTCACCTTGTCACGGCCCTCCGCTTCGGTCCGCCCTCCGCCCGGAGCCGCCGAAGCAGGTGTACCGGGTGCGTTGTAGCTCACGAAAATCCCGCTCAATTTCACGGAATCGAAATCGCCCGGGTGTGAGTTGTAAAACTGTTGGGGATCGGGAAGCGGCGCCTTGGTCGCGGTGTCCGTAAGATGGTTCAGGTAAGCCTGCGCCAGGATGTTTGCACGGCTCAACTCAATCTGGTCCTTCCAGGGTGCCTGTTGTTCCAAATTGAGCTTCTTCGCGGCATCCGCCAGTTGCTCGCGCATGTAAATCTGCTGCACGAGGTTCGGAAGATTCGATTCGTACTGCTTGCGTTGCTCGGGCGGAAAGGCCTTGAGCAGATCCGCAGCTTCGGCGGCGGTGATCTGCTTCCCATCGATCACTGCCACTACTCGCTTCGGATCTACCGAAGCCACTGCCTCTGGACCTCTCGGCTTTACCGTAGGAGGTGCGGCATTCTGAGCGGCTGCCGGAGCCGGGGCGGTCTGCGGCCATGCCAGGGCGGCGCAAGACGTTAAAGAAAGTAAAAACAACCTACATTTCATCGATTTGCCGTTTAATACCTCCACCGTAGCATGCGGAGGACCGGCAGGCAGGGTTCTGTGGCCGGTTCCGTGGCGGCGCCGTTACTGTACGGAGGCTTTCCGGAGCGGGGTTCCGGTTTTGCTCTGACCCGCGCCGTCTACATGGATATTATTCACCACCTGGGTGGCGCCGGAAGATCTTGCCATGCGCGTGGCGGCGCCTTTGTGCTGGCCAACACCCGTATTTCCTTCCCACGTCACCAGGCCGTGCGACACACGAAAGCGGAACCCATCTTTTCCGATTTTCGACTTTGCCAGCTTGGCACGGATAGTGGCTTCAAGTTGCGCGTCGCTAACGCTGGGGGCCATCGTGGCTTTGGCCGGGGTCGTCTTTCCGTCAGCGGGGAACAGCAGCATTGCGCTCAAAAGCGGCAGGAGCAGGAGAAATAGTATTCGTTGCATGCAGTTTTCTTCTCTCTAGTGGAGTCCCGGGCATATAATTCGCAAATGGAATCCAGCAACCGTAGAGACTTCTTGCGTACCAGCGCGTTGGCTATGACCGCAGCCTCCTATGCCCGCGTGCTGGGCGCGAACGACCGCGTGAGCCTCGGATTAATCGGAGCCGGCGATCGGGGGAACCACGTCATGAGTCTGTTTCAAAACAGGCCGGAAGTACATGTGGTGGCAATCTGCGACGTGTACGGGCAGCGATTGGAAGCCACACGGCAGAAGGCTCCCGGCTCTACGGGTTTCAGTGACCACCGCAAGCTGCTGGAAACCAATCCTCTCGATGCCGTGTTGATTGCGACCCCCGATCACTGGCACTCTCGCATCGCGATCGACGCCCTCAATGCCGGGAAAGATGTCTACTGCGAAAAGCCGTTGACGCGCACGATTGACGAAGGACCACTCATCGTCAAAGCTGCGCGCGAGAACAACCGCGTGTGCCAGGTCGGCATGCAGCAGCGCTCGGCCAGGCATTACCGCGAAGCGAAAGAGAAGTATTTCGACACTGGCAAGTTGGGCGCCGTCACGCTGGCTCGCACGTGGTGGTACGGAAACGGATACCACTTGCGCAAAGCGCCGGCAACCCTGCGTACCAAGCCTCAGGATTTGGATTGGGACCGCTTCTTAGGTCCTATTAACTGGCGCGACTACGACCCGCAGCAGTTCTACAACTGGCGCGCTTATCTGGATTACGGTGGCGGCCAGGTGACCGACCTGTTCACCCATTGGATTGACGTAGTGCATATGTTCATGGACCGCGACGTTCCTTCAGCCGCATCCGCGGCCGGCGGCGTCTACCACTACCGCGACGGCCGCACCGCGCCCGATACCATAAACGTCCTTCTGGAATACCCCGATCCGAATCCGTTTACCGCGACCTTCGAAGCCACGCTCGTGCCCGGCATCAAGGGGGAGGCGCTCGAGATGTGCGGCTCGGAAGGCCGCTTGTGGATCGATCGTTCTCACTATGAGTTTTATCCCGCCGGCGCAAAGGAGCCCGCTGAAGTTGTAAAGGCCGAAAAGCTCGAAGGTATCTCGGATTCACTGACGCAAGACCACGTGGATAATTTCCTCGGCTGCCTGAAGTCGAGGCAGCGTCCGCATGGCGATGTCCTGGTCGGTCACCGCTCGGCGCAGGCATCCCATTTAGGAAATATCGCGTATGAGCAGCGCCGGAGAGTCGGCTTCGACACCGTGCGCGAAGAAATCTTGCCGCTCTGAATACGCGTTGTACTCCGATTCCGGAGCGTCGTACAAGGGCGTTCTACCGCGGAAAATCCGTCCCGTTCATAACGAACTCGCGACTTCCATTAAGCTGTTACCCGGACGCGAGCTACTGCTTGCGGGATTCTGCAGCCCGTGGCCTTTTTTCTCAAGGCTGCGCCCAATACCGCTCGCGCGCCTGCACCACTAATCCCTTTTCACTAGTCTTCAGCTCAATCTTGCGAAACTCGGGAATTCGCACTGCCCGGTCCGCCATGTAGCCCAGGTTGTACTGGCTCCGCAACTCGTCCTGAATCATGGCGTAAGTCTGGTCGATGCTCTGCTTCTTCGATACTTCGAAGAACCCGCCGCCCGTCTCGTGAGACAGTCGCTGCAGCACATTTTTGCCGTCCCGTCCGCCAAACCCGGAGTCGGAAAAGAGGATCGAATAGACGAGCGTGTCAGCCTTTTGCGCGGCATCGACCGCATCGGCCAGCGTCGCCTCGCTGCCGTTGTCGTCTCCGTCCGTCAGCAGGATCAGCGCCTTACGTCCGTGCTGCGCCTGCATCACGTCCTTCGATGCTTTGACAATCGCGTCGAACAGCAGCGTTCCCCGCTCCCCTCCGCTCTCCAATTCGTGCCGGGTAGGCGTGTCGACCGAAGCCAGCGCGTCGTTCAAATCCTTATAAGAGGATGTGAGTTCCTGCCGCGTCATCACCGCCACATCGAATTGCACGATAAAAATGTGATCCTTGTTCTCGCGTAGAATCTGATCCAGAAAACGAAAGCTGGCTGACCGCTCCGCATCCAGCACTTTTGCCTGGCTCATGCTGGTATCTACCAGAAGTCCAAGCGTCAGCGGAAGATCCGACTGTTGCGTAAAGTAGCTGATCGCTTGCGGCCGGCCATCTTCCAGCAAAATAAAATCGTTTTTGGTCAAATTGCGAATGATGGCTCCGTGCTTGTCCATCACGTTCGCCAGCACGCTGATTACTTTTACATCGGTGGAGAAAGTAGGCGCTTCCTGTCCCCTTGCAGCGCCTGTTGTTGCCAGCAGGGATGCCGTGGAAAGAAGAAATCCGCGTCTGGATATGCCTGCGGAATGAATCATCCTTAAAAGCCCAAAGTACCAGAATCGCCCTTGGCCTGTGTGCCGGTCTTCACGCCACACGTTACAATGTCTCTTCATGGGACAGTTGCTAGCCGGTAAGACCGCGCTTGTCTTGGGCATCGCGAATAAGTGGAGCATCGCTTACGCTATCGCCGCCGCGTTCGTGCGCGAAGGCGCATCGCTTGTTCTTACGTACCAGGCCGAGCGGCAGCGCGCGGCGGTCGAGGAATTTGGAGCCGAATTGCGCGCTTCCAAAGTTCTCCCCTGCGATGTAACTAAGCCCGAAGAACTGGAGAATCTCGTCTCTGGACTGAAGACATTTGCTCCTACTGTTGACTCCGTGGTGCACAGCATCGCTTTCGCAAACCGCGATGATTTATCCCGCCCCTTTCTTGAAACTAGCCGTGATGGCTTTCTGTTAGCTCACGAAGTAAGTGCGTATTCGTTAGTTGCGGTCTCACGCGCCGTCGCGCCACTTATGACTAACGGTGGCTCCGTGACTACGCTGACTTATTTGGGTTCTACCCGCGTAGTGCAAAATTACAATGTCATGGGCGTCGCCAAAGCGGCGCTCGAAGCTTCCGTGCGCTATCTGGCGGCCGACATCGGTCCTCGGAATATCCGCGTCAACGCTATCTCGGCCGGGCCAATCAAAACAACTTCGGCTCGCGGCATCAAAGATTTCTCCAAGGTGTTGGAAGGCGTAGCGGCTGGTGCGCCCCTTCGCCGCAACACCGATCCAGCGGAGGTAGCCGACACTGCGGTCTTTCTGGCCAGCGATTTAGGCCGGGGGGTTACTGGAAATATATTATACGTGGACTCAGGGTTCCAGATTATGGGCCTGGGTCTAAGCGAATAATGCTTAGGAAACTAATATAGAGCGACTAGGCGTGACTGCTTTGAGTGAATTGAAACCACGTCGCTATCATTCCCGCCTGTTATTCGTCTTCATTGACAGGAGTTTCTGCCCTTCATTATGCTAGGGAGGTTTGAGCTCGGCATTGTGAGACCATTCGTCTCCAAATAGGCGAGTCTGGTATCTTCCATCTAAACAATATGATTCAGGTTACTGGTCTTTCCAAGAGATACGCGCGTCACGTCGCCGTAAATAATATTTCGTTCTCGGTGGAAAAGGGCGATATCGTCGGCTTTCTCGGTCCCAACGGCGCGGGCAAGACGACCACGATGCGTATTTTGACGTGTTTCATGCCTCCCACGGAGGGCCAGGCAACCGTGGCCGGCTTCGACGTCTTTGACCAGGCATTCGAAGTCAAAAAGCACATCGGCTATCTGCCCGAGACACCGCCGCTTTACCCGGAAATGAGCGTGCGCGACTACCTTCATTTCGTGGCGAGGCTCAAGAACATCCCCAACTCCGAAATCAAGAGCCGCGCGGAGCAAGTGATGGAGCGCTGTTCCGTCGCGGACGTTAGCTCCAAGCTCATCTCAAAGCTCTCCAAAGGCTACCGCCAGCGGGTAGGACTCGCGCAGGCGATCATCCATAATCCCGACGTGCTGATCCTCGACGAGCCCACCTCGGGCCTCGACCCGAAGCAGATCAATGAGACGCGGGAGTTGATCAAAAGCCTGGCCGGCGAGCACACCATCATTCTGAGCACGCACATTCTGCCGGAAGTCGAAGCCGTCTGCAAGAATGTCATCATCATCAATAAGGGCCGGGTCGTCGTCACCGATTCGGTCGACAACCTCAAGAACCGCGCCGGCATCGGCGGGGCAATTCAAGTGCAAGTCGATACCGCCGGGAACGCCGACGCGCTCGCCGTTCATCAACGCCTGGAGCAAGTCTCTGGTGTGAGTAAAGTGCTTGATCGCGATTCGACCGGCAGTCGCTTCGTCTTTGAAGTGGAGAGTTTACAAGGACAGAATGCCCGCGCCGATGTTGCCCGTGCAATCGTCCACGCTGGATGGAATCTGCTTGAACTGAAATCCAGCAGTCTGACACTCGAAGAAGTGTTCCTGGAGTTGACTGGCTCGACCCACGCCGCGGCCTTGCCTCCAGCTACCGAGCCTTCCGTTATAGGAGGTGTCCAATGAGAAATATTTGGACCATCTGCCGCCGTGAACTCTATTCTTACTTCGTCTCTCCCATTGCCTGGGTACTGCTCACCATCTTTGCCTGCCTGAGTGGCGTGTTCACTTATATCATCAGCGCCAGTTTCGTGCGCATCTCGCTGGAAAGCCAGATGAGCGGCCAAACGCAGCCCATGAATCTCAACGAGCAGGTCATAGCGCCATTGTTGTCCAACATCGCCGTCATCGGACTGTTCCTGATCCCCTTGATCAGCATGCGTCTTTTTGCCGAAGAGAAACGGCAGGGCACCATAGAACTGCTGATCACCTCTCCCATCCACGATATTGAAGTGGTGATCGGGAAATGGCTCTCCGCCGTCCTGATGTATAGCTCCCTACTGGGCGTGCTTCTGCTCGATTTCTCCTTCCTCTTTTTCTACGGCCATCCCGATTGGAAACCAGTGGTCACGGGCTTTGTCGGCATCCTTCTCCAGGGCGCTTGCCTGCTGGCCTTCGGCACGTTTGTGTCGACGCTCACAAAGAATCAAATCGTCGCCGGAGCGCTCGGCTTTGCCTTCTCCCTCCTTCTTTGGATACTCAACTGGACTACTTCGTTCGGCAACTCAGCGACGGTGCAGGTTCTGAACTACCTGTCGATCGTCAGCCACATGGATAGCTTTTCTCGCGGTGTGATCGACTCAAAAGATTTGATTTATTACTTCTCGATGATTTTCTTCGGCTTGTTCTTAACATCCCGCTCGCTGGAATCGTTGCGGTGGAGGGCATAATGGCACAACCTGCGTCGAAAGATAATGTTTCCGCCCGGCAGGCACGCTACGGCGCCACGGCCGGTCTCTACACGATTGTTGTAATCGCCGCTTTAATCTTGATTAACTGGCTGGGCCTGACTTACAACAAGACATACGACACTACCAGTAACAAGCGGTTCACCCTCTCGCAGGAGACCACCAAGGTCGTCCAAGGCCTGAAACAAGACGCCACCATCACTTACTTTGACAAGGCCAGTGGTTTTGACCAAGCCAAAGGCATACTCGACCGCTACAAAAACCTTTCCCCAAAAATTCATCTTGAGTACGTTGATTATCAGAAGCAGCCCACCCTGGCCAAATCGTACGGCCTGCGCTTTCCGGGAACTGCCTATGTCGAGATCGGCCAGCGCAGGGAAGAAGCGAAATCTCTCACCGAAGAAGGCATCACGGGCGCGTTTCTAAAGGATCTGAAAGGCGTCCGCAAGGTCTGTTTCGTCAAAGGCAGCCAGGAACATGTTCTTGAGGACACGGACACCAACGGCCTTTCTAAATTCAAAACGCTCCTGGAGCGCGATAATTATCTAACCGAAGGCGTTACGCTGCTGGATAAGACGGCTGTCCCCGCCGATTGCAACGTCGTTGTCATCGCCGGGCCCAAAGGCGACTACGCCGCCAACCAGGTGACCGCCCTTAAGACCTATGTCGAAAACGGCGGTCGAGTTTTCTTCCTTCTAGATCCCCCGCTCGATTTTGGCCGTGAGCACATCGCCGAAAATGCCGGCTTGACAGGCCTTCTGGCAACCTGGGGAATCACCGAGGAGAAAGATCTGGTTCTGGAGCAAAACCCCATGGGTCAGATGTTTGGCTTCGGTCCGGAGATTCCGCTGGTCAGCGCCTATGAGTCGCATCCCATCGTCAATGAACTGAAGAACAGCTACACCGGCTTCCCGGTGGCCCGCTCCATGACCGTCAAGAATGCCGGCAAGGCCACTAACTCCAAATTATTCTCCACATCGGATAGGGCCATCGCGACCACTCGCCTCACCAGCAATGCCGTGGATCCGTCCGATCCTAGTAACAAGAAGGGGCCCTTTGTGCTCGGCGCCGCTGGTGAATTCAATACCGGTAAACCCAGTAATCCCGGCCGCTTCGTCGTTGTGGGCAGTTCCGGCTTCTTGACCAACTCCATGTTCGGCTTCCAGGCCAACCGTGACCTTGCGCTGAATTCCATCAATTGGCTTTCGTCCGATGAAGATTTGATTTCGATTCGACCCAAAGAACCCGAAGACCGCAAGCTCGAAGCCAATCAGCGCCAGATGAACGTCTTTGCCTACACCGATCTGCTGGCCATTCCTTTGATGATTATTGTAGGCGGCGTGGCTGTCTTCTTGAAGCGGAGATAGCGGATGCAAACCAGAAAGCTTCTTATCGCAGCGGTAATTCTGGCGGCTCTTAGCGGAGCGGTCTGGTATACCAAAAAGCACCCGCCATCGTCCACGCCCAGCGCTCCAGCGGTCTCGAGCCCGACGCTGGTTAACATTGCCGACGCTTCCATCACGGGCGTGAATATTGTGAGGAAAGATGGAACAACGCTCACTCTGGAGCGGAAAAACGGCAAGTGGGTCATCACGGCTCCCACTCCGTTTCCCGCCGACCAGGACGCTGTCGCGAGTCTTACATCGTCAGTCAGCCCTGCCACAGCCGATAGCGTGGTCGACGAAAAACCAGCGGACCTCGTCCAGTACGGCTTGTCTCAACCGAGCGTCATTGTCACCATTCACGGGAAGAACGGAAAGTCCGACCGGATCACTTTTGGCGACGACATTCCGGCCGGATCTCTTGTGTACGCCCGCGTCAATGCTGATCCCAAAGTGTATGCCGTGTCCGCCTCCGTGCGCGACTCACTCACTAAGAAGCTGAGTGACCTGCGCGACAAGCGTTTGCTCACGTTCGATTCAAACCAGCTCACGAGTATCGAACTCGGTTCTGCGAAATTGACTGTCGCGTTCGGCAAGAACAATCAGAACGAGTGGGCCATCGTCAAGCCGCAGCCGTATCGCGCCGACAACTTCCAGGTGGAAGAACTGCTGCGCAAGCTGACCGATGCCAAAATGGATCTTTCCACCACGCCGGAAGACGCGAAAAAGGCCGAGGCTGCCTTTGCCGGCGGGTCTCCCGTCGCCGCTGCCAAGGTTACCGACTCGGCCGGTACGCAGTCGCTGACGCTGCGCAAAAACAAAGAGGATTACTACGCGAAGAGCAGCGCCGTTGCGGGTGTATTTAAAGCCCCCGCCGATCTTGGTAAAGAGCTTGAGAAGCCTCTTGACGATTTCCGTAACAAGAAGGTATTCGATTTCGGCTTCAGCGATCCGACCAAGCTGGACGTGCAAAAGGGCTCCAGCGGCAACACGTTTATCCGCTCCGGAACCGACTGGAAGCGCAATGGCCAGGTGATGGAGGCTGGCGCCGTCCAGTCTCTTATAGACAAGCTGCGCGATCTGTCTGCGGCCAAGTTCACCAGTGGCGCGGCGTCCACCCCGGAGTTCACCGTCAGCGTCGTATCGAATGACGGCAAACGCACCGAAAAAGTCTCCTTTTCCAAGAACTCCGATGGTTACCTCGCGAGCCGCGGCAACGAATCCGCCCTCTACCAACTTGACACCAAGGCCGTCAACGATATCCTGGAAGCTAGCAACGGGATCAAACCCGCGGCGGCCACTAAAAAGTAAAGCGAACTCCAATGCGGCCCGGAGCGGCCACCATGTCTGCCCTCAACACGGATCTGTATGAACTGACCATGGCTGCGGGCTACTTCGTCGCCAAAAAGAGCGATGAGGTGGCCACCTTTGAGTTGTCCATTCGCCGCCTTCCGCAAGCGCGCAATTTCCTGGTCGCCGCCGGCCTCGAACAGGCCATAGAATACCTTCTGAATCTGCGTTTTAAACCGGAAGAAATCGCCTATCTGCGCGGGCTTCCACAATTCGCGAATACCCCGCCGGAGTTCTTCAGCTTCCTCGCGGACCTGCGCTTCACTGGCGATCTCTTCGCGCTTCCCGAGGGCACTCCAGTGTTTGCCAACGAGCCGGTTGCCATCATCCGTGCGCCGCTCATTGAGGCGCAACTTGTGGAAACATTTCTGCTTTCCACGTTTATGTTCCAGACCATGGTGGCCTCAAAAGCCGCGCGTTGCGTACTCGCGGCTGCGGGACGGCCCATCGTTGAATTCGGCAGCCGCCGCGCCCATTCTCCATCCGCTGGCGTTTTTGCCGGTCGCGCCGCCTTCATCGGGGGAGCCGCTGGAACCAGCAACACCGAGTCCGGCATGCGCTTCGATATTCCGGTGTTCGGCACGGCGGCGCACTCGTGGATCATGGCCTTCGGCGATGAAGAGAATGCCTTCCGCGCGCTTCAGCGGCTTTTGGGTGAATCCACGGTGTTCCTCATAGACACCTACGACACGCTCGAAGGCGCCCGCCTCGCCGCAAGCTTGGGCAAGCCTGTGTGGGGTGTCCGGCTCGATAGCGGCGATCTCATTTCTCTATCGCGCCAGGTCCGCCGCATTCTGGATGACGCTGGACTCCACGACGCAAAAATCTTCGCCACCAACGATCTGGATGAATACCGTGTGGCGGAATTTGTGCGCGCTGGCGCGCCTCTCGACGCTTTCGGCATCGGCACGCAACTCGCCACGTCCGCCGACGCGCCCTCGCTTTCCGCCGTTTATAAATTGGTGGAATTGCAGCGCGGCAAGAACCTCCTCTACACTGCGAAATTCAGCGACGACAAAAGCACCGTGCCCGGAGCAAAACAGATTTACCGCTATCCCGATCGCGACATGGTCGCACTCTACAGCGAATGCAACGACGCCTTCCAGGGAGAACCTCTGCTACGCCCGGTAATCATAAAAGGCGAGCGCATCGAATCCCAGACCGATATAAAGGAAGTGCAAGCGCACTCCCGCGCGGCCATTCAAGC
>DATHIZ010000568.1:0-4837 GCA_035316385.1 Bryobacteraceae bacterium | reverse complement strand
TTTTTTGGCCGTGCTTGTTCATTCCCCAGGCGTAGTTCACCTCGTAGCCTTTTTGCGTGAGAGCGTTCATCAAGCGAACATTTTGGTAGAACCAGTCGCGCGTCTGGTCATAGGTACCTTCGCGTCGCGTGCCACGGTTGTCGTTCCGTCCATCCTGTAAAAAGATGCGGATGGGTTTCTTATCCTCTTTCAGGACGATATCTGGATAAGCGTTGCCACCCCGAATGTTGGTGAAGCTTCCGACAATACTGAGAACCTTTCGAAACTGGTCCGGACGTTGCCATGCCACGGTGAAAGCAGCTATGGCTCCGGAACTCGCACCGCCGATTCCATGGTCATCCGCATTTTTCGAGATGTTGTAGTCCTTATATAGGACCGGCAGCAACTCGTCGACGATGACGCGGACATACTTGTCGTCGAGCGTGTTGTATTCGGTGGGGCGATTGGTTGTTCTGTCTCCCCACTCCTGTGGGTTCGGCTCGGGCTGATCGGGGCGGCGTCCCGGATTGATAAAGACGCCGATCATGACCGGAATTTCGCGGCGGTAGATGAGGTTGTCCATCACGTTCTGGGCTCTCACGTCACCGGCGGGAGCCATGAAGGCCTGGCCATCCTGGAAGATCATGAGGCTGGCGGCCGTGGACGGATTATATTGTGCCGGGACATAGATCCAGTAGGTGTGCGCCGTGCCGGGATAGGCCTGACTGGGGAGATTGAAGGGACCGCGGATTTCGCCTTTTGGCACGCCCTCTTCCGGCAAAGAGTCAGGCCCCAGATGATAGTGAGCATCGGGGGCGGGATTCGGTCCTTCGGCTTGTTGAGCACGGACGGGCAGGCAAAAAGCGGCGGTGAGGGCGGCCATCAGACAGAAAAGTTGTTGTTTCATGTTAGAAGTTTTTCCAGAACTTGTTTATCACAAGGGCAAATTTTAACAGGGAATGATGACGAATTTGTTGCTGCTACACTCAACTCATTCCTAAGTCATGCGTCGAATTATAGCTACTAGTTCGTTCCTTCTCGCACTCGCTGTGTACGTTGCCGAGCAGCCTATCAGCTACGCTCAACAGTCCAAGTCAAAGACCGCAAAGGGCAAGAGCAGCGCGATATCCTCTTTCGGTAACTCGGATGCGATTAGTGAACAAGAACTAAAGATTTACGATTACTTTCTTGCTTCCGATCAACTGGAAGGAAGGAACCTGCCTTCGCGCGGCTTTGACACCGCAGCCTTGTATGTCGCCAGCCATCTGGCTGAGTGGGGCATCAAGCCGGAAGGCAGCACAACAGCTACGAACGGGCCGCTGCAGTCTTACTTCATGCCGTTTGAACTGGCGGCCAAGCAAGTCATTGCGGAGGAAAGTAAAGCATCCATCACCGCGCCTCCGGAGCGCGGCGGGCGTTCCGGTCCGGGTGGATCCGGGCCTCGGACGGCGGATTTCGAATATGGGAAGGATTGGCTGGTGATGGCGGGCGGGCGAGGCGCTCCTCCGCTTGAAGCGTTTGAGGCAGCCGGGAATTTAGTGTTTGCAGGAAACGGCTACGTCGTGAACAAAACGAAGGTGAACCCTTTTGAGGGTTTGGATGTGAAGGGCAAGATTGTCGTAGTGGCCGGACTGCCCCCGGAAATCGCCGCGCAACAAGCATCAGCGCGTGGAGGTGGAGGCGGCGCGGCGAATCCGCTGGGCGAGAACTGCACCGACTTTCTAACACCCGAAGAAGCCGCGGCAAAGAATGGCGCTTTGGCCGTTGTGAAAGTTGCCACGTTCCAGCAGTTGGCGGCGATGGGGAATCCGAATCCCAACACGCCTAACGGCGGAGGGCTCGGCGCGGCAGCCATTGCAGGACGCCCGACCGGACCCAATGGACCCGCCTACCAAGTGAGCAAGTTTCGATCGCAGCAGGCCTGTCCGGCCGTGCCATCCGTTACTGCCGGGCTGGCGCTGACCACCAGCATCTTCGCCGGAGAGAAGCAGAATGCGGAGCAGATCTTTTACGCATCCGGCGGCAGCGGCAAACAGGATGGATTTGCATTGACGGCCGAGAAGAAAATCAGTTTGCATCTCGCTTTGAAAAGCCAGGCGGGCCATGCCGAAAATGTTGCCGGCGTGATCGAGGGCAGCGACCCGGTGAAGAAGAACGAGTACGTTGTGTTCAGCGCGCATCTGGACCACATCGGGCTGAGCGCGGCCGCCCCTGGCGCGCACAACATCAATAATGGCGCGGACGACGACGGCTCCGGGTCCACGGCTCTGCTCGCCATCGCGCGTGCTTACGCCGAAGGCGCCGCCAAGGGTATACGGCCGGAGCGAAGCATTATTTTCCTGTGGAACGCCGGTGAGGAGAAGGGATTGTGGGGATCGCAGTACTTCAACGAATTCCCTTCCATGGATATCACTAAAGTAGTGGCGGACCTGAACATCGACATGATCGGGCGCACCAAAGGCCCCGGCTTTTCCGATTCGGACCCCACGCACGTCCTGGTGAATCCGGGAGAGATCCTGTTAGTTGGTCCGAACGTCAGCAGCGACGATCTGGAGAAGACCATCGAAGCGACAAACAATAGTTACCAGAAATTGGTGCTCAATCATTTCTACGATGCCACGGTTCCTGACAGCACGCACGATAACCTGGGGCCGAAGCCGAGAGGTCAGCGCATCTTTTATCGAAGCGATCACTATAACTTCGCGAAGATGGGAGTTCCGATCTGCTTCTTCACGACGGGTCTGCATCCGGATTACCACCGTCCTACCGACACACCGGACAAGATTGATTTCAAAGAGATGCTGGTGGTGTCGAAAACGGTGTCGGCTGTCGGTTGGGTGCTTGCCAACCAAGAGGGCCGGCCTAAGTTGAACGAGACGCTGCCCGAGCAGCTACGCAAGGATATGAAGGCGGCGAAAGAGCAAGGTTGGGGCAAACTTACGCCGGTGGAAGCGCCGCTCGCTGACGAGCCGTATTAGCACCTATACTGAGGGTGAATAGATATGCCGAAGCCTTATGTCATAACGACCCATTTCCGCAGCGCTTCGAAAAAGAAGGGTTCCGGAAAGAGCGTTGCCAGCAAAAAGAGGACGTGACGCCGCTCGTCCAGGCCCGGCAGGCGTTTTCCTGAATGTTCCGTATGATGAAGACTTCCGCCACTTGTTCCTAGCTTATATAGCCGGCCTCAGCAGGCTTGGCTTGGTTCCCCGAGCCGCGTTAGAGATTCCTGGCGGAGAACGACGTCTGGCTAGATCAACGGCGACCAACTACGCCTCGTGTGAACATGCCGTTTGAGCTTGGCTTGGCTGTAGGGTGGGAAAAGCTCGAGCCCGGCAAGCAGGAAGCGTTACCCGGTCTGATGAGAAAAGCGGGAAGCGCAACCGCTTTTCAAGCGCGAGTATTTTCAGATTTGCGCATTTTTGAGCCGCGCATTAAGCGAACAATTGTTCGCAGACTGAAGTGGTGGATCCGTCAAGAAGGACGGCTGTTCGTATTCTCAGCGTCCGGCGGCAAGGCGCTCACCCGCCCCTCGGTGAGATTAGGCAACAGCGCTGTCTCTTCCGTTTTGGGCCTTTGCTTGAGCAACTGTCGGGCGGTGGCTAAAAGTCCGGCGGCGGCGAGGCAGGTGAGAACGAACGGCCCGGTGAGCCACATCGGCAACAGGATAGTGAAAGGACGGCTTACGGTTCCCGACCAAGGCCCGGTGAAGACCCGACCTTGCACTTCGAGCGTGTGCGCGCCCCAAGAAACGGTTCCCAATGCCAGATCCAGGTTTTTCGTTTCGCGCCAAGCGGTTTGTCCGGGCAGAAGGCGATAGCGCACCTGCAACTCATTGCGGCGATCGAACTGCAGCGAACCGAGGTGCACAGTGACTTTCGATCCATGCGGCAAACTTGTCAGAGCTTCCGCGAGCCGCGGCGGCTCGCTATTGATCGAGAATGCCGAAACAAAGATTTGGGGCGCGAACCGGGGAGCAGTCAAGTCAGGAGCAGGGAAGTAGTGAACCAGGTTGAGATCTGCGCCCCACCACAGCGAGCCGTCACGGTCAGCGAAGAAGCTGCCGGAGTTGATGGCGTTTGCCGGGAATCCATCCGACCGGTCCAGATGCAGCCACTTACCAGCCTCCGCTCCCGCCGGATCTGCTACATAGCTGCCGAGATCTCCGGCGCGCCACAACCTGCCGCGCTGATCGGCTTCCATCGTGTCGTTGCCAGGCTCAGGTATTCCAGCACTTCGACCGTATTGCCGGACGGTGAACCCGCCGTTCGCCGCGGGTCTGATTAAGGCAATATCGAGGGCGCTGAAATAGGAGTACCAGACATCGCCATTCGGCAGCGGCGCCAGCGACCAGCAGCCATTGACCAGCAAGCCGTCCCGGGTAGTCAGTTCCTTCCAGCTTCCGTCTTCGCTTCTGACGGCGGCGCCCCCGTTGTAACAAGTCCACAACTTACGTGTATGCTCTTCGTACTTCAGGGCCAAAATGTTCCTCGCCGGCTGGGTTTGCAAGGGATGAACAGCAAGCTTCAGAACGTTTCCCTGGCGGGTAAGGCGCCCCAGAGAAGATCCACCCACCCAAACCTCCTCGTCATTTGGACCTCCGGGCGCCGCGGGAATCTGCAACAGGCGCATGCTGACGCTCTTGGAATCGTCTTTCGCGGTGCGGGCCAATACCTGGCCATCGGCTCCCAAATGCGCAACACCGCCGTTGTGCAAGGCCGCCAGAAGAGTGCCATCCTGCTTTCCCAAAAGACCGGAGACGATGCCGCCGTTTGTGAATTTGGTCATTGTTTCCCAGCGGTCGCGGTCGCTGGCCAATACCTCAATCCGCTGATCGAGCCCAGCAAAAACTTTCCCCCGG
>DATHIZ010000567.1:0-2066 GCA_035316385.1 Bryobacteraceae bacterium | reverse complement strand
CCATATCATTAATGGCATTCACTCCCAGGTGCGGCTTGGAGCTGTGCGATGCCTTCCCTCTCGTTCGTATCTTCCAGCGAAGCACTCCCTTTGAGGCAACCACCGCGCGAAATTCGGTAGGCTCGGCAACGATCGCCGCATCCGCGTCCAGTTCTTCGCAAAGCTTCGCCACGCCACGGAAAGAGAATTCTTCATCCACGACCACCGCAAGCCAGACCTCGCAGGGCGGCGTGATGGAATGCTCTTTCAGATGGGCGACCGCGTGCATCATGGCAACTAAACCAGCCTTTGTATCGCAAGACCCGCGCCCGTGAAGCCGTCCTTCCCGAATCTCAGGGACAAACGGCGGGATCGTCATGCCCGTGGTGGAAACCGTATCCATGTGCGCTTCGAGAATGACGCGGCGCCCCGGATTGCGCCCTGCAAGCCGCGCGATCACGTTGCTACGCCCGGGCATCACATCTTGCCGCCATGTCTCGATTCCGCGCTGCGCATAAAAACGTTCGACATATTGGGCAACGGCTTCTTCCGTTACGCCACCGAGGTACGCGGGGTTGATGCTATTGATCGCAACCAGCTCAAAAAGTGTCTGTATCATGCATCCAGCAATATACTACCCGATTCACTCCGGAAGATCGATTTCTGCATACGAATTGCTGAACCGGAGCCGGATGGCTGTCTAACTTGATCTTCGATTCCGGCTTTGCATTGAAGACGATCCTCAAGGACTCAATCTTTCTAAATGTTGATTGGATTCAATGGATTGCAAGGTCGATTGCCTGGGAGGTTGCGCAATCCTGGTGGGCATAGAGAGCCGGCGGAAACCCCTGCGGCGCGCCTAGCTCACCGCCTCCATGGCTTCTCGAAGCATTCGGAATTTTACGAGTTCGGTCGAAAAGCTGCGTGCGGCGGTTGTACTCTCTCCGGCACTAAGAAATTCTGCTAGCATCCTGGCGTAAGAATGGATTCCGTCGCACTGGATAACTTTGTGAGACTCGGACTTCCAGTGCTTGAATCCCGGAAGTCGTGCTCGGAGGTTAAACGATTCCACAGTTTTGTAATAGTGCAGTGTTTGCCACTCCCGCGTATTGAGGTGAAAACTGCCTCCCGTGCCTTCAATGATAATTTCTGGCATTTCTCCCCGAGAGGTTTCCCACGATAGCCGCGCGTCGGCGGACCATGATTCGCCTTCCAGATAAAGTTGCGCGGAGAGGGGTCCATTGCGCCTGATCGCGAGCGTCCGCGGAGTGCCCATAAGGGCGCTGATCGCGGACAAAGCGTGATCTCCCATGTCCTCAAGAACGTCCGTTCGCCAGTCGCTCGGATGATGAATCCGGCAAAACTGCGCGTGCAGATAAGTGGGCTGACCAATGTATCCCTCTTTAATCAACTCGCCCGCGCGGACGATGTCGGCCCGAAAGGGGAAGTCGCTCCCACCCATCAAAATCCTGTTCTCTCTTCGAGCTATATCGAATAGCTCCTGAGCCTCCTCCACCGTGTTCGCAAGCGGCTTTTGCACGAATACATCCAGACCCGCTTGGAGGAACAGACGACCGTGGCGCAGATTCTCAGCGGGCGGCAAGGCCAGAACGACCCCTGCGCAGCCGAGCGCGGCTACCTGTTCGGGATGGTGGAAGACTTTGGCACCGTAAACGTGAGCCAACTTGTGAAGCCGTTTGATGCGCTTCTCGCCGGTCGGCTCACCTCCAACGTAGAGGGGAGCAACCCCAAGCTGACTGAGGCTGCCTAAGGTAAAACCGGCCCACGGGCCAGATCCCCAGACACAAATCCCCTGGTTGATCCGCGGAATGGATGAATGAACAGAGCGTTCCGACACACAACGCCCAATCGTATGGCTGGCCAATAGGATAGGACCGAACAATATTACATACCGTGCAGTGTAGACGCAGCAATCGAGTTGAGGTTTCACCTTAAGTTCCATTCGTAGTGTGTGGCTTCAGAGCAGACGAGATTTGCTAGGGCGGCCAAAGCTTTTCCATGACCTATCCATGCTGCCGGGCGGGGGTGGCTGCCCTCGAGGCCGGTCATTGAGGGGAGCGCGGATA
>DATHIZ010000566.1:0-7072 GCA_035316385.1 Bryobacteraceae bacterium | reverse complement strand
GCCGAGCTTCTGCAAAACCGCTAGAGCTTCCTCCGCCGCGTAACCCTTGGCGATGCCTCCGACGTCAAGCAGCATTTGTGAGGAGTCGAGTTTGATCGTTTGCGCGGCGCGATTGAAATGCAGCTTGCGATATCCGCAACGCGCTTTGGCCGCTTGTACTATGTCCGGTTGCGGGATAACGCGATCGTGGCGGGCTTGGCGCCATAGGTGTGTCAGCGGACCTACCGTAATATCGAAGGCTCCGTTTGTTTGCTCCGCGATTCGCTGAGATGCTTCTACTACTCTTGCTAGGTCATCGCTCACTTTTACAGGTTTTGCAAAGGCACCGGATGCTACGCGGTTTAGTTCACTGTTGGGGTTGTAGTCGGAGAGGATTTGGTCGAGTTGGGCGATGCGGTCGAAAGCGGCCCGGAAGCCTTGCTTAGCGGCGGCTTCGTTGGGGGCGTACAGTTTGATACGCATGAGGGTCCCCATGTGCGGCTCTATTGCTTCGTAGGGTTGGAGAGTGGGCGAGGACTCAAGGCAAAGCGCGGAAAGAAAGAGGGCGGCAAAGAGCTTACTGTTCGTCATGCTCCACTCCGCTGTTCCAGTACTTGAGCATTTCCTCAGCGGAGGGAACTTTGGCGGGGCGAATCAAACGAAATCCTAGCCACTGTGCATCGGTTTCGTACCAGATGCTTTTGGGGAGCTGCGGGTCCTGCTGTTTCCAGGAAGCATCAGACGGCACGCGTGAGGCGCAGTGTAGTTGCTCGGCAGGGTCGTTCCAGGAGCCTCCGCGCACGCTCTGCGGATAGGGTTTAGTTGCCTTTACCCATGGTTCGGTTTGAGCGGACGACTGGTAGGGCGCATAGGCGTCTAGAGTCCACTCCATCACGTTGCCGAGCATGTCATATAAACCCCAGGTATTCGGCTTCTTGACGGCTACTTTCTGGTATTTTCCTTCGCTGTTGGCCGAATACCAGGCGTACTCTTTGAGTGGGGCTGGATCAGTGGATGTTCCAGCGCGGCAGGCGTATTCCCACTCCGCTTCGGTGGGCAGACGATAGAATTCGCCGGTCTTTGCGCTAAGCCATTCGGCGTACTTGTTGGCGGCATGCTGAGTCATGCTGATGGCGGGAAATCCGTTGAGCCCCATGCCGAAACTCATTTCAACGTAGGGCCGGGTGGGCCGGCTTACCGCGTCCACGGTCTCGTCTTTCGTAGCGACTTCACCGGCTTGCTTGGCGAACATGAAGAGGCGGTACTCGTCCCAGGTCACTTCATGCGTCTGCATCCAGAAGGCATCGAGAGTTACCTGATGCTGGGGCTGTTCATCGGGCTTGCTTCCTCCCATTTCGAATTGACCGGCAGGAATGGGAACCATCCGGTATTCGACGGTGGTATTCGGCACCGTGACGGCATACGGTTGCATGCTCTTGTTTGAAACCTGGCGGGCGAGGATGCGCTCCCGTATCTTACGAACGTTTTCGAGCTCGGTCGCGGCCGGCTTGGCGGGAAGCTGGCCTGCAGCGAACAACAGTAGTAAGACGATCATCAAGTTAGACGAACTTAGTTACTCCCGGTTGGGCACGGGGATTCATCGGGAAGCTGCCTTCCCAATCGATGGTATCGGGAAATAGCTTTTCCTGGGAATTCAGCGCCATGTCCCAGGTGATTTCCTGCCCGGTGTAGGCGGCCATGCGTCCCATGATGGCGAGCAGGGTGCTGGTGGCCATGCGCTTGCCGTCATTGATCGGCTTCTGGTGGCGGATGGATGCGAACAGAAGGTCATGCTCGCGTTGATACATGTCGTACTTCTGGCCGGACCAGGTCCAATTGGTTTTGCAAGTAATGCGCGGAGCCGGGCCGCGGCCGATGGTTAGGGCTCCTTCGGAGCCCAATATGTAGTCGGAGTTTTCGTTGTAACAGCCTTCTATCTGACGGTTCGCCACGAACGCCCGCACGCCATTCGGGTACAAGTAATTCACCTCAAAGTGGTCGTAGATATTGCCGCCTTCGGCCGGAATGGTCCGGCCGCCCACGCCGACGCAACTGAGCGGCGGCTGGTCACCCATGGCCCAGGCGACCTTATCCACGCTGTGGACGGCCTGTTCCACAAGGCTGTCGCCGCAAACGGCCACGAAGTTATACCAGTTCTTCAGCGTCCATTGCGTATCGCTCATACCGGCGGGGCGCTCGCTGGCGGGGGGCATAGGCTTGACGGGGTTGGTGTAGTAAGTGGCGTAGTAAGCAACCTGCTTGCCTATGGCGCCGCTCAGTAACTGCTGAAAAGTATCTTGAATCATGCCGCTGTAGCGCCAGCAGAAGCCGGCTACCAGCGACAAATTCTTTTGCCTGGCTTTCTCAGACGTATCGAGCACAGCGCGAATACCAGGGGCGTCGGTCGACACCGGCTTTTCGCAAAAGACGTTCTTGTTCGCGTCAATGCAGGCGGCCAGGTGAGAGGGCCGGAAGCCAGGAGGCGTGGCCAGCAGAACAACGTCTACACCGCTGTCAATTAGCTTACGGTAGGCATCCAGACCTAGAAATACTTTCGTGTCCTCGACCTTCACGCGGGGCGCAATCTTGCTGATGGCCTTCAGCGTCCTGAGCGAGTTGTCGACCTGCGATTGCGTGATATCGGCGACCGCTGTCAGTTCGGCGTAGTCATCAGCGTGCAAGGCTTGAGAAGCAGCGCCGGTGCCGCGACCTCCGCAGCCGACCAAGCCGACCTTGATGGCGTTGGTGACGGTTTGGGCGGAGATCACCGCCGGAAATCCACTTATCAAAGAGGCTCCCAGGGCAGCACCCAGAGAGCCCGCGGCGGACTTCACAAAACCGCGGCGATTCGGATCAACAATTTCCATTCAGCGCCCCTTAGTTTCAGAATGAAGTAAAGGAACAGAGTAACAGAATTGATGGAAAACGTGCGACTCTTTTGAGAGACGCCATGCTTCGTAGAACGTTTATCCAATCCGCCCTGGCAGCAGCGGCATTGCCCGCTTCCGGGTCTACTTCACTCGCTTCTGAGTCATCCGCACCGGCCTCCGGCCTCGGGCGGCTGCCTATCGCCATGGCAGTTGAGTACAACATGCTGACGAGCCATGCCTCCATGGCGCAGGTTTCTATTGCGGAACGGTTCCGGATCGCGCGCGCCGCCGGCTTTGCACGCATTGAGTGTCCGACGACGCGCAACGAAGCGGATGCCGAAGCCATGAAAAAGGCGTCGCACGAGAGCGGGCTGCCGATCCATTCCGTGATGAATATGGATCATTGGAAGTACCCGTTCTCCTCGGCCGATCCGAGCGTTGTGGAGAAGAGCCTGGAGGGCGCGCGGGTGTCTATTCGCAACGCGCATCTGTGGGGCGCCGATACCGTGTTACTTGTTCCCGGCGTGGTGGATGCGCATACGTCTTATCGCGATGCGTATACGCGCTCGCAGGCAGCTTTGCGCAAGCTCATTCCGCTCGCGGAAGAATTGAATGTCACGCTTTGCCTGGAAGAGGTCTGGAATAAGTTCCTGCTTAGTCCGCTGGAGTTTGCGAGATACGTGGATGAGTTTGAGAGTCCGCGCGTTCGTGCGTATTTCGATGTTGGGAACGTGGTGCTGTATGGTTACCCGCAAGATTGGATCCGGATTCTGGGCAAGCGCATTGCGAAGTTGCATATTAAAGATTTTGCTTTCCGGCGCGATGCCGGCACGAAGAAGCTGGTGGCCAGTTGGGTGGCGTTGGGCGACGGCGATATCGATTGGAACAGTATTTATGACGCGCTGAAAGAGACCGGGTATCAAGGCACCGCGACCGTGGAGCTGGAAGGCGGGGACAGCGCGGATCTGAAGGAGATTTGCCGGCGGTTCGGGTTGATTTTGTCCAGGGGGTTGACTGCGGCTGGATAGCCGTTAGGTCGCTTACGCTCAATGCCGTTTACTTAGGGAAATTCGTGAGTGACCGGGCATCGTGGTCGCTGAGAAGCTGTGAAAAATTCAAAAAGAATCTCCGGGGCAGCTTTGTTGGGGGTACCCAAATGCCTACGTGGCCCCAAGGGATGCGTTATAACGCGTTTGACGAGGTCTTTAAGAGGCAAAAAATGGCGATTTTCGGTTCCTCCTAATTTTTCACAGCTTCTGACGCTTCCGGCTCGGAGTCAATAGTTTGGACTGTTTGAAGAGTGACGCCGACTATCAGTTTCATTCTTAAGTAAATGACATTGCGCTTAGGCTTCCTGCTCCGTGTGAGTGTTAGCTGCCATATGGAAGGCGGCGTTGTTCACTGATTGCTTTCGGGCTAACAGCGGCTCGGTTTCTGGATTTGAAAATACGAAGCCATTTTGTTGGGCGGCGGCTTTGAGCTGGCGTTCGCGCTCCGCTTTTTCCCTTTGGTGGCGCTCCTGTTGCAGGCCGCGGAGTTCGGCGGAGTCTTTGGCGGCCCGGCGTGATAGGCGCGCTTCCTGCAGTTGGAGTCCGCGGATCTGCTTTTCGTAGGTGAGGAAGGTATGGACGTCTATCAGCGATTCGCGGAGATCGGGGTTGTGTCCGGCGAATTGCTCAGCGAATTCGATGCGGCCTCTGGCGAAGATGGCCATTTCCAGAGCGAGGGTGCGGCGGGCGCGCCAGGTGGTTTCGGCTAGCGTTTGGACGAGATTGGATTCCTGCAAGCCGACGGGCTGGAATTCGTTTTGGTAGGCGTGGAGGAGTTGGGCGTAGGGCGCGGCATCGGCGGCGGGGAGCAGCGCGGCGTAACCGGTTAGCGGGGACGTGACGGCGGTTAGGTGGGCGTTGGCCGCCGCGGCGGACGGGATTGCGGGCGCGGGCGATTTTGTTGGGGTTTCGGCTGGTGCTTCTGTTTCTTCTGTTGGGAATTGGTTTTCGGTGGCCGGATCTTCGTGGCGGAAGTCGGCGGCAGTGGGTTGGGGGGCGGTTTTGCGGGATAGTTTGCTGGCTCTGCGCTCAGCAGCGCGGCGGATGGCACGTGGGGTCATATTTTCCTCTCTTTGCTTTCAATGAAAATGGCCCACGGACAGGTGTGAGCCTGTACGTGAGCCTGCTGGAGCGTAGCATGCTGGAATTGGGGGAAATTGTAAAGTTGCTGGTAAAGGCTTTGGATTCAGTGGAAGATTTTTTTTGAGATCTGTGACTGGGAGATTGCGGATGTTCTAAAAAGGGTTCGGTACGGGGACGGCTGCGTCGAGTTGGCCGGGAGGAAGATCTTTGGTTGTGACTTTAGGGAGGGCTTGATATTCCGCGGCGATTCCCTCCCCTGGCGGCGAGCATTGACGATCAGAAATCTCATATTGACTGTGGGAGAGGCATCTCCCGTTCCATTGCGGTAGCGGCGGCAAACTGCAGGCACTCGCGAATATCTTCCGTTTGCAGGTCCGGATATTCGGAAAGTATCTCGTGCTCCGCCAGGCCGCCTGCGAGAGTGCCTGACGCTTGCGTACGTTTCACTCTGGATTGAGCAGGGATTTCGGTGTTTTGTTGTTCATGAGCACTTATAACCTGGCGAGGATGCGTCAGGAGCGCCGACCCAGTTTGCCATACTTTTTAGGGCGCTTTCGTTCCTAATCTTTCGAGCGGGAACCATTTGGAAGAGTGATCGACCGGTAGAAATCTAGCACCTGACCGCTCGATAGAATTCTCGGACCGGTCATGCTAACCGACGATTACTGATCCGACTTACATAGTCGAGGCTGCGGCTGGTCAAAATTTTCTTCAGTGCAACCCCTCAAGAGCAGGTCGGCGACACAGCTCAAACCAGCGTTACCAACACGCCGCATGGGCGAATTTCCTGGACCGCCGTATCGACCGAACTAAACGTCGTGACGAGAATGCTGCCGTTTGGTGAACAACTGTTTGACTTTGCCTTCGAATGTCCATGTCGAAATTCTCTTCTGCTCATTCTCGAGACCGACTAAATGTTCCCAGTAGTCTCTACGGTGAGCTTTGTTCGGAGATTCCATCATGTCTTCCATGATTGCCGCTAAGCACTGAAGCGAATGCTTTCTTCGGTAGAGCTCCACCACCGTATGGTCTGCCAGTTCTCGCGTAATATCTTGGTTTACAGCTGTGTTCTCTCGATTAAGAGCAACACACCACTGTCCATGCGCTAACTTATTCCTGATCAAACTGGGATCGAAAATAGATTGCTCTATTAGACTCGATAACTTTTGTACAACATTCGGCTGATGATTGTGCTTTGCACCTTCAACTCGTCGAATAGCAAGCCTCGCACATTTCAGCCACCCAAACCTCACTCCGTCTGCGGCGATCGCGTCCTTGATCTGTTTTATTTCGTCAATTCGCAGTCCGTGAGGCGTGTGTATCAGCTTAGAGAAAACTGCCTCAGAGAGTGCGCAGTAGAGCAACGCCAGAAGCTTTGTATTAATCTCGACGGCCTTTTGGTTCTTTTGAAGAATAAACGAATTGATTTGCCGATTCACATGCCTCCAGGCCTGCTCCAACTCACGGACATTGCATGTTTGAGCCTGGAAAATACGCAGGCGTTGTTGCTCTTCCATACGAAGCGCTCTCGAGACGTGAGCAAAGAGCACTGCTATCAATGCTCTTTGCTCACCCGGAATCGAACCGGGATCTTCTCCTCGCGGAAATGTCTTACCAAATTAGACTAGGAGCCCAAATGCATTAAATCATACCTGTCCAATGTTTGGCTATCAAGCAGGTTGCTTGTCCGATTCGTGTCGTCTCGCAGAACCGCGTGCGATATGGACCTCCAGCTATGTTCACCTGCCCCTTCGCCGTAAATCGCGCATCCCATAACTTGAGAACCGTTGGCTTGGCCACACACGCCCAAAGAGAAGGAACGCCGACGATATGGTCAAGTGGATTTGTTTGCTCTATACTGCGCCGTTACCCGCGAGTGATCCCGAGACAGGGTCAAATTACGACGAGCGCGTTCTACGGCCAAGTGAGGTGACCTTCTAATCGCCGCCTTGAAGGGACGTCCGTTTAAGCTCGAAGTAGTCGGGTATCGGGGAGTCATGCGTCGGCTTCCACCGGAATATAAGAGCACAGCGGCAAGCAGGTGGGCGGGCATTGCCGATTACAGATCCTGCGGACTCAACCGCAGCCGAT
>DATHIZ010000565.1:0-16114 GCA_035316385.1 Bryobacteraceae bacterium | reverse complement strand
GACAGGACATCATGCTTGCTGCGGGTGTTTACCTCACTCACATGTACCTGCCGAAGCTTCTCGGCGAAAGTGGTCAAGAGCAGGTAAGCTTCTGTCATGGTGCTGTCAAATTGTCGGGCGTGACCGATATCGAAACAGAATAATGCTTCGGGAAGCAGATCAAACACTCTGCACAACTCGTCAGCGGAGCGCCCAATCGCCTTACGTTTGTCCATATTCTCTAGACACAATGCTCGACCTAGTGAACACCACGCAGTATGGTCATGAATTGCATCCGGATGAACTATAACGGGCCAACCTCTTTCTGCCACAGCTACTAAGGTGTCCACGATGTTTGGTTCTTGTTCTCGCCGAAAGTGACTTGGTGCGTGGACCGAGATATATTTAAACTGCGTAAGATCAAGTGCATCTATTGCGGACACCAGCGGTAAAAGTTCGACGTCACGTAAGGCAGATAGCTCCACTACGTCAATCTTGGTGCAACGCAGTATCGTCAACGCGCTTCTGAAGTCGGCGTATGCTAGGGCTCCAGTGGAAAAACCGATCGGTCTCATTAAAAAACTCCGTAGACTTTTGTCAACTCAAATAGGCCAGATTCGACATCGAAGAACAAATCAAGCACACCATCGCGAAACCGGTGGCTGATTTGTCGAAGGTGCTGATAGATGGGGTCGTCATCTTGCTGGGCGGGCAATAACGCCTCTAAGCGTTTGCGGTTGTCGTCGTCAGCTAGCACACCCAGAAACGCATCATAGGCATTTAGAATACTAGAGGCAGTAGGGTGTAGATGCGGATAGCGCAGAAGAACGCCAGACAAAATTTCTAGGGGGGTTCGCTGCAACGTGTCACGAAAAAAAACAGTTGCTTGCCGTTTAGCATCAGCGTCGTCGAACAGAGCGTTCCTCTCCTCTACCCCGAGTTCTAGATGACACCCGAAACATGCGAGCAAACCTGAAACGTAGATCAGTTTGCGCGACATTCGAAGCTTGATGTTTCGGATAGCAATACCTTTTTGATCTCGAGTACGACGCTTGTAGGCAAAATCAACGGCCATTGTGCGCCAATACCGCGCGAAGTCGTTGAGCAGAAATCGAGGCACACGGTACTTAGCATCCTTTGAAACGAAACGGGAATCTTCGAGGATGTATCGGTCCAGAATATGATTGCGAACTCTGTCGTAGGCTTCTCGCCGGCCAACTACCGTCGACTCCAGCAGCATCAATATGCGTTGCGTCGTGTTCCTGTTTGTATCATCCTCGCCGCCAATCAGATGCACGAGCGAATGGCTCCAGGCCATGCTCCCAAAAGTGGCTTCTGGACCGGGATCTTTCTCACTGCAAGTCTTAACAATCTCCCGGATATTCTTTGCAAGATTCAGATGCTGCGTATCGGCAAAGCCATCAATCAATAACGTCCAGTCAATGTCACTACCATTCGTGAATTCATCGCGAGCTAAAGAGCCGAAAACAACGATGCTCGTATCCTCTGAATCCTTGCCCGCCAATGCGTTCCTTAGCTCGCCGCGTTTCGCCGAAGCGCGTTCTCTCGCTGAAACTAGGTTGGGCCAATTGGCAGCGTGCTTGCGTTGAAGTGCCTGGAGGTAGGACTCGGGCTCGTACATTGGCAGCTGATTCATTCCTCTGGCGTGTTCGGACCTAGGATAGCAATCTAAACTCCCGTCCTTCCGGCTTCGAAAATTATTGCGAGGGATCGAGATCTCCGAGGACCATGTTTCATTCCTAAAACCTGGCTAGTTCGACATGCATCGCCGTAAACGCCCGCGCGACGGCGAGTCCACACGTCCGTAGAGTCGGCATCACTACCGCGCCTTTGGGCCGCATTCGTGCCATTGAAAGGCAAGAACGGACCATGGCATCCATTTCTTGTTAAGTAAGCGGCATTGCAGTTAAGGTTTCCCGCTCGGTTCAGTGGTCGGTGCGTATGGGCGAATCACCACGAAGTGCTATTGGCGTTTTGATAGATCCCGGATCATGATGTCGCGGAATTTCATGTTGCCGCGGCCGCCTGCATGTAGTTGCAGCGCCAGGGGACCGTCGAACGATTTTGGCGTGGGATCGGTGAAGTCGACCATCTGGACTCCGTTCAAGCGGGCGCGGTAGCGGTTGCCTACTACTTCGAGCAAATATTCGTTCCATTCGCCTAGGCGGACAACGGTTTCATTCTCCGGCGCGGGCCATACGATCCACTTGCGTCCATCGCCATAAATGCCGGCGGTATGTTTGCCCACCGTGCAATCTACTTCAAACTGAAGCCCCTGCGTGATCTCGGCGGTGCCGGGCTTGAAAGCCGTGTGGAAAAACACGCCGCTGTTGCCGTCGCCTTCACAGCGGAACTTGAGTGAGAGTTGAAAATCCTGATAGGCTTTTTCGGTTTGCAGATAGCCGTAGTCTTTGGTGAGGCCTTTGCCGTGAATGATTCCGTCTTCGACTGTCCAGCTTTCCTGGCCGATCTTGACCCAGCCGTTCAAATCCTGGCCGTTGAATAGGGAAATCCAATCTTGACCGGGCAATTTGGGGTTGCCGCTTTGTGAATAGGCAAGCATGGCAATCAAAGGAAGCGCAAGCAGCGCAGCGAATCGGGAGTTACTTCTCATCCTTTTGAGACTACTACGTGCTATACATGGCGGATTGAGATTCAAAACAAGAGTTTTCCTGGCAGTGCTATTTGGAAGCCTGGCGGCGCAGGCGCAGGACGCGCATCAGGGCTGGCGTGATTATGGCGGCGCATCGGACTCGGCGCAGTATTCTGCCCTGAGCCAGATCAACCGTTCGAACGTGAGTAACCTGAAGATTGCCTGGACCTATCCGACGGGCGACAAGAACCGCTATTTCTTCAATCCGATTGCGGCGCACGGATTGTTATATGTGCTGGCGAAGAATAACTCCATTGTGGCGTTGGAACCAGCTAGTGGCAAAGAAGTATGGGTGCACGCCACAGACCCGAATAGTAAGCTGCTTACTAACCGGGGCATGAATTACTGGGAATCAGCCGACGGCGCGGACAGACGTCTCTTGTTTTCGCAAGACAACTTTCTGCAGGCGGTGGATGCGCGTACCGGGAAGAGCATCACCAGCTTCGGCAAGCACGGGAAAGTGGATCTGCGCGAGGGATTGGGCCGGGATCCGGAGGGCATTGTCCTGGTGCAGTCCACGACACCGGGCCGTGTTTTCGAAAATCTGATCATCGTTGGTTCGGCGACCAACCAGGAATACGAATCCGCTCCGGGAGACATTCGCGCGTACGATACGCGCACCGGCGCGCTGGTGTGGACGTTTCACACCATTCCGCATCCGGGTGAATTCGGGTATGAGACCTGGCCCAAGGATGCGTGGAAAACCATTGGAGGCGCGAATGCTTGGGGAGAAATGTCCATTGATGAAAAGCGGGCGATTGTCTACGTGCCGACGGGCAGCCCGAAGTACAACTTCTATGGAGCGAATCGGAAAGGCGCGAACTTGTTCGGCGATTCCCTGCTGGCGCTGGATGCGCGCACGGGCAAACGCATCTGGCACTTTCAGATGGTGCATCACGACATTTGGGACTATGACCCCACCACCGGGCCGAAACTGCTGACGCTGCAGCATAACGGGAAGGCCGTGGATGCCGTGGCCGTAGCCACTAAAGACGGCTTTTTGTGGGTATTCAACCGCGTGACGGGCGAGCCGTTTTGGCCGATTGAGGAGCGTGCGGTACCGAAGTCCGATATGCCGGGCGAAGAGACATGGCCGACTCAGCCGTTTCCGACGAATCCGCCGCCGTTCGCTCGCCAGAAATTTACAGCGGACGATTTGAGCCCGTTCATTCCCACGCCTGAAGAGCGGGCGCGGATTAAAGATGAAATGAAAAGCGCGCGTAACGAAGGGCTATTTACGCCACCCGGTTTGCGCAACACGGTGCAGATGCCAGGCAACAACGGCGGGGCGAATTGGGGTTCGACCGCGGCGGACCCGACCAACGGCACTATCTACGTCGGTTCGAAAGATTTGCCCGCGATGCTGAAGCTGATTCCGGAGGAAGAACTGCAAATACCGCATGGCTCGCTCGAGGTGCAGGGGTTGGCCGTCTACCGCGCGAAATGCCAGTTGTGCCATCACGCCGATATGCGGGGGCAACCGCCGGCGGTGCCTGCGCTGGTCCATATTGGAGCGAAGCTCAATCAGGAGCAAGTGCGCACGATGGTGACGCACGGCAAAGGTCTGATGCCGGCGTTCAATCAGCTATCGACAGAGGACCTGAACCGGTTAACCGCGTTTCTCTTTAGCAGCGCACCGGCGGAGGCTTTGCAATCTGCTGCCGCGAATGAAAAGAACGTTCCAGCGAAACCGGCTGCGCGATACCGAAGCGGGTTCGGGTTCATGCTGACCTCCGACGGACTATCGCCTATTGCTCCGCCTTGGACTTCTTTAACTGCCTATGATTTGAACAAGGGCACGATTAAGTGGAAAATCCCGCTGGGTGATGTTCCGGAATTGGCGGCGAAGGGAATCAAGAATACCGGAACGCATTATCCGAAGTTTGGACCGGTTGTGACCGCGGGCGGTTTGATTTTTACCGGGACACGCGACCGCAAGGTGCGGGCGCTGGATGAAGAGACGGGCAAAACGCTTTGGGAGACCGAGGTGGGCGCGGCCATGGAAGGGATTCCGGCTGTGTTCGAGGTGAACGGCCGCGAGTACATTGTTTTTTGCGCAGCGGCACAGGCGGAGATCGATGCGCCGGGTGCGAAAACGCCGCGGGTTCCGGATGTGACGCACCGGGCGTATGTTGCCTTTGCGCTGCCCAATTAGAAGATGCCGGAGCTTCCAGACATCGCGGCCTACCTTAGCGCGTTGGAGCCGCGCGTGGTGGGGAAGCCTCTGGAACGCATCAGGATTGCTAGCGCCTTTCTGCTCCGGACGATAGAACCGCCCGTGGCCAGCGTGGAAGGCCGCACCGTTCACGAATTGCGGCGCGTTGGGAAACGAATCGCGATCGGCATGGAGGGCGGCCTTTGGGTGGTGCTTCACTTGATGATCGCCGGCCGTCTGCATTGGCGGGCGCCGCAAGTCAAACTCGCGGGCCGTCAGAACCTGGCGGCGTTTGACTTTCCCGAAGGTTCGCTTACGCTCACGGAAGCCGGGACCAAGCGCCGCGCGTCGCTGCACATCCTGAGCGGCGAAGAGGGTTTGCGTTCCGTGGACCCCGGAGGGATTGATGTTTTCACTGCTGACATCGATCAGTTCCGTTCGGCTCTTACGGTAGAGAACCATACGCTGAAGCGGGCGCTCACCGACCCGCGCGTGCTGAGCGGCATTGGCAACTCGTATTCGGATGAGATTCTGCATGCCGCGCAGTTATCGCCGATCGCGCAGACGCAGAAGCTGAAGGCGGAGGAATGGGAGCGGCTTTTCCACGCCACTCGCGGCACGCTGGAGTTGTGGACAACGCGTTTGCGGGCCGAGGCAGCGGATCGTTTTCCCGAGAGGGTCACGGCCTTTCGAGAAGATATGGCGGCACATGGACGCTATGGGGAGCCGTGCCCCCGATGCGGCGAAAAGATCCAGCGCATTCGCTATGCCGACAATGAGACGGACTACTGCCCCCGGTGCCAGACCGGCGGGAAGATACTCGCCGATCGTGGATTATCGCGGCTATTGGGCAAGGACTGGCCGCGCACGTTGGACGAGTTAGAAGCATTGAAGCGGCGATAATTCGCTGGTCTGCTAGCTTTGGATTTTCGGATGATTTCTTTCTCGAATATTCACAAACAGTACGGCAGGCAGTTGATCTTCGTCGATGCTTCCTTTCAGCTCAACCCAGGAGAGAAAATCGGCCTGGTGGGTCCTAACGGCGCGGGCAAAACAACGCTGTTCCGCATGGTTGTAGGCGAGGAACTGCCGGATGAAGGCGAGGTTTCGGTTCCGAAGAAACTGACCGTTGGCTATTTCCGGCAGGACGTGGAGGAAATGCAGGGCCGTTCGGTTCTGGATGAAGCGATTGCCGGCAGCGGACGCATCGGCGACCTGCACCACGAGTTGGAAAGCCTGCAGCAAGCCATGGAAGATCCCGAGCGGGCCGACGAGATGGACGAAATCCTGACGCGATTCGGTGAAGTGCAGGAGGAATACGAACACCTGGACGGCTATACGCTCGAAGCGCAGGCGCGGGACGTGCTGCTAGGTCTCGGCTTCCGGAACGAGCAGATCGACGGCGACGTGGGGGCGTTATCCGGCGGATGGAAGATGCGCGTCGCGCTGGCGCGTGTTTTGCTCGGCCGGCCCGATGTACTGCTGATGGACGAGCCGACCAACCACCTCGATTTGGAGTCGATTATCTGGCTGGAGCAGTTTCTCAGAGCGTTTTCCGGAACTCTGCTTATGACCTCGCATGACCGCGAGTTTATGAACCGGCTGGTCACAAAGATCGCAGAGATCGATGGAGGCGAAATCATCTCGTACTCGGGCAATTACGATTTCTATGAGCGCGAGCGGGCGATCCGGGAGACCAACCAGAAGGCGGCATTCGCCAGGCAGCAGTCCATGCTGGCGAAGGAACAGCGCTTTATTGAGCGCTTCAAAACGCACGCCGCCAAGGCTGCCCAGGTGCAGAGCCGGATTAAGGCGCTGGACAAAATCGAGAAGATCGAGCTGCCGAAAAAGAGGCAGGTGGTGAAGTTCGATTTTCGCCCTCCGCAACGATCGGGCGATCAGGTGGCGGTGATTGAGAATCTGCGAAAGAGCTACGGTTCGCGCGCGATTTACGATGGCTTCAATCTCCACATCCGCCGTGGAGAGCGCTGGGCGGTGATGGGCCGGAACGGCGCCGGCAAAACCACTCTGCTCAAGATGATCGCGGGCGCCACAGAGCCGGATTCAGGCAGCGTGCGATTGGGTGCGAGCCTGACGATGGGATATTTTTCGCAGCAATCCCTGGACGTTCTCGATCCGGATTTGACGGTCATCGAACAGCTCCAACAGGATTTTCCGAAAGACGGCATCGGGTCGCTGCGTTCGCTGGCGGGGGCATTCCAGTTCTCGGGAGATGATGTGGACAAGCGGATCCGTTCCCTGTCGGGCGGGGAAAAATCGCGGCTGGTGATCGCGCGCATGCTTTTCAACCCGCCGAATTTTCTTGTCCTCGATGAGCCGACCAATCACTTGGACCTGGCCACCAAGGAGATGCTGGTGGAGGCGCTGAAAGAGTTTGAAGGGACGATGATCTTCGTCTCGCATGACCGTGTGTTTTTGCGGGGATTGGGGACACGCGTGCTGGAATTGGGAGGCGAGAGCGGCACCGAACGCGACCCTCGCGTGTATCCAGGCTCGTATGTCGAGTATGTGCAGGCGATCGGGCACGAAGCGCCGGGGATTTACGCCTAAGTTATTCGACTCGCATGGCCGTCATCGGGTCTACGCGCAAGGCGCGCCAAGTGGGCCATAGGCTTCCCGCCAAAGTAGTGCAAAGAGCTACGGCCAATCCAGCGGCGTAGGTATTGAGATCGCCAGGTTGCACGCCGGCCAGAAGTGAGGCTAAACTCCGGCCCGCCGCATAGGCGAGGGCGCTGCCCACGAAGGCTCCCGCTATACCGAGTAGTAGGCTCTCACGCAGAATCATTGCAACGATGTTTTGCGATTTTGCGCCTAACGCTACGCGCACGCCGATTTCCTGGGTACGCATGGAAACGGTGAACGAAAGCAGGCCGTGAATGCCGATCCCGGTCAGCAGGATGGCGAGGAAGGTAAAGCCGCTCAGCACGAATACCTGAGTCTTTCTGGAGGCAGTGTCTTGCTCGACAATGTGCGAGAGCGTTTGCACGTCGGAGACCGGCTGTTCAGGATCGGCTGCCGCGATGATACGGCGGAGAGCGGGCAGCAAGCGTTCCGAAGGAAGGCTGGAACGGACCACCAAGTCTTTGGGCGCGTACCAAGTGATGAACTTGTCAGGCACCTGCTTATAAGAGAGATACACCTGCGGCTCGCTAGTTCTTTCCACGCCGCGGACGCAGACATCGCCTACTACACCGATGATGGTGCGCGTGGCAAAACCAAAGTCGAACTGACGGCCCAGAGGGTCTCTGCCGGGGAAATATTCGCGGGCAAAAGATTCACTCACTACTGCCACCCATTGCGTCTTATCCGTATCGGAATCAGTGACGGCGCGGCCTCGCAGCAGCGGGACACGCATGGTTTCGAAATAGCCGGGAGTAATAAAGCGAAGGCTTGCCTGATGAAGGGCAATGTCAGTATTTTGTTCTTGACCGGGGATGCTGACGGGCCATAATCCTCCCTGCGCAACGATCGGTAGAAAACTAGTGTAACCGGCACTAGCCACGCCCGGCAGTGCGCGGATCTCCGGCAGAATGCGTGTGTAGAGTTGAACCCGCCTTGCCGTGGATTCATATTTCGGCATTTGCAGCGCGGTTCGCAGAGTTAACACATTGTCAGCGCGGAATCCTGGATTGACTTGCTGCAATTGCCATAAAGCTCGAACGAGCAGCCCGGAAGAAACCAAGAGGACGAGGGAGAGCGCGATCTCGGCAACAACCAGTCCGGAGCGCAGCCGCTCCTTTTTGCCGCCGATTCCTTCCCTTCCTCCTTCCCGCAAGCCTTCCACGTTTGAAGTGCTGGCGGCACGAATGGACGGAATCACGCCGAAGCCAAGACCGGTGAGCGTTGTGATGGAAAGCGCGAACAGGATGACGCGACCATCGATCGCGGGTATTTCCGCAACCGGCAACGCCGTCGGAATCAAACGGGAGAGCAGCGGAATGGCGGCAAAGGCAATCAGGACACCCAGCCAACCACCGCAGAAAGCGAGCACCAGGCTTTCAGTTAGCATCTGCCTGACCAGACGTTCACGACCCGCGCCCAAAGCCTTGCGCAAAGCCACTTCCTTGCGCCGCTGCAAGCCGCGCGCCAGTAGCAGGTTCGCCAGATTTGTACACGCAATCAGCAAGACGCAAAAGGAAGCACCCAGCAAAGCGTATAGGAGCAACCGGGAGTTATTGGAGATCTCATCACGGAGCGAATTGATGGTCACGCCGACATGTTCATTGTCCTTGGGATACTCGCGTTTCAGACGTTCCGAGATGAGGCGCATTTCGGCCCGGGCCTGCTCTATCGACACACCGGGACGCAGTTTCGCCACTACGCGCAGCCAAGTGTTGTTGCGCTCCGTAAAGTCATCATTGGTGAAACGGAGCGTTGTCCAGAGTTGTGCGTCGGGGCGCGGATAGACGAAGCTTCTGCCCATGACTCCGATCACTACGTAAGGTTGGCCATCGAGAAGCAGACGCCGCCCCAGAATGTTTGCGCCACCGGCAAACTGCCGCTGCCACAGGCTATAGCTGAGCAGTACGGTTCCCGAGGCGCCTGGGCGATCATCCGCAGCGGTGAAAATACGGCCGAACAAAGGCTGGGCTCCCAGCATGGGCAATAGATCGGACGCAACACTGGCGCCTTCAATCTGTTGTGGAACCCCAGAACCTACCATCGCGACCGAAAGAGGGCGAAACGCCGCCATGCCGCTGAAGGATTTGCTCATCTGCTTCCAATCCTGGTAGTTGGGAGCCGAGACTTCCAAGGTTCTATAGTTTCCGGGCGTCATATCCTCCCACAACTTGACCAGGCGGTCCGATTCCGGAAAGGGCAGGGGCCGGAGAAGAGCGTGATCGGTAATCGTGTAAGCCGCTGTGGTTGCGCCTACGCCTAGCGCTGCTACGATGATCCCCGTGATGGCGAAGCCGGGGGACTTGCGCAGTGTCCTCCACGTATAAAGAAGGTCCTGGCGCAAGATGTCCGCATGCGTCTGGACTGCAGTCAGCAATATATCGATCAGGGCGTCGACCCACGTGAGAAGGGTGGCAACCGGATTCGACGCGTTTCGCAGCCGCAGGGCAAAGAGCGAACAAAGTTCTTCCGAATACTGGGCGCGAAACGATGCCGGATACAGCAACAACAGAAACCGGTAAAAGGCCATTACGCTCTCCCCGGCGCGAAGCCGCTTTCCCGCGCCCATTTCACCAACTGCGAAAGACGCTGCGCTTCCGCCTGACCCACCTGGCGTCCAAATTTGGTGATGCGGTAGTAACGCCGGCGCTCGTCATCCAGTTCCGGGTCTGGACGTTCTTCGGTTTCGATAATCAGTCCCTGCTCCAGCATGCGCTGGATGGAGCGGTACAGAGTGCCGGCGCTTAGCTTCAGCGTACCGCCGGTACGAGCGAATGCATCCTGGATAATCGCGTACCCATGGCGATCTTCCTCGGTAAGGGCCATGAGGATGTGAAAGGTAGCCGCGGGCAAGGGGAGCAGGGCTTGGGGATCGGGTTTGGGCTCGGCCATATCGATACTATACATCATGCATATATCCATTGTGGCTATATTTGATCCGGTTATACTTCGCGGCCCCTGGGATAATTTCATGCGGATGACTGTAGTACAGGCAGATGTGCTCATCGCCGGGGCCGGCGCGGCCGGTCTGATGTGCGCGATAGAGGCGGGCAAACGTGGCAGGCGGGTAGTAGTTATCGATCATGCGAGTAAGCCAGGGGAGAAGATCCGCATTTCCGGCGGCGGAAGATGCAATTTCACCAATCTGCACGCTTCGCCGGAACACTATCTCTCACAAAATCCGCGGTTTTGCGTCTCCGCCCTGGCGCGTTACAGCGCGCAGGATTTCATCGCGCTGGTGGAAAAGCATCGAATCGCGTACCACGAAAAAACACTGGGCCAGCTTTTTTGCGATGGCTCCTCGCAACAAATCATTGGGATGCTGCTCGAAGAGTGCAGGCAATTCAAGGTGGAAATCCGGCTGCAAACCGCAATTGAGCAAGTGAGTAAGCCGGATGAGCGCTTCCTGGTGCGAACAGCGGGAGAGGAATTCTCGAGCGAATCTCTAGTTGTGGCTTGCGGCGGCCTTTCTATTCCCAAGATGGGCGCAACCAATTTAGGCTATCGGATCGCTAAACAATTCGATGTGGCCGTCGTCTCCACGCAGCCGGCGCTGGTCCCTTTCACGCTGACGGAAGCGCAACTTAAAACCTGGCATTCGCTGGCAGGAGTGGCGACGCCGGCGGTGGTGCAGTGCGGCAAACAGAAGTTTTGCGAGGGCATGCTGTTCACGCATCGCGGTTTAAGCGGGCCCGCCATGTTGCAAATCTCTTCTTATTGGCAGGCGGGAAGAGTGTTGCGCGTGAACCTGGCGCCGGGGCACAATGCCGCCGCTCTGTTGCTGCAGGCGAAAGCGACGCATCCGAAGCAGGAAGCAACGACGTTCCTGACTACTCTTCTGCCCAAACGCCTGGCCCATCGCATTGCCGAGCAGCATGTACCGGAAGGCCGCTCCGGCAGGCTGGGCGACTTGCCTGACCGGCAGTTGGAGAGATTAGGAGCGGCTGTCAACGATTGGCAGATTGTTCCTAACGGTACAGAGGGCTACCGCACGGCGGAGGTGACGCTGGGCGGCGTGAGCACCGCCGAACTGTCGTCCAAAACCATGGAAAGCAAGAAAATATCAAATTTGTATTTTATCGGTGAGGTGGTGGACGTCACGGGGCATTTGGGCGGATTCAATTTCCAATGGGCGTGGGCTTCCGGTTATGTGGCCGGCAACTATGCATAGGTCACGAAGATTCGCGAGTACATTTGCGATAGCGATATCATCAGTTTTTCGGTGATGGGCTGCCGAACCAAAACTATGCAAAAAGAAACCTGCGATATCGGCTTAATTGGCCTGGCGGTCATGGGCCAAAATTTAGTTTTGAACATGAATGACCACGGCTATAAGGTGGCAGTTTTCAATCGAACTGTTTCCAAGGTCGATGATTTTCTTGCAGATGAAGCCAAAGGCACCCAAGTCGTAGGCACGCATTCGGTCGAAGAGCTGGTGCAAACGCTCAAACGGCCGCGGCGCGTCATGATGATGGTGAAAGCCGGCGACACGGTAGATCAGATGATCGGTCATGTCGTCCCCTTCCTCGAAAAGGGGGACATCATTATCGACGGCGGCAACTCGCACTATCCGGATTCAAACCGGCGCACGAAAGAGCTGAACGCAAAGGGCATTTTGTTCATAGGGACGGGCGTTTCGGGCGGAGAGGAGGGCGCGCGCTTCGGCCCCTCCATAATGCCGGGCGGCAACCCTGAAGCCTGGCCGCATGTGAAAGAGATTTTTCAGGCCATCGCGGCAAAAGTGGAAGATGGCACCCCGTGCTGCGACTGGGTGGGCGAAGATGGCGCCGGGCATTACGTGAAGATGGTGCACAACGGCATTGAATACGGCGATATGCAGCTGATTTGCGAAGCCTATCACTTGCTGGAAACCGGCTTGCAGCTGAACACGAACGAGCTGCACGAAATTTTCACCGAATGGAATAAGGGCGAGCTGGATAGCTTCCTAATTGAGATCACGGCCGAGATCTTCACGAAAATGGACGAAGATGGGAAGCCAATGGTCGACAAAATTCTGGATACCGCCGGACAAAAAGGCACCGGGAAGTGGACCGGCATCAGCGCGCTGGACCTGGGTATGCCGGTGACTCTGATCGGCGAAGCGGTTTTTGCCCGTTGTCTCTCGGCCTTGAAAGAGGAACGAACGGCGGCATCGAAGGTGCTGAGCGGGCCGCACCTCAGCACGGTTCCGGTGGACCGGAAAGCGTTCATTGAAAACGTGCGCCGCGCGCTGTATTGTTCCAAATTGATTTCCTACGCGCAGGGCTACATGTTGCTGCGCGAGGCCGCAAAGGAGCAAGGCTGGAACCTGAACATGGGCGGTATTGCGTTGATGTGGCGGGGAGGCTGCATCATCCGCAGCCGGTTCCTGGGCAAGATCAAAGAGGCCTATGACAAGAACCCGAAGCTCCACAACCTATTGATGGATGGATTCTTCAACGATGTCATCAACAAATACCAGGATGGTTGGCGGCAGGCGGTGATTCAAGCCATCAGCCTGGGCGTGCCGACTCCGGCATTCTCGACCGCGCTGGCCTTTTACGATGGATACAGGACCGAGCGGCTACCGGCGAATCTGCTGCAAGCGCAACGCGATTTCTTCGGCGCGCATACGTATGAGCGGATCGACAAGCCGCGCGGGCAGTTTTTCCATACGAACTGGACCGGGCGAGGCGGGCGAGTATCCTCGGGCACTTATAACGCGTAGTTGCAGTAACGGAGAGAAAAAAGAGAACAAATGAATTACGGTTTTGATCTTAAGCCAGAAGGCGCATTGGACTTTATGTCTATCGGTGGATTAGTCTGCCGCTTAGATCCCGGGATTATCCCGTTTCGAAAGGCCCACGAGTGCCTGATCCACGTGAGCGGTGGCGAATTCAATGTCGCGGCCAACCTCGCCGATTGCTTCCGCCTGAAAACGGGCGTGGCTAGCGCAATGGTGGATTATCCGCTGGGGGATCTGGTGGCGGAACGCGTGCGCGCGATGGGGGTGACACCTTTCTACAAGCATTTCAAGCATGACGGTGTGGCGGGTCCCAATATCGCCACGGTTTATAGCGATCGCGGGCAGGGCGTGCGTGCTCCGGTAGTGTTTTACAACCGCGCGAACGAGGCTGCGGGATTGCTGAAGCCAGGCGATTTCGATTGGAAGAAGATTTTCGCCGGCGGCATCCGCTGGTTTCATAGCGGCGGCATTTTCGCGGCGCTTTCGAAGACCAGTTCCGAGATCACCATTGAAGCGATTGAAGCCGCTAAGGCGGCTGGCGCCATTGTTTCTTTCGATTTGAATTATCGCGAGAAATTGTGGAACGTTATCGGCGGTCACGCGAAGGCGGTCGAAGTGATTGACCGCATTGTGAAGAATGTGGACGTCCTGGTGGGTAACGAAGAAGATCTGCAGAAGGGATTGGGAATCGCGGGGCCGGAAGTAGCCGCCAAATCGAAACTCGATCCGACGGCGTTCTTCGGCATGATCGACAAGGTGCGCGAGAAGCATCCGCATGTGAAGATCGTGGCGACCACGCTGCGCGAAGTTCATTCGACAAACCGGCATAGCTGGAGCGCCGTTGCCTGGATCAACGGCACTACCCACATGGCGCCCACGATGGAACTGGACGTATATGACCGCGTGGGCGGAGGCGACGGATTTGCCGCCGGCTTCTTTTATGGTTTGCTCACGGGCGAATCGAACGACGAAGCAGTGAAGTTGGGTTGGGCCCACGGCGCGCTACTGACGACGTTCCCGGGCGATACAACCATGGCTTCGCTCGACCAGGTCCGTTCGCTTGCCAAGGGCGGGTCGGCGCGCATCCAACGCTAGGCCGCTCCGTAATGCGGCTTTTTGCGGCGCGATAGCTTGATAAAGCGGGCACTCCAGGCATGATCTCGATGCTATGATCTAGTCAGAACGTATAGATTTCATGCGGACGCCCGCTTTGCTTCGCAGTCATCAGTTTAGCGTCCGGTGTGGGGCCTGCCGCCCGGTGAAGAGCGTGTTGGCCTTAGTCGTCTTCTTGTTTGCCACTTCTTCGCTCCCCCTGTTTGGACAAGGCGTTAAAACCGATGAGTCGGTTGCGGTGCAAACCAAGCGTCCGGGAGCTGCCGCGGATGCTCCGAATTCACGTCCGGTCGACATCCGGATAGACAAGACGTTGGTGCTGGTGAACGTCACGGTGACTGATCCTTTGAACCGGTTCGTCACCGGCCTCGAAAAAGAACATTTTAAGTTGTTTGAAGACAAGGTGGAGCAGGCGATTACTCAGTTTTCAAGCGAAGATGCCCCCATTTCGATCGGATTAGTATTTGATACGAGCGGCAGCATGGGTCCAAAGCTCCAGAAATCACGGCAAGCCGCGGCGGAGTTCTTTAAGACCGCCAATCCGGCGGATGAGTTTTTTCTCGTGCAATTCAATGACCGTCCGGAGTTGGCGGTGCCGTTTACCACGGACACCGACAAGATTCAAAGTACGCTGACCTTTACGCAATCTCGAGGACGAACCGCGTTGCTGGACAGCGTCTATCTAGCAATGCACGAGATGAAGAAAGCACACAATCCACGCAAGGCGCTGCTGATCATTTCGGATGGCGGCGATAACAGCAGCCGCTATACGGAAACGGAGATTAAGGGCGCGGTGCGCGAGGCAGACGTTCAGATTTTCGCAATTGGTATTTTTGAAGCGATGGGCGCCCGCGGACGAACCCCTGAGGAATCCTCCGGGCCAGGCCTGTTGAACGAACTGGCGGAACAGACGGGCGGACGGGAATATGCGGTTGAGAATATAGCGGAATTGCCGGATATCGCCGCAAAAATCGGAATTGAATTGAGGAACGAATACATGTTGGGGTATTCGCCGAAGAACCGGGAGCGCGACGGGAAGTACCGGAAGGTTCAGGTAAAGCTAAATCAACCGCGTGGATTGCCGCCACTCAAAGCCTATTTCCGCTTGGGGTACTATGCTCCCTCTCAATAACTCCCGGAAATCCGTGAATCATCGACTTGTGAGCAAGGCCGTTTTGGCGATCATGGCGGCAGTGTGCGCCGGCGGCCTGTTCGCTCAGTTCACTTCGGACACCAGGCTGGTGGTGCTACACGCAAGCGTGACCGACCGCAAGGGTAAGATGATAACGAATCTCGAACAACACTCCTTCCGGATCTTCGAGAATGGACAACCGCAGCAAGTGAAAGTGTTCCACCGGGAAGATGTCCCGGTGTCAATGGGGATTGTCATCGACGATAGCGGCAGCATGGCCAATAAGCGCAGCAGGGTGGAAGCGGCGGCATTGGCGATGGTCCGAGAGTCCAATAGGCAGGACGAAGTTTTCGTCGTGAATTTTAACGACGACGCTTATCTGGATGTTCCCTTCACAAACGACCTGCACAAGCTGGAGCAAGGCTTGGCGCGAATCGATGCGCGCGGAGGGACGGCTATGCGCGACGCATTGAGCATGTCGCTCGATTACATGACGTCCAAAGCGAAGAAGGACAAGAAAGTGCTGCTGGTCATCACGGATGGCAACGACAACGCCAGCGCTACTACCCTCGAGAGGGTGGTGGGGCGGTCCAATCAAACAGATACGCTGATATACGCGATTGGCTTGTTCACCGAAGAAGAAAAACGCGAAGCGACGAAGGCCCGGCGAGCCCTTAACGAGATGGCGACCGCCAC
>DATHIZ010000564.1:0-10437 GCA_035316385.1 Bryobacteraceae bacterium | reverse complement strand
AACTGCTCCGTCAGACGCATATCCTTCAACATCCGGATCTGTGATTTCAGCTCCAATTGAATGAGCGTGCTGAAGTGGATCCCACTGGTCAGCTTCTCTTGGCTGGTTACAGTCCCCTGCATGTCCGCTTCACCTCTGGCTCGCACCTCCTCAATTGATATAAGTTCACGAGCATATTCCGTCGCGACCGTTAGAGGCGGAGTTGGAGGCTTTGCCACTTCGGAAGCCCACGCAGCAACTTGAAGGAATAAAAAAAGAGTCAGGATCATGAATGTCGTCTTCCGGAGGCTAGAACAAATCACTTTCGCTGCTCCTCCATTGTTTTGCTAAAGATGGCGAGCGCTCTAAAATGCGCTAACTCATCGCGAAGTTCCTCTTCGGAATACTGTTTGTTTAGCCGATGGAAGGCATGAGCCGCAGCCAGGCCGACCGACAGGCTCAGGTTGTTATCGTCCGCATACACGCGGTCGACCTCTTGAGCCAGCTGAATTTCGGTAAAACCCTCTACAAGATCCGTCTTTCCAAGCGCGTCGTAAAGGATCTTGACCTCTTTCGATTTACTAGGCATAGCGGCATCCCACGTCTTCTTCCCTTGTATGGTGGCCCAAACGTATCCCGACGAGAAGCCCATAATCCAGAATGATTTTTCGACTAGACTCCATCCTTTCCAGGCGCGACCGTTCCAGGCGTCCATGGTCCGATCTGAATCAGCCGCCAGTGTTAGGTGGGGGCCACTAGAGGTAATCGCAGCAGCACTAAGGAGCATCTTCCGCCGATTTATCATTAAACCTCCAGAGTAGGATTATCCTTATAGGTGCTTCAGGGCTCGCATAATTCTCAACGCCGATTTACGGACTTCAGCGGAGATTAACATTTCCCCTAAACCCACAAATCCCGAGACACACCACGCTTTATCTGGTACTTTGTCCACAGAATGGACTTGCCCAGAACATCCAATAGGTGTTGAATTAAGTTTGGAAAGGATAATAAGAAGAGAAACCGAAGTGTCCGCTTCGGTCCCCCGTTAAACGAATGAATCAAACAGAAGTAATTATCTCTATATTTGTACTGGTGTTAGTTATCGCACTCAGTAGAGTACGCAGCGTTACAGTTACCCTGAAATAGGATGCTCAGATGAACCAAACCGTGTTACCGGATATCAAGAGAGTCCATGTTTATGGCCTCTATGTGCTGCAAGTACCATCTCCATTGCAATGTTGCGCCAGTTCAGCTACCGATGTCAAGGTGCAAGCACTGAGACAGCATCGGTAGCCTAAAGGCGATGAGATCAGGGCCCGCTGCGTGGTGATCACAGCCGGGCCTTGATCGTCTGTCGCCATGACTTAAAGCACAAACGCGCTGTTAATTCTGTCGCGAGTCTGAACCGTCTGGTCATCACTACTCGCAAGATACCGCAACGTAGTATCGAGGTCCGAATGCCGAAGCCACCGTTGTATCGTCCGCACCGGAACTCCGGCCTCGCTATGACGGGTAGCGAAAGCTTTCCGAAATCGATGCAGTATCCAAAAATCACAGACAGGATGATCTGCGCAGGACTTTCCTTGCTTATTTGTGCAGTGCCCGCAATTCAGGCCGCCGCGTAGCGCCAGTTTCTTCAGCGTTCGCAAGAAGTGGCCCTCGGGCTTGCCGTCCGTGCCCGGGAAAATCAATCGGCCAGTTGGGTAGCGCTTTTTCCGATTCGCCAGAAGTTCAACCATGAAGTCCGGTAGCGGAACAAGACCTTCCTCATGGTCCTTGGTCGTGAATTGAAGGCGAGAATCCCGCTTTTCCGTTATAGAGAAAGTTCTTTCCTCTAAATCAACGTCCCTCCAGGTCGCATGCGCCACTTCTTTTTCTCGCGCCCCCGTGCAAAGAAAGAATTGGAATAGGTCTCGCTCATCAACATCCGCAGCCGCTATCAGCCTAGCGATGTCTTGCCGAGTATACGCCTTGACTAACGGCTCTGTGTACCGCACTCGATCCGTCTTTTTCAGTGGCCATTTCAGCTCTCGACTTAAGAAGAAAACTTTTAGGTCCCTGACGTTGTTCGCGACCGTGCGCGGACCTTTGCCTAGAGACTTTAAATGTGCGATGAAGTGCAGCAGGTCCTTGCGGTCGACATCCTCTAGGTAGGTCTTTCGGCAGTCGGCCAGAAACAAACGCAGCGCCAAGTCATAGGCCAGCCATGTGCGATTAGATTTGGCCATCTTTACTTCGGCCAGATATTCCGCCGCAGTTTCCTTTATTTTTGTTTTCTTCGGTGCCAGCGGATCGTCGGCAGCAGTTCGCCCAATTGCCCTTCCAGAGAGCGCCCACTCTTTGCGTTGTTGGCCTAAGAGCGCCGCAACCGGGTCAGGCCCAACCTGGTCCCATATACGCTTACCATTGTTGGCTGCATAGCGAAGGCAATATATGCCCTCTGGGTGGTGGTGCTGCTGCCCGTCGATGAGCGCATAAAGAGGTTTGAGTTTGCCGTTTCCGGTTTTAACAGGGTCGACGTAACGTCGTGTCCCGTCAGGTAAGATAACTCGTATTTTCAGTCGTACAGTCGGTTGCCGCGAGATGTTGTCGCTCCCAGGAATTAATACCCGGGATATTGGCAAGATCTGCAAAAAAACTGTAGCCAGCTAGCTAAGTCTTTTTGTTTGCAACACTGGCGGAGGAAGAGGGATTCGAACCCCCGAGCGAGTTACCCCGCTAACGGTTTTCAAGACCGGCGCATTCAACCGCTCTGCCATTCCTCCACTCCTAACCTAACATGCACTCACGCCTTAAAAACCGTGCCGCGGTCAATCAGGCGAGGCAGTGGAACGGGCGGCCGCCTTCCCGTTTGGCGCGGATCGGAACAGGCGAAAAGCGGAGGGCGCATAGTCAGCGGGCAGGTAGGCTCCCGGGATCGCGGTCACGTTGCCGTCCCGAACAGCATTATAGTGCGGAGACATGATTTCGACACCCGCTTCGTTGAACTTATCTTGAATGTTTTGATGCAGACCGCTGTAGAGCAGCGCCATCCGGCTGGGCTGATCCGTATAAGCATTGATCTCATACGCGACATAGAAGTCGTCCAGACTCGTCTGCAACACGAAAGGCCTGGGCTCCGGCAGAATACCGGGAGTGGCCTCAGCGGCGCCGATGAGCAGTTCATGGACCTGCCGCCATGGCGCATCATAACCAATCGTGACGCCGGTGTGAAGGATCAGCGGCTGCCCTTGCGCGGAAGCGCTGAAATTGATGATATGGCTGCCGAGCACAAGCGAATTCGGAATGGTGATGTGTACGTTCTTGATGGTCTTCACGTGAGTCGCAAGTAGCGTCTTGCCTGTCACGTCGCCAACGGTATCCGCAATCTGAACCCGGTCTCCGATGCGGAACGCCCGCGTGTAGGTGAGAATCACCCCGGCGATCACGTTCGCCACCGCTGAGCTCGAGCCTAGGGAGAAAAGAACACCAAGAAAGATTGATATTCCCTTGAATGCCGGCGAATCGGACCCCGGCAAGTACGGAAACATGACTACTAGAGCGAACGCAAGAATGAGTAGCTGTGCAATCTTGAAGGTGGGCATCGCCCATTCCGCATAGAAGCCCGGCCAACTGATTGTTCCTCGTTCGATCTCTTGGAACAGGAAGCGCACAAACCGCAGCGCGAGGTAAGAAAACACCACGACAACCAGAAGGATGAGCAGACTCGGCAGATAGGCAACGAACGCGTACCAGCCGGTGCCGATGGGCGACAGCACATAAGCTAGAAGCGTCGCGCCAAAAGTCCTGGTCCAGGGGAAGAAGCTGAACACAAGCGGAATGTAGAAATACAGCAGCATTACCGTGATTCCAAACCGGACCAGCCGCGCGCACTTCACCAGCGTCTCGGTAATGCGGGCCGCCGACAGCAACTCCAGCGACTGAATTTTGAGCGTGCGGATGTGGGTTCCGCGCCGCCGCTCGATGGCTGCGTAAAGCTTGGGAGAGTACCGCCGAAGAGCAATCAAGACTGCGATCAGGACAAGCGTTGACAAGGTGGCATACAGAGCCCCGGCCATCAAACTTTTGTAGGTATATTCGCCGCGCACTTTCGCGAGGGCGGCGCGTATCAGCTGGACGTTGTTGTTCGCGAGTGCGGATCGGGAAAGCCCCGCGGCCGCCGCATCGGGCTCGGTCACGGTCATGATAATCTCATCGCCCGCCAGGATGTCGGTGCTGGTCTCGTGTTCATCCGCGGCAATCGCGTTCGAACTAACGCTCACGTCTCTAACCAGATGTTCGAGCTTAGTGCTCGCGGCCTTGGCTCGATCTCCCGGTGAGAACGGCCCAAGCCGGACGCGGATCGGGAATAAAGTCTGGTCTCCGATCACGACATCGGCCGGCGCCTTACGATCGGAATCCTTTTGCGGATTCTGCTGGGCAGACGCACAGCAGACCAACAACACTGGTATCGCCCTCAACAGAATATGCGACGCTCTTCCCAACAGGCCTCCCGGCGGAGAATATTTCGTAAACATAAGGCGCTCCTCCTCCCCGGCCAATGGATTTTCAAAAGCCGCTCCTGGCCGAGGTGACATCTATAGTGACATCCATAGAAGGAATCGTTTAGGGCGCTGCATGAAACAACGAAAACAGTTTCGTGACTGTGTAACATTCATCACGTAAACTTCGGTGCGTAATGAGAAATCTCACCTTGCGCCGGGTCACTGGCAAATCATCGCCGTGCTTGCCATTACAGTCTCCGTTCGCTCGCAATCGCCTAACCTGCTCAGGTCGGTCCTGCGGCAGACGGCGGCTTCCTGCCGAACACAGGCTGGCGCATCCGGCCCGCCGGAAAAACCATCCCGCTTTCTACCCTTCCCATTTCCACGGCAGTGACGTCTGATGGCCAACCGGAGAAAACGCCGCATCTGATCGCGGATATTCTGCGGCGATGCGTTACGAGACAACGCGGGCAGTCCCGCCGGGAATCCTGTTCCCAGCCTTACAGGCGTGTCCACTCCTATCAAACATGTCATTCTCCTGATGAAAGAGAACCGCACGTCTGACCAAGTGCTCGGTGACATGGGATACGCCCGGCGGATGTATGCGCGTCCTCCTGCAACTCCAGAAGGCGCCAGGTCGTCTGAAGCCGGCGTTCAGATCAGCGGTGTAGAAGATCCGGTACTCAAAGAGCACACCAGCTTCTACTTCAGGCAGCACGACCGCTCGAGCTCATTCTAGGCTTAACGCCGATGACCATGTTCGACGCGGCCGCTCGTCCTATGTGGAACGCTTTCTCCAACAGGCCGGATCTCGCCGGCTACGCGAACCAGCCTGCGCGCGTTCCTCTCGACATAAAGAATCCGGCGCATTCCGCCTTAGCGGAAAGATCGAATCGGCTGGACTTCAGCGAATCTGACTTAGCAGATGCGCGCGAGTTGAATGAAATTCTTTGGCTCGCCATTCGAGGCACACCGCCGCCCGGGCCGCTGCGGAAAGTAGTGGCTCGCAGTTCGTTATTGCGACAGTAGTATCATTAACTAGTGCCATCAATAAGCTGTACGCTCTTATGAATTTCTCCTTCTTTGGCTTGGCGCTCCTGCTGGGCTGCCGCCATGGCATGGACGCGGACCACTTGGCCGCCATCGACGGTTTGGCCCGCATCCGCAACAGTCCCTGGAACGGCGTGCTGTTTGCTCTCGGGCACGCGTTAGTCGTGACATTGCTTGCGGCCGGTATCGGTGGGTTCTCCGCCATTCACTGGGAAATTCTTTCTCCCTGGATGCTCATCGCAATCGGCACCATCAATCTATACCGGCTATGGCGCCGTTCGTCGCACCACCCGCAGCACCGGCTGCTCACCTCCAGTCCACTTCTGTTGGGCATCGTTTTCGCCGCGGGCTTTGAAACTGCCTCTCAGTTGTCGGCTCTCGCGCTCGCGAACCAGAAGAATGCCTGGTGGCTGGGGGCGGCATTCGGATTGGGAATGATGATTGTAGATGGAATAGACGGATACAATGCTTCGCTGGTGCAAAGCGCGGGAAGCGGAAATTCCGTGCGCGGCCAGCGCGCTTCCCGCTGCCTCAGCATCCTGGTGGTCGTTACCTCTTATGCGCTCGCCGCTGCCGAATTAGCAAAGCTCGATATCGACCGCTTCACTCTGCCCATCGGCGTGGGTCTTTTTGTGACAGTGTTGTCGCTTCGAATCGCCGGCCGCCAGCTTTCAAATAGCGCCAAGCAGTCGTATTAAGCCACTGGCCGTGCTGATCGCCAGCGCCTTATCGTTTGGGGCCCAGCGAACCTGCGTAATGCCCGCGCCCTCATCCCAGGTCTGCAGCGGAGATGCGCCTTTCGTGGATTGTTTCGCTGAGTGCCCAGCGGGACGCCACACACAAACGCGGCCCTCGCCGCACCCGGAGGCCAGGAGTTCGCCTTTGTGCTGATATTCGAGCGCGCTCACCAGTGCATCGTGCTTTCGGAGTTCGATGGGCCGCGTGCCTGCCGGTCCCTTTCCGCCGCAATCCCAAATCGTGATATTGGCGCTCCCGCCGGTAGCCAGATAGCGGCTGCCTGCGTCCCAGGAAAGTTCACGCACCTTAGCCCCGTAACCGGACATCTCCAAGTCCTTGCCCGATTTCCGGTACCAGAAATGCACGCTTGCATCCTGATTGCCCGTCGCCACATAATTGGCATCCGGGCTCCACGCCACCGCCAGGATAGACCCCTTCCAGCCGAAAGACTTTACCGGCTGCGCCGATCCGGCGTTGAACGTGGCCAATTGGCCATAGCAGGCCGAAGTGAAAAATAGCGTGCCGGGTTGCCATTGCACATCTGAAATAGTGCTCGGATGGGCCGGGTACTCCCGCACGCAATCACCTTGCAGATTCCAAAGCTTCAGATGTCGTCCGGCTGCCGATACCAGCAGTGGCGCTGCGGGAGCAAACGCGACTTGCTCCACCCAGGCGGCGCCGGCATCCATGGAATGCAGCAATTCGCCCGATGCCCCGTCCCACAGCTTCACGCGGCCATCCTGACCGCCAGTAGCCAGAAACCGCCCATCGTGGCTCCAGGAAAGACACTGCGCTCCGTGTTCATGTCCAGCCAGGCTGCGGGTGCGCTGCGTACTGTCGGCGCTGAGGACATGAATCCTCCCTTCGACGCACGCAGCCGCCACGGAATCGCCGCTGGGTGACCAGGCAAGGCGAATGACATGGTCGCCCAGGTTCGCTTCCCATCGCGTTTCCCCAATTGCGTTCGTCGCCGGCGCCGCTACGCCAGACACTGTTCAAAGCCTTTCGTAAGCCCGGCTCGATCCAGGTTCCGGCCTATAAAAATGAGCGAATTGTGGCGTGGCTCGGAACCCCACTCGCGGTCCGGCCGTCCGTCGAACAGCATGTGAACGCCCTGAAACACGAAGCGCCGCGAATGTTGAGCGATACTCAAGATCCCCTTCATCCGAAAAATATCCGCCCCGTTCTCCGAAAGAACTTTTTGCAGCCATTTATTGAGCTTCTTCTCATCTACGTCGCCTTCGGTAGTGATGCCAACCGATGAAATCTCCTCGTCATGTTCATGGTCGGGCTTGTACTCTTTCTGCAGGGCATATTCAACGGGAATCGCCATGGCGAATTCGTCGGGGTGATGCTGCGTAAAGAGCGCGTAAGCGCCCGCGCGCCGAATATCTATGAAGAAGCGTTTTTCACCATCCCGCAGCATGAGTTGATGCAGTATCGTTCCCGGTGAAATGGAGCCGCCCGGCTCAACCGGCTGCTCTTTATCGGAGAACGTCAGAACGGCATCGAACTGCACGCTTTCGAGCGATTGGAAGGAAGCGTTTTCCAGCGGCATCAGCACCGCATTCATCGTAGGGTCGGGACCGCTCTGCATCACCAGGTCGTACCGGCCTGCTTCAAACTGGTAAACACCCGCCCATTCGAACGGATATTCGGGCTCCAGGAACATCGGATCTACCTCGAGCGCCCGGTCCAGATTGAATCCGCCGATATTGAGAATCTTGTCCATGCCGACCTCAGCGCGCTCGGTCCTGTAGACCTTTGCCGCCAGATTCATTTCGCGGATCCGGGCCTCCAGGCGATCGATCTCTCCCGCTGGAACCAAATCGGTCTTGTTGAGCAAAATGACATCGGCAAACGCAATCTGCTCCTTGGCTTCACTCGATTCGTCAATGTGCTGCCAGATGTGCCGCGCGTCGATGACGGTAACCACTCCGTCCAGCGCCATGCGGCCCCGCATTTCGTCGTCCACAAAAAACGTCTGCGCCACCGGCGCTGGGTCGGCCAGGCCCGTAGTCTCAATCATGATGTAGTCGAAACTATCTTTTCGCTTCATCAGATTGCCCAGGATGCGGATCAAATCTCCCCGGACCGTACAGCAGATACAGCCGTTATTCATCTCGAATATTTCTTCTTCGGCGTTGATCACTAGTTCGTTGTCCACGCCGATCTCGCCGAATTCGTTTTCAATCACGGCAATGCGCTTGCCGTGCTGCTCGGTAAGAATCCGGTTGAGCAAAGTGGTCTTTCCGGATCCCAGGAAACCCGTCAATACAGTAACTGGAACTCGCTTTTCAATCGTCTCGGTCATCAGGTAAACTCCTTCTCCTTCTATGCAACTTCCGCGCGAAGCAATCTCTGCTCCGTAAACCGGTCGAAAGTCAAACAAGCGAGCGCCTGGGGCAGCGGGACGGCCGCGCCCGCCCGGTCACAGGCCGACGCCCAATCCGCTAGTTCCGCGAATTGGCTCTTCCGGTCCAATCCGCCCAGCCAAACCGTTCGCTGCTCCGTCACAATCATCACCACGTTGCTGACGTCGCATGGACCCACGCAGCCGCTGAACGTGAGATGCACTTTTCCTGGAAGCAGCCGCTTGCGCCACTCGGTTTTAAGCCACTCCCTGGGGACTTCAGGGTGTCCTTTATCCACTCGTCCGCAACAACAGCCCTCGCAAACAATCACTTGGGCCAGTCTCTTCCGGGAAGTTCCTTCGCTTGTGTCTTTTCGTCGCGCCATCCACCTCATCTTACTGCTATTGCGGTTGCGTTATCAGTACGGAGTTATCCTTCACGGACATACAATGAACGTAAATGCGTCCGTTGTCTTTGAAATGCTTGGTGTTGACAGGTTTAGTTGCGCACCTTGCCACCCCTTCCGCGTGGAGTTTTCAAGCTGCTCCCGTCACTCCGGTAAAGCACCTCGTGGTGATCTTTCCCGAAAACGTTTCGTTTGATCACTATTTCGCCACCTACCCGCGCGCTGAAAATCCTGCTGGTGAGCCCAGGTTCATCCCTGCCCCGGACACGCCGGCTGTTAACGGGCTGAGCGCCGCTTTGTTGACGCACAATGCGAATGCGTCGAATCCCGCCAATGGCGCTGGGGCCATTAACCCATTCCGCTTAGATCGTAGCCAAGCCGCCACCGCCGACCAGGATCACGGATACACGGCGGAAGAAATGGCGTTTCATGCCGGCTTGATGGACCTGTTCCCCAAGTCCGTGGGTAAAGGCAACCGCCAAAAGACAGACCCGTCCTCGCCGCTCTCGACAACCGGTCTGACCATGGGCTACTTCGACGGCAACACCGTCACCGCCTTGTGGAACTATGCCCAGCGCTTCACGCTGAGCGACAACTCTTATGGTTCGACATTCGGGCCGTCTACTCCTGGCGCCATCAACCTTGTCTCCGGTCAAACCAACGGCGTCGTGGACATGCGCAACGGCAAGGGTGGCGTGACCGATGGAGGAAACGGATCGTTCACTATCATTAACGATCCCGATCCCGTGGGAGATGTCTGCTCCGCCACAACGCGAGAACTCGTAGCCATGTCCGGCAACAACATCGGCAATCTCCTGAATGACGCCAATGTCACCTGGGGATGGTTCAGCGGCGGATTCGATCTGGGCGTCACCAATGCGAACGGCTCCACGAATTGCAAGCGGTCTTCTGAGTCGCCCGTCACGCATAAAACCGTGCCCGACTACATAGCTCACCATGAGCCGTTCCAATACTATTCATCCACCGCCAACCCCACGCACGCTCGTCCCGTCTCGGTCCAAGCCATCGGGCGACACGGCGACGCAGCCAATCATCAGTACGACATTCACGATTTCTACGACGCTGTCAAAGCCGGCAATCTCCCCGCCGTAAGCTTCCTGAAGGCTCCCGCTTATCAGGACGGCCACGCCGGGTATTCCAATCCGCTCGACGAACAAACATTTATCGTGCAAGTCCTTAATTTCCTGCAGAACACGCCGCAGTGGAGAGGCACCGCCGTGATCATCGCCTATGACGATTCAGACGGCTGGTACGACCACCAAATGAGCCCCATCGTGAACCAGTCGAGCGGCGCTCATGACGCGCTAACAGGGCCTGGCAGCTGCGGTGACGGAGCGAGTGCCTTGCCAGGTGTAGATGCCGCGACTCCCCACGCCCAGGGCCGTTGCGGCTTCGGGCCTCGTTT
>DATHIZ010000563.1:0-13295 GCA_035316385.1 Bryobacteraceae bacterium | reverse complement strand
ATGGCCTGGTAGGCAAGCTGGTTCGGATCGCGTAGACATTTTTATCCGGCATGATCCACTCTCGCAAGATCCATGCGAGTGCAGTCAAGCATAGGAAAATTCAAACTGACCCACTACCCGAACTCACCTCCCGCACGCCCTGAAGTAAGTCGAAATCAACAATTGAGTTAAAACTGCAAGTGCAGGCCCAACTGGATAATTCTGTTCTGATTTCCCGTAACCAAAGATGTGATTTTTCCGAAAGTAGGGCTTCCCAGGCGAGTCTCGGGGTTGCCGAAGTTGGCGTGATTCAGAATATTCAAGCCTTCAACCCGGAACTGCGCCACGAACCGCTCATGTACCGCGAAGTCTTTCAACAATGAGGTATCGACGCTGATCGCGCCGGGGCCTTGCCCGAACGTACGGCCGGCATTCCCGAACGTGTAAGGCGCCGGCGCTTGAAAGGCCGCCGTGTTAAACCACTGCGAGATGGATGGACCGCCGGGAACGTTATTGGGGTCGCCTACAACGTTCGGACGCACTTGCTGAGAGAAAGAATTCGTGTTGTTCGTGAGCACTACAGCTTCGAGCGGCGTACCCGTGCGCAGCTCCGAAATGACTCCGATAGACCACCCTCCTATGAGGGAATTCACCAACCTAGAACTCGGCTGGTAGCTGCGTCCGGAACCAAACGGCAGCTCATAAACGGTGCTAAATACAAATCTGTGGCGGATATCATTGCCGGAGAGGCCCCAGTTGTTCTTTTGGTCGTAGTAATTCGCGAAGGCACTGGTGGGAAATGCCGCCAGTTCATTGCGCGAGTCGATATTATCCATCGATTTAGACCAGGTGTAATTCGCTTGGAAGTGCCACCCATTGGCATATCGTTTTTGGAGGCTGATATTGAGCCCGTTGTACTTTGAGCCGCCGATGGACGCTGCGACCACTTGGACGTCGCTGTACTGGGGAAAGGGCCGGTTGCTTTGAGCATTTCCCGGACCGAGTTGACTGGTAGGAACCTGATTGATGCTTTCCGGGTCAGGTGCAGGCAAGTGGTGGCCAAAGGTTCCGAGATAGCCAACATCGAGAAGAAAGCCGCCGCCGAACTGACGTTGGATGTCGAAGCTCGCTTGGTAGAGATAGCCATTGACCCGATTGGGGTCGAAGAACGTGATCGCCGTGGTTGGCCTGGCGCCCACGGGAACCGCTCCATATCCAGGAGTCAACTGGCTTAGAGGAGGCGTAACTGCTCCCGGAAAACCGCTGGAGAGCAGGAAAGCCGGCGTCACCCCGTTGTTTGGCGAGACGTAGGTTGCCTGAGTACTGAAACCGGTATTGGTCACGATTGGAGTGGCTTGGTCGTATTCAGGCAGAAACAGAACGGCGCCTCCTCCGCGAATGACCCACTTATCCGAAGGATTCCAGGCAAACCCGAGGCGCGGTCCGAAATTGTTCTTGTCCCACTTGTGAGCAAACTTGCTAAGCCCGTTCAGCCCGGAAAACGTGATGACGCCCGGCGTTCCCGACACGGGATTAATTGCATTTGCGTCAAACCCGTTCTGTCGATTGTTGGTCTCCCAGCGCGGTGTATCCAGGTCGTAGCGAAGACCTATGTTCAGGGTCAGGTGAGGAGTGACATGCCAGTCGTCTTGAATGAAGGCGCCGTAGGTGGCCGCCCTCGTATTCAAGGGTTGAGTCGCCAGAACGGAACCGGAGTAAGTCCATCCGAGAAGCAGTGAGGCCACGCTGTTATTCGTAGCCAGAGTGTTGTAAGTGAACGATCCACCGGCCGTGGGCGAGTAAATGTCTTGGTTGGCCGAGTGCCGCGTTTCAAATCCCCACTTTACTTGATGCGCGCCATGAATCCAGGTCATTTGGTCCACATACTGCGTGCTTACGATAGGTGTCTGCAAGCGCTGCTGCTGATTGGTGTTACCGAGTGCTGAATACCCGGCCACATTGATAGTGGGACCGAAGCTCTGATCTACACCCGTAATGCCCAAAGCGGCGTTCAGATTGGAGCCGGCCCCGGGAGCAATCGACAACGCCTGTCTGCGCTGATATCCGAATCGAAACTCATTCAGAAACGTGGGCGAGAAGGTATGCACTTCGTCTATGAGCGTGTCGTAATAGTAGTTGTGCGCGAGATTGGCTGTGGGATCAAGAGCCGCAACGGGAAACACGGCCTGCGTATTTGTGTGATCGGTTTGTGCCAGCAAACGCCCATAAAGCCGGTCTTTTTCATTGAAAACGTGATCGATACGAGCTACGTAGTCATCGTAAACCGCGACCGCGAGTTGGTTCGCGCGATAGTTGCCGCTGCCGGTAGCGGCTCCTGCAACATTGGGCGCGGGGTAGTAAGAAGCCAGCTTCAGCCCGATCGGGTCCAACTGGCTTGACGGTATGAGATTGCCCGCGTATGGCCTGCCTGTATTCGGATTGTTTACAGGCTTGTCGCCGGCAAAATTGCCAGTCTGTTCGGCCAGCGTGGGTACGTTGTAAACACTCGTGGTGGCCGAGTTCTGCCGGCGGCCTTCATAGTTGAAAAAGAAGTGTGTCTTGTTTTTTATAATTGGTCCGCTCACGCTCCCGCCGAAAAGGTTATAGCGAAGTTCCGGCACGTTTGCGGCGAAGAAGCTGCGAGTATTCAGGGCATCGTTTCTGAAGAACTCATACAGGGAGCCATGAAGTTGGTTAGTGCCTGATTTGGTCGTCATCTGCACGACCGCTCCGCCGGTTCGTCCGAGTTCGGCGGAGTAGTTGCTGATTGCAACGTTGAACTCCTGCACCGATTCAACCGGCGGATCAAACATAAGTGTTGGAACCCCAAGCAGAAGATTCTGCGCTTCGCCGCCGTCGATCAGGTAGTTGGCGTTGTTGCCGCGGCCGCCGGCGATCGCGAATGTCGCCCCGGATCCGGTGCCGTTTGGCACAACAAAGCCGCTCAGCCGTTGCAGTTGGGAAGACCGGCGGTCCAGCAGCGGCATGTCGATGATTGTCTTATTCTCCACTTCATTGCCGACTGCTGACGTCTGCGTCTGGAGTAGCGGCACTTCTTCATTGACCGTAACCGCCTGGTTGATCGCTCCGATAGTCATCGTGATATCGACGGTACTGGTTTGAGCGGTCTGAACGATAACGTCAGTCCGGTTAATCGATCCGAAGCCCTGCTTTTCGACCGCAAGACTGTAGCTGCCCGGCAGAAGGGACGGAAAACTGTAATAGCCTTGATCGGTTGAACTGGTGCGTTTCACTTCACCGGTCTCAGTTCGTGTCAGCGTGATTTGAGCGCCTGAAATGGCGCCTTTGGACTGGTCCACGACCTGTCCCGAAATTTGAGTAGTCTGCGCGCGCATCTCCGGCGCTGCAAGACCGCCGAGTAGCAATAACAATGTTCCTAGTTTGATTTCCCTTAGCATTTTGCTCCCTTTTCAACTGTGTGAACTTCCTCAAAAATCAATGGCAGTTAAGGACAACAGCGACGGGCAGCGGCGGCCTGTGGCACGCGAATGGATCGAAGCGGGAGTTGAAAGTCCATTTGTCTATTGACAATAGGGTATTGTTGGAGAATAGTCAAGAGAGGCGGCGGCCGGGCAGCAAAACGGTAGAACAGGATGAACTTACACGATCTCGACCTACTTGCTAGGAAAATACTAGTGGGCCTGGCCATCACGGCGATTCCGGCTGTCATCGTGCTCGCAGGCCTGTGGGCTACGCAGCACGTACTGGAAACGCCCCAGGGGAACGCAGCCGGCACGCACCAGAAAGGAAGACCCTGACTCATGCAAATGGAATCGCGCGTCAAATCGAGAATTGTCCGCAACTCCGCGCTCAGCGTATTGCTCTACGCCTTCCCCGTGGCGCTTATGTGCGCCACTCTCGCCCTCACGGGTTCGCATCCGTGGGAGCACATGCAAGTCGTCCACCAAGCCGTTGCGGACGCTGGCGGCGCGTGGGCATGGCTTCACCTCGATCGCTATGGTCTGATCGTTTTTACCGTGGCGCTCGGGATTGTCGAGTTCGCTTTCGGCCTTTACGACGAACACTGGACAAAGAACGAACGCATTCTCGACATCGCTTGCTTTATTCTTCCCAAACTCCTAGTCGGCCCCGCCGTCGCATATTTCAGCCTGAAGATTCTGCCCGTGTTGATGCCCGGCCTGCACGGCGTCTTCGCCTGGGTCCCTTTCCTCTGGGCGTGTCTGATCATCGCGGTTAGCGACGATCTTACGCAATATTGGTATCACCGCTTACACCATGAAGTCCCGTGGCTGTGGCGCTTCCATCGAACACATCATTCGGCGTCGTACATGGGCATGGCCATGGCAAGCCGGCAGAATTTGATTTACACGTTCTTTTTCTCGCAGACCTATCTGACCGCCATTCTCGTGTTCGTAGGTCTCGGACCTGCGGCCGTCGTTGTACGCACGATCAAGAGCATCATTACTACAACCGCTCACTCGAGCATCCCGTGGGATCGCCCGTTCTACAAATACCGGATCCTATCTCCGCTGGCTTGGTTGCTGGAGCGCGTGATCTCGACCCCCGCAACGCACCACGCCCATCATGCCGCCACCGCGGATGATGGCGTCGGCTACTACAAGGGCAACTTCGGAAACATGTTCTTTCTTTGGGACGTCCTCTTCGGAACGGCGCACATCTCGCGCCAATACCCGGCTGTCTATGGAATCTCCCACTACGAAGGAGACCCCTGGTATTCCCAACTACTCTGGCCTATCTTGAAATCGAACGTTGGCGGCAGCGAACTCGCCGCAGACGGACCCATAGTGCGAGCGGACGCTAACGAACAGGGCCGCGATCAAAGCAGTCCTCTGATGCGCGCGTGTCATACTGCGAAGCGAGAACGCACCTGTACGCTGGCAAGTGAATCCGAATTGTCGTAATTGCGCACACAAAGTTTTAGGACGTGCCGCCCGTCCTGGTCTGCTCCTCGTGGTTCTCGCGGTGCGCTTATTCGCGCAGGAGTACAGTCACCGGGTCTGGCGCACGGAGGACGGGCTTCCGCAGAATAGGATCCAGGCGATCACTCAGACCGTAGACGGCTACTTGTGGATTGGGACATCCGAAGGCCTGGCTCGATTCGACGGGGTCCGTTTCGTGGTGTTCGACCGGGCCAACACCGCGGCGTTCACCGATAACAGCATTCTCTCCCTTCAACCGGCGCCCGATGGGTCGCTCTGGATCGGCGCCGAGGGCGGCGGATTGCTGCACTATGCCAACGGCGTTTTCCGCTCCTTCGGTCCGCGCGATGGACTCACAAACGGCTTCGTTCGCGCAGTCTATCGCAGCCGCGTGGGGATATTGTGGGTTGGTACGGATCGCGGATTTTTCCAGTTGACGGCAAGCGGTTTTGTGCGGTTTGACAATACTCCGGATATTCCTCTGGCTTCGGTGCTCTCCATTTCCGAAGACCCCTCCGGAAAAATTTGGGTGGCCACTTCCACCGGGTTGCTATTGGTGGATCGCGGCAGCCTGGTAAGGGCGCCCTGCGCGGAGCGTATCAAGCTGACTCCGGCGAAGATTATTTCGCTACTGCGTGCAGGATTAATCCAGGACGGCTGCGAAATACCCGGAATCGCATTGCCTAACCTGGCTATCAGTTCGCTGCATAAAGATGCTTCCGGCACGCTATGGATCGGAACAGCGGGTCACGGCTTGATTAGAATTGCCGGTGGCGTTAGCACAACTTACACGGCCCCTTTGACCTTGCCTGACAATACCGTTTTTGTGCTTTTCGAGGACCAGCAGCACAATCTCTGGGCAGGCGCGCAGGACGGCTTGGTGCGCCTCAACCGGACGGCCGTTACCACCATCACCGCGCGAGATGGACTGACCGACGATAACGTGTCGACAACTTATGAAGATCGTACAGGGAGGTTATGGATTGCTACCTTCACTGGGCAAATCTACCGGTTCAATGGCGACAGTCCTGAACACTTCTATCTGCCCCCGCCGGAAAACAAGGTTAGAGTTCGGACGGTCTTTGAGGACAGTAAAGGAACCTATTGGTTTGGCACGAGTGGAGACGGGCTGGTTCGCTGGTCAAAGGGCAGGGCAGTACTTTACACCAGGGAAGGAGGGCTGCACAGCAATAACATCCGGCAGGTCCATGAGGGGCCGCGCGGAACCATCTGGATTGCCACGGCTAGCGGATTGAGCCGGTGGGACGGGAATGCATTCACAAATTACTATCTCGGCGAAGGTCTTTCCTATCCCAGCGTCCGCTGTCTGGCGTCCGACTCCAATGGCGACATTCTTGCCGGTACCGATGCCGGTCTCAACCGGATACATAACGGTCGTATCGTGCCTGATTTACTCTTTGCGGCGCTGAAGCAGGAGAAAATCTGGTCCATTTATGTTGAAGGAAATAGCGTGTGGCTCGGAACGCGAGGTGGCGGCCTCGTGCTTTGTAAGAACGGAAAGCTGACTAGATTCACGACACGTAATGGACTTGTGAGTAACTCGATTTACCAGATAGTCGACGACCGGGCAGGCAACTTATGGATGAGCAGTCCCGTCGGAGTGTTTTCGGTCAGTCGCGCGGAACTGGACGGCGTCGCAAACGGGAGACGGTCAGCCATTCACGCCTTCGGTTACGGAACATCGGACGGAATGGAAAGCAGCCAGATGTATGGCGGGATGCAGCCCGCGGGATGCCGCAGATCATCCGGCGACTTATGGTTTCCGAGCGTCCGAGGAGCGGTCAAAATCAACCCGGCTCATCTCCCGGAACGGCGGCCGGTTCCAGTACTTATCGAAAGAGTCTTGGCTGGGGAGACCATGCTGCCTGTGTCCCGTGTAGTTGCCATTCCGCCCGGGCGCGGCAAACTTGAGATCGATTTCACGGCTCCTGATTTGATTGGTCCGCGGCGCGTTGATTTCACTTACAAGCTCGAAGGCTTCGACGAATCGTGGACTTCAGCGTCCAAGGTGCGCTCCGCCTATTATTCGAATCTTTCCCCGGGACGTTATCGCTTTCGAGTAATCGCAACGAACGCGGGCGCTCCAGGCGCATCGTCAGAGGCGTCAATGTTCATTGATTGGAAGCCCGCGTTTCATCAGACCGGCTGGTTTTATGCTTTGTGGACCGCCATTTTGATGTGCGCTGCTTGGGCCGGACTGTGGCTTTATGCGCGGCAGACCAAGACGCGTTTCGCGCTGCTGCTGGCCGAACGCACACGCGTGGCGCGCGAAATGCACGACACCGTGATCCAGAGTTGCGTTGGCGTTTCCACTTTGATGGACGCAGCCGCGCGCACGCGCCGCGTAGACCCAGAGGAAGCCGGGCGGCTGCTCGACCATGCCCGCGCCCAAGTGAAATCCACGCTCGAAGAAGCGCGTCAAGCGGTCTGGGATCTGCGCCATTACGAAGACCGCGTCTCGGCCATCGACCGGTTGGTGGATCTTGCTCAAAAACTGGGCGTCGAAAATGGAATCCGAATTGAAGCGGAGGTTACGGGCAAACGGCAATTCATTGCTTCAACCACGGACCGGGCGCTGCTGCTGGCCGGACGCGAAGCGCTGCGCAATGCGGTGCGCCACGCCCATGCCTCGCTTATCGGCGTGAAAGCTCAGTATGACGCGGACGTGCTGAACGTTGAGATTCACGACGACGGCGTCGGCTTCGATTCGGAAACGGCGTTAGCCGAAGACGGCCATTTCGGCATTTTGGGCATGCGCGAAAGGGTCGAGCAGATAGGCGGAGCGTTTACGCTTCGCAGCAGCCCGGGAAAAGGCGCAGCTGTCCGCATGACCGTTCCACTGAATGCGAAATTTGATTCGGCCAACGCGTTAAATGCCAGCGCTACATCTCCACAATTCCTCGATTTAACGCGGCAATCGCCGCCTGAGTCCGGTCAGTAACGTTCAAGCGGCTGAGGATAAGGTTGATGTGCCACTTCACTGTTGCCTCGGCAATGCCAAGCGTTTCGCCAATTCGCCGGTTGCTCATGCCCTTCACGATCAGGCCAAGAATTTCCAGTTCGCGGTTGCTGAGTTCGCAGCGGGGAGGACGGCTGGCCAGCGTCTGAGCGATCGGCCCGGGCAGGTAGCGCAATCCGGCGTTTGCCTTGCGGATCGCGTCAATCAGCTCTTGATCGGAAGTCCCTTTGAGCAAATACGCGAGCGCGCCGGCTTCGAGAGCGCGATGGATATCCTCATCGCCCTGATACGTGGTTAGGACCACAAACGCGGCGCTCCTGAATTCCTTCCGGATTTCGCGAATGGCGTCGACGCCGTTCATGACCGGCATGCGAAGATCCATCAGCGTGACGTTCGGCTGATGTTTCCGGAACAGCTCCACCGCCTGCTTTCCGTTTGCCGCCTGGCCGACAACCTCCATATCAGCTTCCGCCTTGAGAATGGCCGTGAGACCGCGGCATACAACCGGGTGATCGTCGACAACCAGGACACGAATAGAGCCGGACTTGGGCATAGGATCTAAGAGGGATTTTACACATAGTGCAAATCCAATACTTAAGTTGGGTGACGCAAGTGTGCGGTGGTGATACTGTTTGACTCCAGAACCTTCGTCTTCCAGGAAGACCAATTCGAAGGGAGGGGTCATATGCTTTGGAAAAACCTAGTTTGTTTTTTTTTGATCGCCACAGCGTGCTTGTTTGCACAGAACGATAGGGGTACGATTACGGGCACGGTGCTGGACCAGCAGGGGGCCGTTGTGCCAAACGCATCCATCGTGGCCAGAAACGCGGAATCGCACGTTGAATACAGGACCGTCGCCACCGGTACGGGGAATTACACCATTCCGGCGCTTCCCGCCGGTCCATACAGCGTAAACATCGAATCTCCGGGATTCAAGCGCTTCATTCAGAACGGCATTGTGGTTCAGGTGGCGCAAACCGCGCGCATCGACGTGAGTTTGCAGATCGGCTCCATTTCGGAATCGATCACGATTACCGCCGAGGCGCCGCTGCTCAAGACGGAAAACGCCGAGCAGAGCACGGTGGTCACCACGGAGCGCATCAATCAACTGCCGCTGAATTTCGGCGGTGGCGGCGGCAACGTGGGCGCCATTCGAAGCCCTTATAATTTCAATATTCTTTCTCCAGGCGTGGGGGGCACCGGTTTTTCGACCACTACTAATCCGTCCAGTACCACTGCGAATGTCAACGGCATGCAGGCCAGCACCTTTCGTGTTCAGGTGGACGGCCAGGATGCAACCAGCCAGAACGACATTGGATGGACCTCCACGGTTGCCCAGCCTTCCGTCGATATGCTGCAGGAGTTCTCGCTGCAAACCAGTAACTACGCGGCTGAATACGGGCAGATCGGCGGAGGACTGTACAACTTTACGACAAAATCGGGAACGAATGAGCTTCACGGCACCGGCTATGAATACTTCACAAACGAGGCTCTGAACGCATACCGGCCCTTCACTTACCAGAACCCGCGCAGCCGCAAGAATGATTTCGGCGGCACGATCAGCGGACCAGTGTGGATACCCAAACTCTACAACGGAAGAAACAGGACTTTCTTCTTTTTCAACCTTGAGGTTTACCGCAACACGGTAAACACGGCGGGCAACTTTATCACGCTGCCGACGGCGGCAATGCGAGGCGGCGATTTTAGCGCGCTGCTCGGCGCCCAGGTCGGGACGGATGTTCTGGGACGGCCGATCCTCGCCAACCAAATTTACGATCCGGGCACAGTGCGGAATGTGAATGGCAACCTGGTCACGGATCCGTTTGCGCGCAACGTCATTCCCACAAGCCGGCTTGATCCGGTGGCGCTCAAAATGCAAAATCTAATTCCGGCGCCCACGAATGCAGGCTTGGTCAACAACTGGGCTCAGCTTGCCGGAAACTATCGCCGTCAAACAATTCCGGCGTTCAAGATTGATGAAATCCTACCGGACAATTCAAAGGTATCGTTCTACTTCTCAAAGCAGAACACCAGTCAGCTTACTTCCGTCGACGGACTGCCTTATCCGATCAGCGCGGTGCGCGTGCAAGCCATTTATGGCACCACGGCTCGCCTGAATTACGACCGCTCCATTTCGCCAACAGTTCTCTGGCACTCCGGCATTGGCTATCAGCGGTTTAACAATCCCGATACTTCGCCGCCCCAGGTTCTGGGTTACGACGCCGCTTCGCAGCTTGGATTCACCGGCAGTTCCACCAATCCCGGCGGCTTTCCGCGAATCAACTGGCCCACGGTAAACGCCCTGGGCGCGGGTTCGAGCACGAATTTTGGACCCAGCAATGCCAACAACTATTTCGACAGCGGGCTGACGGCAAACTCCACGGCCACATGGGTGCATGGCAACCATACCTATAAAATCGGCGCCGAATACCGGTTGGATAGTTGGACCGACCGCAACTCGCGAGGGGCGCAAGGAATTCTGAATTTCAGCCCGAATGAGACCGGTCTTCCCTATTTGCAGAATTCCGCCGTGGGAGGGCAAACGATAGGGTTCGCCTATGCCAGTTTTCTGCTTGGCCAAGCGGATACCGCAAGCGTCAACGCGGTCCAAGATCCGCAATGGAGAAAGCCGGCTTGGGGTCTGTTTCTGCAAGATACCTGGAAGATCAGCTCGAAGCTCACGCTCGATTATGGTCTTCGCTGGGATTGGCAAACAGAGGGCCACGAAATCCACTACCGGACGAGCATGTTTGGTCCGACGATTCCGAATCCTTCGGCGGGCGGGCTTTTAGGCGGTCTGGTCTACGAAGGCTATGGCGCCGGGCGATGCAATTGTACGTTTTCCCGCGCCTATCCTTATGCGATTGCTCCACGTATCGGATTGGCATGGCAGCTCAATTCGAAGACCGTGGTGCGCGCCGGCTGGGGCGTGAGCTACGGCCAAGTGCCGACCTTCAATTACGTCACCAACGGCACTCTACTCGGAGTCGGATTCAACTCCATCGCGTTCAGTTCACCCTCATTCGGAGCGCCGGGCGCCACGCTCAGCCAGGGATTGCAATACGATCGCTCGCAACTTTACACGGCTTCGCTCAACCCTGGTATCGTGCCCTATGCCGGTCAACTCAACTCGCCCAATTATCTTCTCGACTCCAATTCGGGCCGGCCACCGCGCATCATGCAGTGGACGTTCGGATTGCAGCGCGAAGTCTCCCGAAGTCTGCTTGTCGAGGCAAACTGGGTGGGGAACCGCGGCGCGTGGCTCAGCCAGCCAAACTCCAGCTCGGTGACGAGTACTCTGGCGAATCTAAACGCGACGAATCCGGCGACCTTCGCGGCGGCCGGCATCAACCCGGCTACAGCGGCTGGACAAAGTCTGCTGCTCTCCACTTTCGCGTCGGGGATACCCCAGGCGCACGGATTCAACCCGCCTTACGCGGGTTATCCACAAACGGCTACTCTGGCCCAAGCGTTGCGGCCATATCCGCAGTTCGGCAACATCCCGCTGCTCTGGGCTCCGCTCGGTTCCAGTTGGTACCAGTCGCTACAAGCCAAGGTGACGAAGAGGTATTCGCATGGACTCACGCTGAATGCCGCTTTCACCTGGTCGAAGTCGCTGGCGAATCCCGCTGGGCCGTCGAACAATGGACAGGTGAACAACGTGTTCAACCGCGGCGTGAACAAGTCGGTCACCAGTTTCGACCAACCGTATATCTTCAACGTGGGCTTCACTTACGAGATTCCGGCGTACTCCCGCAACCGCATCGCGCGGGCGATAACCGGCGGATGGAGCTTAGGCGGCCTACTGCAGTATGCCAGCGGGATACCGATTCCAAGTCCGGTCGCCACCACCAATATGAGTTCGCTGGTGAACCAGACCACGCTGATGAACCGCGTACCCGGCGTTCCTTTGTACCTAACGAACCCAAATTGCGGCTGCGTCGACCCCAACAAGCAGTTCGCCTGGAACTCCGCGGCGTGGACGAATCCGGCTCCCGGCAGCTGGGGAATGGCCGCTCCGTACTACAGCGATTTCCGCTATGGACGCCGGCCCAGCGAGCAGATGAGTTTGGGACGCCTGTTCCGAATTCGGGAGGGGATGAGTTTGCAGATCCGGGCGGAGCTATTCAACCTGTTCAACCGGACTTATCTCTCGAACCCAAGCACCCTCGCGCCCACCAATCCGCAAGCCTTTAACTCCGCTGGGGTGCCGACTTCGGGCTGGGGATACATTAATTCGACGACGCTCTATGCGCAGCCGCGCAACGGGCAACTTGTCGCCCGCTTCACTTTCTGAACGAAGCCAAAAGGCGAAGAAACGACGTATTTTGCGAAACGGACTATTGAGTGTACTGATGATGGCTGCCAACCTTGCGGCGGCAGAACATTCAATCACAAAAGCAACGCAAAATTATCCTGCGTCGTATCAGACAACTGCGGAATACGCGCCTATCGAGAAACGGTTGGCGCGTATTCCGGGGCACGATAGCACCAAGGCGACGATTCGTTATCCCTGGGTGCTTGCGGAAACAGTCAATGCGGGCCGCCGGCAACTAACCGCAGCCGATTTTGGGATTCCGTTCGTTTCTCAACCGGTTCCTTATGACTTTGTGAAGGGCCTGCAGGAATCGCTCCGGCTTCTAGCGGCGCTGGAATCACGGAACGATCTGCTGTGGCAAGCCAAGGGCGATCATGATCGCCATTACTGGTTTGAAGAAGCGGACGAGATGATGCCGTACCACGTGTATGCACCTATGAGATGGGATGGCCATTCGAAGCTGCCCATGGTGCTGGTGCTGCATGGAAACACTCGCGATCAGGATTATTATTTCGATCGGGACGACCACATTCTGGCGAAGCTGGCGGAACAGTATGGCTATTTGGTGGTCTGCCCGATGGGTTATCGTCCGAATGCGGGTTGGGGCACGAGACAGTCGCGGCAGAGCGAATTGAGCGAGCAGGATGCTTTGCAGGTGCTCGATCTGGTGACGAAAGAGTATCCTGTCGATTCCTCGCGCGTTTATTTATTCGGTCATTCGGCGGGTGGGGGCGGCAGTTGGTATTTGGGCGAGAAGTACGCCGGAAAATGGGCGGCCATCGCGACAAGCGCTGCTCCTACCCGTCCGGAGAACTTTCCTTTTGAACGGCTGAAGGGGATGCCGATTCTGGTTTGCCATGGGAATCACGATGATGAAGTGCCGGTTGCGAGATCGCGCAATATGATTAGCGCGGCGAAGGAGCATGGGTTGGATCCGGAGTACCTGGAGGTTCCTGGGGCGACACATTTGACGGTTGTGGCTCTGGTTGAGCCGAAGGTTTTTGAGTTCTTTGATGCACATGCGCGTAAAGACTGAGGAGCCGGACCGGGGGGTCCGGCGCGGACGAGGGCGTCCGCCCTACTGGGCTTGATTATG
>DATHIZ010000562.1:0-2899 GCA_035316385.1 Bryobacteraceae bacterium | reverse complement strand
CGGCGGATTGCTCGGTGTCATCATCGCCTACCTGCTCACTGTAGTGGTCCGCAACGCAACGCCACTGCCTATGGAAATGCCCTTTTACTCGGTGCTGGTGGGGGTCGGCCTATCAGTCATAACGGGGCTGTTTTTCGGCATTTATCCGGCCCGCCAAGCCTCAAAACTCGACCCCATCGTCGCCCTGCACGCGGAGTAATTCATGAATCAATTTGTCGCCTTCCGGAACAACACGATGCTCGCGCTCGACACGATCCGGGCTCACAAAACGCGTAGTTTGTTGACGATGCTGGGCGTCGTTATCGGCACGGGCACCATTATCGGGGTAGGCTCCATATTGACCGGATTCGACGGCGCGGTCACCAACGTATTTAAAAGCTTCGGCCCCAACTCCGTCCTGGTTTCCCGGGAACCTGCTTTCCGCACCACCGACTTGACGGCGGAACAACGAGCGCGCAAGCAGCTAATCTACGAAAACGCGAAAACCCTTCGCGAGGACTGCGTCTCCTGTGAAAGAGTCTCGGCCATGATGTGGTCCACTCGCGGTCCGATCGTCACCAAGTACAAAGGCAACGCGATCTATCAAACACAACTCCGCGGCGTGGAAGAGTCTTACGCCGAGGGCGGCCAAGTCGATATGCACAAGGGACGGTTTTTCACCGACTTTGAAGACAAGCACAAAGCCCCAGTGGCAGTGATTGGGGCCGACGTCGAAAAGGGACTCTTCGGCGAGGAAAATCCGATCGGCAAACTGATTATGGTGGACGGAGCGCAATTCGAAGTGATCGGCACGATGTACCGCCCCAGCGCCAGTTTCTTTGACAGCTCCGACAACCGGGTGATGCTGCCTTTCCAATCCATGCAAAAGGCTTATCCCAATGCCAAGGAAATGGCGTTAAGCGTGACCGCTTTCAACGGAAGATTGCCGCAAGCCACCGATGAGGTTCGAACCATCCTGCGCATCGTGCGCCACGTCCCCCCAAACAAGCCTGACAATTTCTCGCTGGCGACCGCCGAGCAAATGGTGGAGCAATTCCGGCAAATCACGGCCATGACTTTCCTGGTGATGATTGTTCTCAGCTCTATCGGTCTATTGGTGGGCGGCATCGGCGTCATGAACATCATGCTGGTCTCTGTAACCGAACGCACACGCGAAATCGGAATTCGCAAGGCAATTGGCGCCCGGCGAGGCGACATCGTTGTCCAATTCCTGCTGGAAGCATCGGTACTGACAGGTCTAGGCGGCGTAGCTGGCTTGGTCTTAGGGTGGATGATCGCGATGGCCAGCAAGTTGGTCTTCCCCTCCCTGCCCACGCAGGTCCCCGCCTGGGCGGCTATTGCGGGCATTGTCATGTCCGTCAGTGTAGGCTTATTTTTCGGGATATGGCCCGCTAATAAGGCGGCAAAACTCGACCCCGTGACGGCCCTTCGATACGAATAAATTTTATTTAGGTCTCTTAATAAAATTTGTAGTAGATTTGATGGAGAGAGCATCCATGGAGCAGACACTCGAAACTGTGGAGACATTAAAAATAAACGACAATGCGGGATCGCTCCGCGTAGAAATACTGGGCCGTTTAGCCGGCAGTACGGTGGACGAGCTGTCGCGGCTCTGGGAATCGATCCTTAAGGAACAGGCGCCCCGGCGCTTCACGGTCGACGTCACGAATTTAAGCGGGTACGATCACATCGGCTGCGCACTGCTGCGCGATATGCACCGGCATGGCGTTCATATTGCCGCAGCCAGCGCAGCGTCTCTGGTATTCCTCGCCGAGATCACCGCGCCCGTGCGGCCCAGACCATCACTGGTTCCAAACAAACCAGTTCTCAAACCCGCGCCCGGCAAGTCCGCTCAAAGCAGCACATTGCCCTCTCGCCCCCGCCTCGCAGCCGGTGAATAGTTAGCGCGCAAGCGCACTCGTGAATTCAGTCAGTTCCCGAGTATTCAAAACATCCGAACGTTCCAGCCACCCGCGGCGTCCGGTCAATACACCGTAGCGCATGTTTTGGAGGTGCAAGGGCCGGTGCGCATCCGTGGAAATCGTGAACCGGCACCCCAGCCGCTTTGCGGCGCGGACTAAGTGGCTGGGCAGGTCCAGCCGTTCCGGGCTTGCATTGATCTCCCACCAGACTCCGCGTGCCGCAGCCTGGGTAGCAATCCGTTCAAAATCATATGGATACCCATCGCGCTGCAGGAGCAACCTGCCCGTCCCATGACCGAAAATCCGCAGGGAGGGCGATTCCAACGCGCGCAATAGCCGGTTTGTCATCTCCTCGAATTCCAGATTGAAGTAGCTATGTACGCTGCCGATCACTAAATCGAGTTCGGCGAGCGCATCTTCGGCAATATCCATGGCGCCATCCCGCAGAATGTCGCATTCGAGACCGGAGAAAACATGCAGGGGAAGCCCCTCGCGATTGAGTTCGCGAACCAATTTGGCGAATGCAACCACGCGCTTCTCGTCGAGTCCGTTGGCCATAGCCAGCGCCTTCGAATGGTCGGTAATGGCGATGTATTGATAGCCCAGCGCGGCGGCCGCTTCCGCCATCTCGCGCAGCGTTGCTTTGCCGTCGGTCTCGGTCGTATGCATGTGCAAGTCGCCATGCATGTCAGTGAGCTCCACCAATTTGGGCAGCATCCCTTGTTGGGCAGCTTCCAACTCGCCTGAATTCTCGCGCAACTCCGGGGGAATCCAGTCGTAGCCGAGGCGCCGGTAGATTTCCTCCTCGCTCTCACCGGCAACCCGCTGGTTCCCTTCCATGGTGAACAGGCCGTACTCGTTCAGGCTCAAACCTTGTTTAATCGCGCCCGTACGCAGCGCAACGTTGTGTTCCTTGCTCCCGGTGAAATACTGCATGGCCGCGCCGAAACTCTCGTTCGGCAGCGCTCGCACGTCTA
>DATHIZ010000561.1:0-12534 GCA_035316385.1 Bryobacteraceae bacterium | reverse complement strand
GCCCCCCGGCCGCTCGCGCACCGGCCAGAATTTTTCCTGTCTCGCGGTGCCGCACGTCCCCCACGGCGTTTACCGCCACCATCGCCGCCACAACCAATCCGGAATTCCCAACACGCACACTGGCCGAACCAGTGCCGGACTTCATCGCGCCCGCAAAACCGAACAGCTTGCCGACAGTTGCTCCCGCGCCCGCGCCTACATTCCCTTCCTTCGGCGCGGCGGTGGAAGCCGCCTGGCATGCCGCATATCCCGCTTGTTCATCGGGACGAATCTTCCCGTCTCCCACATTCAAATCGAACAGAATGGCTGCCGGCACAATCGGAACAATGTTTGCTCCCACCCGGAAGCCCATGTGGCTCTCTTCGAGATAGCGCATCACGCCGCTCGCCGCATTCAGCCCGAAGGCGCTCCCACCCGCCAGCAGAATCGCGTTCACGCGCTCCACCGTATTGATGGGGTTTAGCAGATCGGTCTCGCGCGTCCCCGGTGCGGAACCGCGCACATCCACCCCCGCCACCGCGCCGCGTTCGAAAATCACTACGGTGCATCCGGTAGGCCGCCGCGCATCCGTAAACTGGCCTACCCGGACGCCGCCCACATCCACCAGACTGCCGTGCGGTTCCTCGTGCCCGGTAGTGCTATCTTGCGCTTTGCCCAGCACATTCAAAGACAACGCATCCGCTGCCGCGATGCCGGCCGCTGTCCGCAGCCAGTTCCGTCTTCCCAATACAGTAGTCACGACCGGTACCTATGCCCTCTAGTTTCGCTCTGCGCTGGTTTGCGGTCAGCATCTTCATCCTCTCCTCTACCCTGAACTACCTGGACCGCCAGCTGCTCGTCACCCTCGCGCCGTTGATCATGCTCGAATTCCATCTCAACCAAACCGGATTCGGCGTACTGATCTCGGCCTTCTCCATCGCCTATGCCGCCAGTTCGCTCGGAGCCGGTTGGGTGCTCGACCGCTTCGGCGTCAATCGTGGAATTTTCGCCGCGGTCGGCTGGTGGACGGCAGCCGCCATCGGCACCGGAATGGCGCCAGGTATCGGAGGACTAACCCTCTGCCGCACGCTCCTGGGCATCGGTGAATCGGCCGGCGTTCCTGCCGTCGGAAAGCTGAATGGCTACTATCTCAAGCCCGAAGAGCGTGCCCTCGGAGCCGCCGTGAACGGCATCGGCCTCACTGTAGGCGCGGCCATCGCGCCACTGTGGCTGGGTGTGGCCATCACGCATGGTTGGCGGCTGCCCTTCATCGTGACCGGCATTTGCGGATTCATCTGGATTCCCGTCTGGCTTGGAGTCAGCCGCGCCATTCCAGCCCGGTATCGCGAAACTGAAGTCAGCGCAGCACAGCCGCGCGCACTATTTGCCATCCTGCGCGAAAGAAACCTGCAACTGCTGGTCGCCGCTAATGTCCTCTGGATGGGCAGCTTCTCGCTCTGGTCCAACTGGATCACGCTGTACCTCACGCATGTGCACCACCTCGCCTTGCGCGACACAGCCAAATATGTGTGGATTCCACCGCTGCTCTCGAATCTCGGCGGTTTCTTCGGCGGCTGGCTCTCTCTGCACTGGATGAAGAACGCAGCGCCGGTCGGCGCGCGCCGCAAAGCCGTATGGGTAAGCGCCATCGGCTCGCTCGCCACGCTCCTGGTCTTAACCGCTCCCGGCCCCGCCTGGGCGACCGCCTGGATCTCCGTCAGCTTCTTCTTCTCGCTAGCGGGTAGCGTGAATATCTACGCGCTCCCCATCGACATCTTCGGAGCCAAACGCACCGGCGTGGCGTTGGCTGCACTGACCTGCTCCTTCGGCATCCTGCAGACCGTAATCTCGCCCATCATCGGCTATCTCTCCGACCACAAACTCTACACGGAGGTGCTGTGCTTCGTAGCCTTGACGCCCACGCTCGCCGCGCTCCTGCTGAACAAACTGCGCGATTGACTCTAGAACAGCAGCAGGCGTTCGCCTTCACTCACAATATTCTGCACCTGCGGCAGAATCTCGTCTTCCATCTTCGGGTTATACGCCACCCAGGTATCCAGCGCCGCCACTCGCCCCACCGGCGCATCCAGATACGTGAACAGCTCGTCCGCAATACGCGCCGCAATCTCCGCTCCGTAACCCCACGCCAGCATGTCCTCATGCGCAATCAACACGCGGCTGGTCTTCTGCACGGACGTGCTGATCGCTTCCCAATCATACGGCGATAGACTACGCAGATCGATCACTTCCACCGACGCATCCCTGTGCCGCTGCTCCAGCACCAAGGCCGCTTGCAGCGCCTTCTGCACCAGCGCGCCATACGTGATGATGGTCAGGTTCTGCCCCAGTTTCACCCGCTTCGCCTTACCGAAGGGAATCGTATACTCCGGACCCGGATGCGGAGAGCGGTTGTACGGCTCCCGGTACAATTTTTTATGTTCCAGGAACAGCACCGGATCGTCGCTTCGAATTGCCGTCCTCAGCAGCCCGCACGCGTCTAGCGCATTCGAAGGGAACACCACGCGCAATCCTGGTATGTGCGTAAAGGTCACTTCCCCGCACTGGCTATGATAAATCGCGCCGCCCGTCAAATAGCCACCGATCGGTACACGAATCACCATTGGACACGAAAAGCCGTTATTCGAGCGCCAGCGCATCGTCGCTAATTCGCTGCGAATCTGCATCATCGCCGGCCAGATGTAGTCAAAAAATTGTATCTCCGGCACCGGCTTCAATCCACGCACCGCCAAGCCGATGGCGCGTCCGATAATCCCCGCTTCGGCGATGGGAGTATTGAAACAACGTTTGCTGCCGAATTCCCGCTGCAGACCGAGCGTCGTCTTAAACACTCCGCCCTTGCCCTTCACGTCCGGCAAATACTCTTCGCGGCTGCAATCGGCCACATCTTCGCCGAACACAAGCACGCGCTCATCGCGGCGCATCTCTTCCGCCAGCGTCCGGTTAATCGAATCCACCATCGTGCGCGGTTCGCCCTCGAAAACCGGCTCCACCGCAAACTCTGCCGACTCCGGATCCACTTTGTCGGAATACAAAAATCGGAACGACGAGCCGCTGGCCGGTGGCTCCTCTCGCAAAATCCTTTGCGAGAGTTCCTGTATTTCCAGATCGATTTCGCGCGTAATCCGCTCCAAGCCGGCACGGTCCAGCAGATTCTCCCGGATCAGAAACTCCGGAAACGTTTTCAGCGGATCGCGTAGCGCTTCCTGTTCCCGCTCCACCTGCGGCTTGTAAAACCGTTCATCGTCGGACAACGAATGTGAATACGGGCGAATCACGGAAGCCCGCACCAGCGCCGGCCCTTCCCCCGCCCGGCAGTAATCGGCCGCCTGCTTCAACACACGGTGCGACTTTACAAAATCCGTACCGTCCACTTCCAGCCGCAGCAGCCCCGGAAAGCCTTCCAGCAGGCGCACAATATTTCCGCCCGCGGTTTGCTTTTCTACCGGCACCGATATCGCGTAGCCATTGTCTTCTATCAAAATAAGCAGCGGCAGGCGTTCCAGGCACGCAATGTTGAGACACTCCCAGAACTCGCCTTCGCTTGTGGCGCCTTCGCCGGAGCAAACCAGCGTAATCTCATCGGAATCGGGATGTACATAGCTCTTGCCATCCGCGCAGCCCGCTGCGTGCAGAAATTGTGAGCCGGTGGGAGAAGAACCCGTCAATATCCGCAGCGCCGGCGAAGACCAGTGCGAAGGCATCTGCCGCCCGCCCGAGTTCGGATCGCGCGCCGCGCCCACTGCCTGCAGCAGCATATCTTCCGGACTGCCGCCCAAAGCCAGCACCAGCGCGCGGTCGCGATAATACGGAACCGCCCAATCGTACCCAGGCTTTAGAACCAGGCCCGCCGCCACCTGAACCGCTTCGTGACCGGCGGCGCTGACCTGAAAAAAAATCTTATTCTGCCGCTTCAGCAACACTTCCCGATCGTCCAGGCATCGCGACAGGTACATCAACCGGAAGGCGCGAATGAATAGTTCGCGATCCGGTTCTCCGTTGCCGGCATACGTGGTGGAATGGGGATCCAAAACGAATTGTGTAGATGCCTTCACCAACCAGACATTATCGCTCTAAAGCTTCCAGCCTCCAACACAGACCACTACGGGCATGGGATTAGGCTGCTGGTTTCACTTGAGAACATAACGAAGGAGAGATACTCAAAATGAAAAATCCTGAACGGCTGATCCTGATTGCCACCATTACCGCAGTCGGGCTGAGCCTTGCTTCCCGGCTGGTCTTTTCGAAACCAGAGAGCAACCCTCAAAGCGATCCTCCGTTGTGGCGCATCTACGAAAACTCTCTCAAGAAAGCCCGGTACGTCGACCTGACCCACACCATAACTCCTTCCGTTCCCGTCTGGGCCGGCTTCGGCGCTTCGAAATTTATGCCAACCTCGAACCCCGCCACACACAAGCCTTACAGCTACGAAAAAGATGGCTTTGAGGCCACCCACTATGACCTCGCAACCGACCAGCTCGGAACCCAGCTCGATCCGCCCGCTCATTGGAATCCCAGTTTCCCCGCGATCGACGAGTTGCCGCCCACCTATACCCTGAGGCCTCTCGTTGTGATCTCCATTCAGGACAAAGCCGCCAAGGACCCCGGCTACCAGATGACAACAGAGGACATCCGGCAATGGGAGGCGAAAAATGGCAGAATACCCGAAGGTTCCGTCGTATTCATCCGCTCGGACTGGTCAAAGGAGTGGCCGGACCGCGCCTTGGCAACCAGGAAGGCATTCCCCGGAATTCATTTGGACGCGCTCCAGTTCTTACATCTGCAAAGGCACATCCTCTTTCACGGCCACGAGGCGTTAGATACCGACACCACTCCCACCATGGAAAGTGAAGCCTGGCTCTTGAGAAACGGCTACACCCAGGCGGAGGGAGTAGCTAATCTGGATAAGGTACCCGAAAAAGGCGCGCTGGTCGCCATCGGGTTTCCCAAATTCCAAGGCGGCACCGGCGGTTATGCGCGCTACATCGCCATCTGCCCGCCCGATTGGAAATATGGCGTGTCTGTCGGAGAGCTGCCGGAAGCGCCCATGCGCAAGTATGACCAGCCCCTCCACTGGGATTCTCGCCTCGGAATGCGTGTTCGGTGAATCTTATACCCCGAAAAGTTCAGTAAATACCTGCCCGGATGACATTGCAATCACAAGTTTTATAGAATCAAGAACGGGAGAAACGAAACATCACGATGGCTAGTACGGGCGCGGGTCTTGAGGGCATAGTTGCCACCTCATCCGGAATCTGTTTCATTGATGGGAGTAAAGGGATACTGAGTTATTCCGGCTTCAATATCCACACGTTGGCCGAAAACGCCTCGTTCGAGGAAGTCATCTACCTGCTTTGGAACGGCAAGTTGCCGGACAAAGAAGCCTTGGCTGGATTGAAATTGGCTTTGGTCTCGGAACGTGAGCTGCCCCCGGAATTGACGGCTTTTCTGAAGGGCGTGCCCAAGGGAAGTTCACCCATGGACGTCCTCCGCACCGCTGTTTCCATGTTGGCCTTGTATGATCCGTCAGCTAACGACAGTTCGCCCGAGGCAAACACCCAAAAAGCCATAAAGCTGATGGCCCGTGTGTCCACGATCGTGACCTCGTTTGAGCAGCTTCGCAACGGCCGTCAGGTCATTGCAGGCGATCCCTCGCTAGGCTATGCAGCCAATTTCCTGTACACGCTAACCGGCAAAAAGCCGGATGAGGTCATGGAGAAGGTCTTGGATGTGGCGTTAACCCTGCATGCCGACCACGAATTGAACGCCTCCACGTTCGCCGGCCGCGTCACTGCCGCCACTCTCTCCGACATCTATTCCGCCGTCACCTCCGCCATCGGAGCGCTGAAAGGTCCCCTGCACGGGGGCGCGAACGAAGCAGTGATTCAGATGTTGCTCAAGACGAAATCGCCTGACGATGCCGTAGCCAAGGTGAAAACCGACCTGCAAAATAAAGTGAAGATTTCGGGCTTCGGGCACCGCGTCTACCAGGTGCTCGATCCGCGCGCCATCCATTTGAAGAAAATGAGCGAGGAACTGGGTAAGCGCACTGGCCACTCCGACCTGTTTGAGAAGTCCGCGCGCGTCGAAGAGACGGTCCATGAATTGAAAAAACTGAACGCGAACGTGGATTTCTATTCAGCATCCGCGTATTACTCATTGGGAATTCCGATCGATCTCTTTACGCCTATTTTCGCCGTGAGCCGCATGTCCGGATGGACCGCTCACATCTTGGAGCAGTACCATAACAACCGGCTGATTCGCCCGCGCGCCGAATACACCGGACCCGCCGATGGCGTACCCTGGGTCCCGATGTCCGAGCGCTAATTGCGAATGCACGACCTGAACTACTTCCGCAATAACCTTGAACAAATTCGGACCCGGTTGAGCACCCGCGGCTTCGCGTTGGATGTCGAGGCCTTCCAGCAGCTTGACCAGAAGCGCCGCCAGTGCGTCACCGAAAGTGAGCAGCTCAAGGCGGCCCGCAATCAGGCCACCGTGGAAATCGGCAAGCTCCGCAAGGAAGGCGCCGACACCACCGAGCGCCAGGCAGCCGTGCGCTCCCTGGGCGAGCGTATGTCTGAGCTGGATGCCGAAGTGATCAAATTGGAAGCCGGATTCCGCGATTTTCTGGCGCGCATACCCAACCTGCCGCACGAAAGCGTTCCCATGGGTACAAGCGAGCAGGACAACGTGGAAGTCCGCCGCTGGGGAACGCCCCGCGAGTTCGCCTTTCCACCCAAACCTCACTGGGACCTCGGCCCGGAACTCGGAATTCTAGACCTGGAACGAGCCGCCAAAGTGACCGGCGCGCGCTTTGCCGTGTACTGGGGCCTGGGCGCTCGCCTGGAGCGGGCGCTGGTGAGCTTCATGCTCGACGTGCATGCGAAAGAGCACGGCTATCAGGAAGTCCTTCCGCCGTTCTTGATCAATTCCGCGAGCCTGTATGGCACCGGCCAGTTGCCCAAATTCGCCGAAGATCTCTTCCGCTGCGAAGGGCACGACCTGTGGCTCGCTCCCACCGCCGAAGTTCCCGTGACGAACCTTTTTCGGGACGAGACCCTAAGCGGCGATTCCCTTCCCCTCTCTCTCTGCGCCTACACGCCTTGCTTCCGCAGCGAAGCCGGCTCCTACGGCCGCGACGTACGCGGCATCATCCGCCAGCACCAGTTTCAAAAGGTTGAACTGGTCAAATTCACTACGCCCGAGCAGAGTTACCAGCAGCTCGAGCAGCTCACTCAGGACGCCGAAGACATCCTCCAAAGGCTCGAACTGCCCTACCGCACCATGGCTCTTTCCACCGGAGACATGGGCTTCGGCTCAGCCAAGACCTACGACATCGAAGTCTGGCTGCCCGGCCAGAACGCCTACAAAGAAATCTCCTCCTGTTCGAACTACGAAGCCTTCCAGGCACGCCGCGCCCAAATCCGCCTAAAGGCCGGCAAAGGCAAAGCCGATTTCGTCCACACCATCAACGGCAGCGGCCTGGCCATAGGCCGCACCTGGGTCGCCATAGTGGAAAATTTCCAGCAGCCGGACGGCAGCATTCTCCTCCCTAAAGCCCTTCACCCCTACCTAGGAGCCGACCGAATCGAAAAATCCGGTGGTCTGCGCCTCTAGCGTCCCCTCCCAAAGTTGATTGAAGAAACCGTAAAGTGGGGCGGGCCCGATAAGCGCTAACTTAAGATTTCTAATTGACGCTTTCCAGAACGCCGTTTGGGCCGCAAATGCGCAAGTCCGGTATGGCGACTACACGGACATGTGTATAGGCATCGGCGGATACGGCGCTATTAGGGCGGATTCATCCGACTTGATCCGATATCAAATTCCAAGTGGCGCCTGAGGCATTTGTTGACGACCGATTTGCGATCATCGATCAGTGCCAGTGCGTTCTTCCATCTGCTGTACAGGTAAGCCGTCGCCTCGGCCGACTGTATCGCTTGACCTCATTGGAGGTTTTCTGCTCGGAGCAGACTCTACCTGAGCAACTGTTTGAGCGAGACGCGCAGACAGTGAAAAGTCGGGGTGATATTGAGCATCGACCTTGACACCAGCCTGCTGGAGCAGAAGTGGTTTGCGGATATGCTCCGGATCGAACGGATCATCGTTCCAATAACGATTATCGTGAGTGTAGATTCGTTTAATTCCAGCTTGGATGATCAGATTCCGGTGCCGAGCAGAAGTGGCATCTGAAGAACGTAGTCGCTTACAAGAACGGCTTTGTTGAGTTATCGTACAGGCGCCAATCAACCGGCTCCTAGCCTGAGGCGGTTACGTCAGGCGGGCTCCCCTGATAACGTCGGCCTGAAAGGGTACGCAAAGCACTCGCGTAGGAGGAAACATCATGTCGAGGGACGACGGGATCATCGGGGTATCGGATCACGGCGGTTGGGTGGTGATGGTGACGGTCGCGGGCGACGGGACGCTCCTCGACCGTCGCCGCGTCGAACTGGTGGACGCTGACCTGCCGAAGATTCCGCACCACAGCGAAGGGCAGGCGCTTCCGCTCCATGAGGCAGTGGCGCTGGTGGAGCGCGTGCGGGTGTCGGCGGAACGGCACGCGAAGCTCGGCCTGGACGCCGTCGCGATGACGCTGCCCGGGCGCATCCTCGGCATCGCGCTTCGCCAATGCCCAGGGCTGCCACCAACCATTGCCGAGCGGATCAAGGACTACCGGGCGCAGAACGTCGCCGACTGGGTGATGTACCGCAAGGCGCTAGCCGCCGCGGCCGAGGCGCGCGGTTGGGCCGTCCACTGGTACGACGCGAAGAAGGTGTTTGACGCAGCGAGCGAGGCGCTGCGCATCGAGGACCTCGATGCCCACTTCCTCCAACTGAGGAGGTCCATCGGGTCGCCCTGGGGCAAGGATCACAAGGTCGCGATGGCAGCGGCGATCGTCGCGGCTAGGGCTAGAGAGGTAGGCAGCAGGCTCGACGGAAAAGCCGGCAAGTAACGCGTCTTGGAAGGAATCGTGCCCGATAAGTCGGGAAGGACAGATCTATCGTTCAGATTTTCAAGTTGCCGTAAAACGCGCATCTCGTCACTAAACAATCTAGGCCCTGCACAACGAAGTCGAGGAACGGTTTGCCGACTCTACGCTCATCTGGGTTTTCCTGAGCCGAAGCGGAGTCGTCCCATTAGCGACCTGCTGGGCCACCATTGAGCATCAGCCAGCCTGTGACGATCCGGATTAATCACGTGAGGCCCACTTCCCGGCAAACACGGCAGCGACCCGCAACTGCGATCCGTTGCCGCGCAAAATCAAACGACGGCAACTTCGTTCAGGAGTTGTTGCAAGAATCCCGCCAGAGCTGTTCCTGGATCCGTATCCGTCCATATGACTGCTTCTACCCCCCGCAGCCTCAGTACCGCTTCTTGAACGGGATTCGGCCGCGTCATCAGGACGTATGATTTAGGCTTGGCCTCGGGCGAAGGCGAGAGCAACCACAGTTGCTGCAGTTTGTACAACAAATACCGGATGTTGGGATCAGTGACGCTGTAGCCTATGAAGACGAGGGGGCGAGCCAGACTGTCGGAACGCAACCGTATATCAAGAGGCGTTTCGAAACTCATTCGCTGAAAATAGCTGGATTCGGTTAAGACAATCGAAGTATCGTCATCGAAATCGCCATGAAACTTGATAATCTCGGTCGCGGCGCCGGCTTTCGCCTTTACGAGGTCACCAACACTGGTGACCTTATGAACCGTCCTTCCGTGCGCCTCGTGTGCCCGTTCTAACCAACGATCATAGTTGGTAGTGTAAATGATCGGAAAGTTCAACTCCACTATCAGCCGATGGATCTCCGAATTCTTGATATCGATTGACGCTGGATGCCATGATCGATCCATCCAGCTACGGAGCGGTCCAATTCTTTTGTCCAGGACGTAGTATTCCGCGAGGCTCTGATAATCGCCGAAAGTGTGGAAGATGTCGGCATCGAAGCCTGATTCCTCGCCAATGTGGCTCACAAGTTGTGGAAAGCTGGGCAGTCCAAGGTTCATGGACACGCCGGCTCCGACAAACAGAATGGCGCGGCGCTCGCGCACCGCCGAAACTAATGTCGTTGGCAGCATAAAAGTTATTCACTTCTTTAGGAACGCGGCAAATCTGTCCAAGGCTTTCCTTCGCATTGAGATCTCATTCTTTTGCGTTCCTAATTCGGCGAACGTTTCCGTAAGGCCATCAGGAATGAAAACGCAGTCCCACTGAAAGTCCCGCGGCCCCCGCGGCTCCAGGGATATCGTTCCCGCAATCGCCCCCTCGAACAAATGAAATTTCTTACCATCGATGTACCCGATAAGGGTCTTCGCCAGGACTCTATTGCCTGTATGCCCAAATAGTTGGGCGAAGCGATCTGCTTGCAGACTGTCCCAAAAAATCTGAGTCAAGCCACCGGGAAGGTCGTTCAAGTAGTCAAGGTATAAGCCCGTGTGTTCCACAAATAGGGGTTCACCAAGATATTCGAAGGCCCTTAGCGCCTTGTCCCGAACCAGCGCCGCAGTGTCTGTAGTCTGTAGCTCTTCAATCGCTTTTTCGACAGGCGCCACAACGATGCCAAGTGGGTCGAGAATCGCCTTTGCCTCTGCGAGTTTGTGCAAATTCCGAGACACAAAACGCAGTCGAGGTACCGTCATGATCTCCTGTTAGAGTATTACGGAGCAATGGATAGCCTGCTTACTCTTAACCGCCGAACCGATTTACTCCGCAACGAGCTAGATGCTGACCGTGGCTCTCCTTTGGCCCACATCGTTTTGATCGATAGTCGGAACAGACGCCATAATGGTTTCGTAGAGGCTGCGTTTTTGTGCTTCTGAGTTAAGATCTAGCGTGGATGTGTCGTACCGGAAAACGTTTAACCTGCCGGTGGACATAAGGTCCCCGTCGTAAGCGTCCCTTAGCGCATCAAGGTAAGCACCATCAATAGCGTCTTCATAAATACGCCCCCGCTGTCGGATTCGCTCAAGCAGGATATCAGTTCTTGCATCCAAATATACAATTAAGTCAGGCTGGCTGACATCGCCAGCGGCTACCGCAGCGACACGGTTAAATAGGCGAAGTTCGCGATCCTTGAGAAGAAGTCGTGCAAAGAGCGGATCTTTCCGGGATGTGTAGTCGGCAATGGTCGCCCGCTCGCCAGTGCGCTGGATCGATTTCAACGGGGGGATTCTGGCGGATAGGAACCAGAGTTGCATAGGTAATGACCAACGGTCGCGATTGCTGTAGAAGTCGGCCAAGAATTCGTTTCCTTCAAAATCTTCCAGGACCAAGTCGGACGATATGTGCAGAGCCAAGAGAGTCGCGAGGGTCGTCTTGCCCGCTGCGATAGGGCCTTCAAAGGCGATGTATGGGCAGAGGCTCATGTGATCTTGCATTTTAACCTCATTTCGTCGGCGCGAAGTCTGCGTTTCATGTCAACTGCGTTCACGTCAACTTGACGTAAAACGCGCAAACCGTAGACTTGATCAGTTCTCTGGCGTCCCGATGAAATCACTTTCGCGTCAGGTGCGCCGCGAATCAATGCTTCGGACGGTCCCCCTCGGTTCTGAGAATCTGCAACGCGACCGGCTGCTGGACGCTGCGGATATCGGCCTTGGCCTAGTCTGTCCACACGATACGCCTAGCCATTTCGGCGTGGCGTTACTTCGGGCAGCGGCTCGTCGGACATCTTCTCCCAATCGTCCATGGTCAACCCGAACGCGGCGAGCACTCACTCGTGCGGGATTGGCTGATTGTGCTTGAGCCACTCGTCGGCCTCCACAATGGCTTTGCACTCGGCACGACTGACCGCATCGCCATCCTCATCGTGCGGAACCATTACTTCGTGAAGCCGCACTCGGCGGCAACCTGCTCGAACGTGAGACCGCCTTCTGGGTTTTGGCGGAAATACTCGCGCGAGGCCGCTATGGCGCGGCGGTCTTCTTCGGTCAGTTCCTCGTCTTCTTCGTCAACCATTACTTCAAGCAGACGCACCACGGCGGCAAGCTGGCTGGGGCCGAGATAGCCGAGCAGCTCATGCGCTTTGGCTTCCAGGGTATTAGCTGCCATGTTGTGCCCTTGACTGTACTTCCGTATACGTATACTCGCAGATTCAGTAATCTGAGAGAAAGGTGAGGCGTCTGCTCCCAGCTGCGCAACATAGTTTGTCCGTTTCGCAAAATCCGCCACCTCTTCGCCTTTTCTAAAATCTCTCCTGCGTTCTCCAAAATTCATCGCCGACACGCCGTAACAAAATTCCCGAAAAAACTTTCGCCCTTGGAATCAGTTCCATAGCCGCTTTTATCCCCAGCCTCGAATACCGCGGATGGGAACATGCAACCGCCAGAGCGAATGCATGAATAAACCCCGCGGAACAACCGGCCCTACCACGGAACAAGGTAAACGTGTCGCTAGCCGGAATGCGGCAAAGCACAACTGCACGTCGAAAAGTCTAATTGTGAAAGGCGAAAATCCAGACGACTTCGCAGCCCTGCTGCACAGCTTGACCAGGGAATACCAGCCGGAAACGGAAATGCAGCAGACCACCGTAATGGAGGCAG
>DATHIZ010000560.1:0-2489 GCA_035316385.1 Bryobacteraceae bacterium | reverse complement strand
ATCTAAAAACGAAGCGCGAAAAGATGGGCCATTTATTCTAGAACGCCTAGATTAAAAAAAACTTACGAAGGGGGCTTCCCTCAAGTCCCAAAATGCGTTAACCTGTGTTCACGAAACATCTTCCGTTATTGGAAGATGTATACGGTTTTCTGGATTGCCAATCTCCCCGTCCGAGTTGTAGAATCCGACACATTTTCGACGATCTTGCGGTCCAAGCGCCGTGAGCTGGAGGTAATACTAATGAGCGCAGCAACATCTCCAGCGCCTGTCCCATTACTACAAGAGGGATTGGCCTACTGGGAAGAGCTTGTCAACGAATGTAAACGGCAGATGAACGCTATCAATGCCGCGGCGATGGACCATGGCCTCGTGGCCGAACACTTGATTGAATGGATTCCCGGCCGTCCTCTGGACATGATCCGCCGGCAGACACCTTCGACCGAGATTAAGCTGAATCTCTCCTTTGAACGTTGGGGACCCGTTATTTCAGGCGCCATTAAAGGTCACCAACAGGAAGATTTGCGGTTCTATCCGGAAGAATTAGAAGTACCACTCGGGCGGGACGAGGAATGTACAGTGGCAATCTTCGACGAAGGCCGCAGCCTGTCTCCGCGCGAATTTGCGGGTTATATCGCCCAGCGGTTCAGGCGGTGTTTTCCGGATCTTTCCCTTCCCTGCCCTGAATAATCTAGATCGAGGCAGACAAATGGCCACTCCTGCTCCATGCCGGGCGGGAGTGGCCATTTGCGTTGAAATGCGGACTAACGTCCAATTGAGAGTGATGGAGCATCGTGGGCGCTAACGCTCAATGCCGTTTTGAGTGGCCGGGCATCGTGGTCGCTGACGCTTCCGGCTCGGAGTCAATAGTTTGGACTGTTTGAAGAGTGACGCCGACTATCAGTTTCATTCTTAAGTAAATGACATTGCGCTAAGGCTTCCGGCTCGGACTCAAACGACATTGGACTAACGTCTGCCACGCAGCGAGGCTGCGTGCAAGACCAAAGTCGAACTGAATGTCATGAAGCTCGAAATCAGGAAGAGCAGCCCGATGACAGCTTCGTGATTCGCCTTGCCGATCGTGTCAGGCAGCGCCAAGCCGTTCCGGACATAGATTTGTACCAGGGGCAGAGCCAGCGATAGTCCGACCAGCGCGAATAGCCCGCTCACAGCCAGCGCACGAGTGTAGGAGAAGAAGTTCAGCCAGCGTTGCCTTACTTCATCCGAATAGTTGTACATCACCTGCACAATACAGCCCAGGTAGAAGCTCTGCAGACCGGTCACGGCCAGAGTCATCCCAAAGAGCATCCAATACAGCGATAGTGTTACCGAACCAACCTTGACGGGTCCAAAGGTCTGGGGCAGAGACAAGAGCAAACCCAGAACAAGGGCGATCAAACCGGGACGCAAGACGAAAAAGTCGGCGTGATAGATAAACATGGCGCGCAGGTTGATCCACCCCGCCCGCCACGGTTCCAGCATGCCGCCACGTTTCATGTGACTCGAACGGCCTTCGCGATCTTTCAGAAAACGTACCGGAACCTCTGTGGTTCGCAAACTCATGCAAGCGGACTTCAGCACCATCTCGGAGGCATATTCCCACGATTGCGATTCAAGCTGGATGCGCTGCAGCGCGGGTTTCGTGATGCCGCGCATGCCGCAATGAATGTCGGAGAAATGACTCGCGTAGAGAAAGTTGAGAATGGCCGTGGTCAACGGAGTGCCGAAATGCCGATGCAAGCCGGGCATGGCGCCTTCCTCGATATAGCCGCGGAAGCGCGACCCCATAATGAACTCAAAACCTTTGCCAAAGGCGCGCACAAACTGGCTAATCTCGCGGAAATCATAGGTGCAATCCGCGTCGCCCATCAAGATGTTGTTCGCGCGAATGTAGGGGATGGAGTCGATGTAAGCGCGGCCCAGGCCCCGCTTGGGAGTCTTCAGCACGCGTGCCCCGTGCGCGAGCGCGATCTGAGCGGTATCGTCGCTGGAACTGTCCACGATCAAAATCTCACCGGAGACGCCCGCCGTTCGGAAACCTTCCTTACACCATTCGATGGTGTCGCCAATTGTGAGCCGCTCATTCATGGCGGGCAACACGATGGAGAATTCAGGACGGATGGCATCGTTCTCCGGGAGCAGCAACGTGCAATCGGGATCGGCGCTTCGTTCGGTCCGTTTCATTGCCGGGTGAGCCGCACTCATGCTGCGCCTCGCCGTCTTTTTCTATTCACCACTCTTGATGTTAGTAAATCGCCTGATATCGTGGGAGTGTTTCTTTCATAAAGAATGCCTCCGCAGAAAGCGCCGTCTGGCGAAACCCTCTTAATCACCGGCGCGGCCGGCTTTATCGGCAGCCATTTGACCGACCGTTTTCTGGAAATGGGTCACCGGGTGCTGGGCGTCGACAATTTTTCACGGGGCACGCGCGGCAATATCGCCCAGGCATTGCAGAACCCCCGTTTCGAATTTTTTGAAGCGGACCTGACCGA
>DATHIZ010000559.1:0-6370 GCA_035316385.1 Bryobacteraceae bacterium | reverse complement strand
GCATGCAACGGAACGAAATCGAAACAGGCGCCGGGGCGCGATCGGAGCAGGAAGCGCTGTACTGGGACGCGGTTCTACGGCGCGACCGTTACTGGGACGGTAAGTTTTTCTTTGGCGTTTTGACGACTGGCGTGTATTGCCGCCCATCCTGCCGCTGCCGCGCTCCACTCCGAAAGAATGTGCGGTTTTTCCAGTCACCGGCTGACGCCGAATCGGCTGGGCTCAGGCCTTGCCAGCGCTGCCGTCCACTGGCCACGGTTGGCCCGGACGCCGACCGCATTCGCAAGATCTGCGACTATATCGGCTGTCACGCAAACGATCCTTTGCCGCTGAACAGCTTAGCTAGCCGCGCCGGCCTGAGCACCTTTCACTTTCAAAGAAGCTTTAAGACCGTGGTTGGGCTGACGCCGAGACAGTTTGTGGAAGCACGCCGCCTGGAACTGCTCAAAGGCAATCTGCGTTCGCAACCTTCGGTTACAGCGGCCATTTATGAGGCCGGTTTCGGTTCCGGGAGCCGCGTGTATGAACGCGTCGACACGCGATTAGGCATGACTCCATCCTCCTATCGCGAGGGCGGGAAAAATATCGCGATTTCTTACGTGACGGTCGAATCGGCACTGGGCCGCATGATGATTGGCGCTACCGATCGCGGCCTCTGCTTCGTTCAGTTCGCGGATGACGACGAGGAGTTGTTGCGTATGCTGCGAGCGGAATATCCGGCGGCGAGAATCGATCCGGCGCGCAGGCCGTATTCCGAGCAATTCAAATCGTGGATGATTGCTTTGCAAGAGCATCTGAAAGGCAAAGAGCCCAGTCTCGATCTTCCGTTGGACCTTCGCGCCACAGCTTTTCAGATGAAGGTATGGCAGTATTTGCAATCTGTTCCTTACGGCAGCGTGCAAACTTACTCTGAAGTGGCGGCCGGCATTGGGCAGCCGTCGGCAAGTCGAGCGGTCGCGCGTGCTTGTGCCGTCAATCGCGTCGCGCTTGTGGTCCCATGCCATCGAGTAATTCGCGGTGATGGAGAGTTGGCGGGGTACCGGTGGGGAACAGAGCGCAAACGCAGCCTGCTTGACCGGGAGCGCGCTGTGCTCGGCGTCAAGGCCCGCAACGAAGTACTACGTTCGCCTGTCTGTTGAAAAAGTACGATCGTAATGTTACCGCAGGCCGCGGAACTAGTGAACTTACGTATTCCGAAGTAGGCTCGAAAAATGCAATAGCGGCATAAGCTAGAAAATACTTATTCCATATATCCGTGGAGTACTCCCTCTAACCTAGGACTATAGACTATTCTTAAAATCCGAATTAGATGAATTTCGAAATAAATCGACTTATACTTTAGGATTCGAAAATAAAGCCTAATGTCGATTTTTAAACCCTTATTTCGTCATGCACTTGTAATGTTTTCGGGGTTCTTACTCTTTGGCGCAGCGCATGCAAGAGCTGCCTCAGGGCTCCAAGTTACGTTTGGCAGTAATGGCGTACAGCGCCTTTTGTACAACGGCGTTGTGCTGGAAGATCTAGGCATGTATCCTGCCGACTTTTTTCATATCTGGCATATGAAAATAACCAATCTTGACGGGAGCTTGACTAATTTTAATTGGGGAGAGGCAAACAACGGCCGCTCCTACAATATGGGCACCCGCACGTGGACTTATACGTTTTCGTGGGGTTCGATTAGCGTCCAATTCGTTCAGTCCGGCGACACGCTAAACATGAATGTAACGACGGTTAACCGGGCCGGCTCCGGACTTATCTTTAACGGCGCGACTATTTATCCTTTGGCGTTACACTTTCCAAAGCTTCCCGCGGGCTTTGTCGATTCCGCCTATCAGCAACTGGCCTTCAATACAACCGGGCCAAGCGTAACGGTTGCCGATTTCGGGCAAGGCGAGGTTGCAGCAGTTTTTGCGAACGCCGCTAAGCCTCTATACACCGGCTACCTGCCTACGGGTTTACCAAATACTTATCACCCGATCATCAGTGGCACAACGATCGATAACATGGCATCCTTTTTTCCGAGGAATGACCGTCCCGTCTCACCGGGACAGACTGATTCTTTTACCGTTTCGCTGCGCTTTGCGCCGTCGGGCACGGAAACCTCCACTTATGCCGCCGACGCTTACCAGAACTGGGCAGCAACTTGGCCTCCGCGGCTGAACTGGACCGACCGGCGGATTATCGGCACAGCTTACCTGGCCAGCTCAGCCTCGGGCAATATCAACCAGCCGGCGGGTTATCCCAACAATCCGCGGCGCTATTTCAACAATGGGAACGCTAGCGACTTCGATGTCCGCACGGCTGCCGGCCTGGCCAAGTTTCAGACGATGATGTTGTCGCAGGCGCAGAAAAATGTCGCAAACCTCGGGCAGCTCAAGGCTCAGGGCATTATCACCTGGGACGTCGAGGGAGAGCAGTATCCACAAAGCACAAGTTACGTTTGCTCCCCGGATCAGATTGCGAAGGTTGCTCCGGAAATGGAGAGCGTCATCTCAAACACCTCGTCGCCTTACCGCGGGATGAAGCTGGATGATGCCTACTTCAAGATTATTCGCGATGCGGGCTATCGAGTTGGCGTGTGCATTCGTCCCCAGCACTTTGCGATCAATGCCGATGGAACCGCGGCTCAGAACTTTCTTGCCAATTCTCAGGTTCAAGCCGAAATGCTCGGCAAGATGCAATATGCGCGCAACCGCTGGGGCGCAACCCTCTTTTATGTCGACTCAGCCGTGGATGTGAATGGAGGAAACCTCGATCCGGCAATTTTTCAAGCTCTCTCCGCTGCGCTTCCGGACTCCCTGATCATACCGGAGCAAAGTACACCTAAGTATTACGCCTATACCGCGCCCTTTCAGACGTTTTTATTTCACAACGATCTTGGCACTTCGACCGACGTCTACAACTACTATCCGAAAGCTTTTAGCGCTGTGTTAGTCAATGACGCCGACCCCAGTTTGCTTAATTTATACCGGCCGCAGCTCACGGACGCAGTGCGGCGTGGGGACATTTTGATGGTTCACGCGGGCTTCTGGGAGGCCAATAATTCGACCGTGGTGCAGATATATAGCGATGCCGGCGTCGTAACAGCTTCCACACCCCCGCCACCTCCGCCTCCAACCCCCACTCCCACTCCAGCGCCAACTCCCACGCCCGCACCAACTCCTAAGCCGGTGCCCGCCCCGGTAACTCCTGCTCCCGCGCCCGCACCCGTAACTCCTGCTCCTGCTCCTGCGCCAGCGCCAGCGACTTACCCCATCAAGTTGACCTACCCAGTTGGCGGTCAATCTATTTCGGGAACGATTAAAGTCGCCTCTTCGATTCCGTTTCCGCTCGACTCGGCGGGAACTTATCTAATAGTGGATGGGACGCCCCTTCATTCCACCAATACGACCACTTATCCATACGTCTATTCGCTGAATACGAAGCTGTTCAGTCCCGGCGCCCATACGCTACAGCTTTGGGCACACGACATCAATAACTCTGTGCTGCTATCGGCTCCTGTCACGGTGAAGTTTGTCTCAACGTTGTGACATCCGCGCTTGCACAACGCTTGGGTGCGTCTCCGACGAATTGAAATGGGTAGCAGGTAATCAGATCAAATTAGCTCCGCTATCGCACCGAGAGATATGTTTTGCCCGCGTCGAAATTCACACTAGCTTGACGGCGGCCCATCCCAATTAGATAGTGCCCTGTAGCACGAACGAGTAATTGAGGAGACGCCGCCATGCCGTTACGCCCGTTTCGCCGCCCGTCCTCCTACTACGGCGCTGCCTTTCCAATACCCCGAAAAAATACTAACCCGGCGGTCCTTTGCGCGAGATTCGGATTATCATAGAGCCGATTTCCCGCCGACATAGTATATTTGCCTGAGTCCAGAACCGTTAATCAAAATCTTCCGCGCGGCGTTAGCAGCACAAACAATTGCGTTAGGGACCCATTGACATCGCTAACAGTGCACTAGCAGCCGGGAAACATTGATGTTCTCACGACTCAACACGCCTTCGCACATAGTCCATTCACGCTAGTCGGTCTTGGTCGTCACTCGCTTCTGCTTGCCCTCTGTTCCTAGGGATAAAGATGGGTTAGTAAATTGCAAGCAAATTGATCCATGACAACAAAAATGCGGCGCTGCAGCGTTTATTAAAGAGAAACAACCTAAGGGTGTCTTGGACTTAGTACTGGTACTTGCCGGCCTCGTTTCATGAAACAGATTGCGTATGGTTTTTCACGAAATGTATGTAATTAACGGAAATGAAATCAATTTGCAACGAAATTCAGCCAGGGCGGGAGTTGCGCTTGAATACGGCATGGGAAAGTCAACATCGGCTCCGGTAAAATGGATGCAGGGTTCGATTCTGTGTCAGGTTACAGTACAAGCGTACCCCGCATAAATACGCACCTAGTTACTTGAAAGCGTTGACACAATCTTACAATGTCTGGCTAAATGGTAAAAGACCTAACCATGACTCGGCTCTCGGAGGGGCCCCTGCTATGGCACACTTTTGCAAAACCTTTTTTACAGAAGGAAGCGCGCTTCATTTACTCCGATATTCGAAGCTGTATTGCGGTTGAATGCGCCCGGCCGTATTCACAATTGAACAGTTGCGAGTGACACAATGAAGTTAATCTGCTCCTTGATCTACCTATCTCTACCATTTTTCATAAATTCCCCGGTTGTAAACGGTCAGCCTTCTCCTCCCCCTGTGAATTCTACTGGGCATACCGGTGCATTGCCGATAGCGCCTCCCGCTGCACAAACCGTAAACTCCGCCGCGTATGTTCTGGGGCCGGAAGATCAAATTACCATTCATGTGGTAGATCTGGACGACGTTTCCGATAAACCGGTCCGCATTGACCCGAACGGCTTTATCGATTTGCCGCTGGCCGGACGAATTCATGTGGCCGGATTAACAGTAGAGCAATTGCGAGGAGTGCTGGCGACGAGCCTGGTGAAGTATATTGATTCGCCACAAATCACTATAAACGTTCTTGAATACCGCAGTCAGCCGGTATCCATCCTGGGTTCGGTCAATAATCCAGGAACACACCAACTGCAAGGGCCAAAGCGCCTGATCGACGTTATTTCAGCAGCCGGCGGCCTAAAGGCGGATGCCGGGACGAAACTCTTGATCACACGTGAGATGAGATGGGGAATGCTGCCCCTGCCGGGTGCACACGTTGATTCTTCGGGAGCATTTAATACCGCCGAAGTGATGTTGGTCCCCCTGACATCCGGTCAAAATCCCGGGTCAAACATCGAGGTCCGCGCGAATGACGTTATTTCCGTGGTGCCTAGCGAGGTCATATATGTGCTCGGCGAGGTAAAAAAATCGGGAAGCCTCACCTTAAACACGCACGACAATATCTCGATCATCCGGGCGCTTTCAATGGCGGAGGGGTTGAGCAAGGAAGCCGCTCCTAAGAAAGCAAAAATCCTGCGCGCAGCAGCCGGGTCCAAAGAACCGGTGGAAATTCCGATTAACCTGCAACTGATTCTGGCGGGCAAAGACCCGGATGTGTTGCTGCGCCCGAACGACGTACTTTTCATCCCGAACAATGTTTCGGGTTCCGCGTTAAAGCGCGCTACCGAGGCCGCCATACAGATAGCAACCGGAGTTGCCGTCTTCGGCGTCGTCCGTTAACTCGACACTTTGAAAGCTGAAGGATAACTTGATGGGAGATCTGCAACAACTTAATTCGTGGGAGAATCCGGCCCTCCCCGTTCCGCCATTTAACACACGGAATACGCCTGAAATCAGGCACTTAGGGAAGGGTCCCGAGATGCGGCCGGACGCTCCGCCTAGTTTGTTGATGGAGTATTACCATCTGCTCGTCCGGCGCCGCGGCATGCTGGCTCTCTTTACGGTTTGCGGCGCGTTTCTCGGCTTTGCTGCAACGATGGGTATCCTTCCGGTTTTTCGTGCGCGCACTTCGCTGGATATTCAAAATCTTAATGCCGACTTCATGAACATGCGCGACATCAAGGCTACGGCTGGCGGCGAAAACACCAGCACCGAAGCCTATGTGCAAACGCAGATAAAGTTGCTGCAGAGCGACACGCTGCGCGCCCGCACGGTAGACCGGATGCGCAAGAGCGGATATACTCTGCCCTTGATGCGCGACGACATGTTGTCGCAACTCAAGCGGTCGGTCGGATTGCATGGGGACGAGCCCATGACCAAACAGGCGCTGCTCGCTTACGCGGCCAAAAGCGTCACGGTTAAGCCGCTAGGGATGACGCGTCTGGTGGAAGTCACGTGCGATTCCTGGAATGCGAAATTCTCAGCTGATTTCTGCAACACGCTCACCAAGGAATTCGCCGAGCAGGACCGCGAGGTGCGTTGGAACGAAGCGCAGCGGACCAGCGAGT
>DATHIZ010000558.1:0-2039 GCA_035316385.1 Bryobacteraceae bacterium | reverse complement strand
CTTCCGGTATCTTCCGCCGGTCAGCGGGCGGCAAACTGGTATGGCGACTTTTCCCCATGTGGCCGGCGATTCGAGCTGCTGAAACGCCAAAGCATGAGGCTCGGAGTCAAAATCTCGACTTCCAATCCGGAACTGGCGCGCGAGTTTCGCTCGGCCATGAACTTTTGGGCGCGGGTCCTCGATATGGACTGGCACGAAGATCCGAGTTCTTCCTGCGCCCTGCAACTGGTCGATGGCTCGCCGGAAATTCTCAAAACCAGCATCGTGGCGCGCGCACAATTTATCGAATGGGACAACTTCCAGGATGGATCGCGTTCAACCCCAGGACAGCCCTTAGCAATGCGGAAATGTACCTCACGGCCGTGCATGAAATCGGCCACATGTTCGGGTTAAAACACAATCCAAACGTCAAATCGATCATGTACTACCTCGACCTGCAAAGCTCGGAAATGCTGGACCGGAGTGATCTCGCCGCGCTCGCCGCGCATCACAAACTCCGCATCGGCTCCTTGCGCGCTCCCATACCGGTACATCTGTAAGTTAAGTTGGGGAAGCACCCCCTTGCCGTACCGTTATCTACTTCTGAATAAGCCGTTCAATGTCCTCTGTCAGTTCACGCCCGGCGCTGGCGCCAGTGTCGACCGCCGCACTCTAGCCGACCTCGTTGCCATTCCGGACGTTTATCCAGCCGGGCGTCTCGATTTCGACAGCGAAGGCTTGGTCTTGCTCACCAGCGATGGCGCGCTGCAGCACCGGCTCACCGATCCGAAATTCGGCCACCCGCGCACCTATTGGGTCCAGGTAGAGGGATCGCCGACGGAAGAAGCTATACGTTCGCTGGGGCGGGGAATCGTGATCCAGGACTACCGCACTCATCCCGCCAAAGCGCGGCTCATAGATCCGCCTGACGTTCCTGTCCGGGAACCACCTATCCGGTACCGTCGGCAAATTCCCACTGCCTGGCTGGAGCTGGAACTTAAGGAGGGCCGTAATCGCCAAGTCCGCCGCATGACGGCCGCCGTCGGTTTTCCCACGTTGCGCCTGATTCGTTCGGCGATAGGCCCACTCACGTTCGCCGGCTTACCGGTCGGCGCATGGCGCGACCTCACGCCCGCCGAAGTTGCAGCTCTCCGCGCTGGCCGCCGGGTTAGCGCTCCACATTGATCTCGATAAACGAAGCGGCCTGTTGCGACCGGTATATGCGTTCGGTCGCCTTCACGAATGCTTCCGGCGGCGCTTCGGGAATATGCGTAAACGTTTGCGGATTTCTATCAGTCAACGGAAACCACGAACTCTGTATCTGCACCATGATGCGGTGGCCCTTCTTGAAGCAGTGGTACACATCCGGCATGCTGAAATGAATCTGCTGCATGACGCCGGGCTGGAACGGCTCGGGATGCTCGAAGCTATTGCGAAACTTGCCGCGAAACGGCTCGCCTCGTACTAACTGCTGATAATTCGCCAGGTCTCCAACTCCGTCATGCGGGTACACGTCAACCACCTTCACGTCGAAATCCGAATCCGTTCCCGTAGTGGAAACGAAGAGCGTTGGCGAGATCGGGCCGGCAATCGTCAGATCTTCGCTCAAAGCGTCGGTCATATAAGTCAAAACGTCCTTGCGCGACTGAACGAAGCGCTGGTCCGCCAGCATGTAGTCCCCGCGCATGTCCAGCGTCGGTTTGCTGGAGAATGGAGCCGGGTCATTCGGATCGCTGACATATTCATCCACCCCCTCCAAGTCCAGTGGTGCGCCAAACTTGAGCGACCCGCGTGCCTGCAAATAGAGCCGCTGCGCCGTACCCGCAGGCGGCCATTGCGGCAGCCTTTTCCACTCGTTCTTGCCTGTCTCGAAGACAATGGCTTTGGGCAGCGGCGCAACCGCCGCGTCCTTTAGATAATGTTCAAAGAACTGTAGCTCCACCTCGTCGCGGAAGAATTCGGCAGTCTTCGACCCGAACGGAATATCTCCCAGCTTCTCGCCATCTCCCCGATTCCAGCCGCCGTGCTGCCAGGGTCCCATAACCAAGCTAATGACCGTC
>DATHIZ010000557.1:0-3784 GCA_035316385.1 Bryobacteraceae bacterium | reverse complement strand
CCTACTTTGGCGGCAGCGTGGCGGAGGGCTCCTACGCGATGAGCGTGGATTCCTCCGGGGATGCGTATCTGACGGGTTCTACCGCATCCCCAGACTTTCCAGCGACGACAGGGGTCTTCCAACCGAAACTCACCAGCTTCGACGGCTTCTCAAATGAGAATGCCTTTATTACAAAATTCAATGCTTCCGGCACGGGATTGGTATATTCCACTTTCCTGGGTGGGACCTACACTGTACCCTACAAGTTTCCGCAGGCGACTGGTACGGCAATAGCGGTCGACGTTGACGGGAATGCGTTGGTAAGCGGGAATACCGATTTTGTGGATTTTCCCACTACTCCGGGAGCGTTTGAGCTGGATAACCTGTCCACTCTAGCCTCTGCCGACTACGGCTCCTTTCTCGCGAAGATTAACCCCACAGCGTCCGAACTGCTTTACTCGACCTACCTGAGTGGCAGCGGTGATGGAAGTGGCCAAACATGCGACTGCACCAGGGGAATTGCCCTGGATAGTTCGTACAACGTATATCTGGCAGGCAATAGCAGCTCGACAGACTTTCCAACAACTCAGGGCGCATTCCAGATTTCCGATCCGGGCGCAGGCACGACGTTCAAAGCGTTCCTGACCGAGTTCAGTGCCAACGAAATGAAAACGCTTCCGGGGACTACTACAGATTTAACCTCCAACGCGAATCCCCAGCATCCGGGAGCCCCTGTCACTATAACTGCCACGGTACAGGGGACTCGCGGAGGCAGCACGCCCACAGGAACAATCGCCATTAGTGCCTCGACTGACCCGTCAGCCTTATCTGTCACAGTGGATCCATGGACGACCATTGACCTTGATGCGTCAGGCCAAGCGACCTACACTACAAGCACGCTCGAGAACGGTCACGATCCGATCTACGCATACTATCTTGGAGATATGAACAACGCGCCCAGCCGTGGCGCCATGGTCGAGGTAATCGCCAAAACCTTTACCGCGGTTACGGTGACTTCCAGTGCAAATCCGGCGGCCTACGGAACACCCGTAACCTTCACTGCAAGCGTGCTCGATATTTCGGGAAAGCCGGTCGCTGGAGATGTAGTTTTCATAGGAACTTATCCGTATGCACAGGTGCAGCTCGACAGTTCGGGGCGGGCGACATGGCTGACCACGGTGGGTCTATCTTACGGTGTGCCTGTGGGCAACACTCGAATCGCGGCTCAATTTCTTGCGGAAGAACCGGAGGTTCAAAGTAATGAAACATCGCTTACGGAGACGGTGACGGCGCCCTCTGGCATAACTCCATTGCCCGTCTTCACGCCGCCTGCCGGCACCTTTACCTCGAATCAAAAAGTGGCTTTGAGCAGCCCCAATCCGGCAGCCAATATCTATTACACAACCGATGGCCGGACACCTTCACCACTGAGTCTGGATTTGTATGCAGGCCCCATTGATGTGAATACCAGTGAGACTATACAAGCGATTGCTTTGGCGCCAGGTCACGAGGCCAGCCGGGTTATTTCAGCTGCATATGCAATCAACTTGCCGACACCGGGATTTACGATCTCGCTCTCACCTGCTTCCTTGACCGTGGCCAGTGGGCATTCTGCAACCACTGCAGTCACTGTCATTCCGTCTGGTGGTTTCGGCCAGGCCATATCGTTTGCATGCACAGGACTTCCCGTTGGCGCATCGTGCGGCTTTTCCCCTTCCACGCTAAACCCTGCCGGGGGCACAGGGACGACGACACTGAGTGTCGCCGTTAGTCCGAGCGCAAGTGGGAGGGCTCCGGCACAGATCCCGTTCGTGCCGATAACGACGCTGGCATTGACTCTCGGCTGTATCGGATTCAGAAGACGCCGCCAGCCCTGGTTGTCGCTGTTTCTTGTACTGGGAACCATCGGCCTTTGTGGGTTGAGCGGGTGCGCTACCGGCGGGCATAATTTTTCTCCAGCCCCAACCCCAACCCCAAACCCAACTATATCGATGGTTAGTGTGAAAGCTATTTCTGGATCAAGTTCCTCGACGACGGTTTTGACATTGACCGTGAATTAGCCTCGCCACAAGTATCGAGGTGCAAGCGCACCGAGAGAATTCGTTCAAGCACATAGGCCGGAGGTTGAACATGGAGAACATCCGACTTCACGGACCACGGTCCAAATCCTCCGACCTCGACTTTGTCCTGTACGGCGATGTGCCGGTAAAACGGAATTGCGGCAGGAACGTTCATTACAGGCCGGTCCAGGCGAACTTACCGAAGGTGCGCCTTCCAGGGAACAATGCCTACAGTGCAACACTCGTAGGCTAGGCCTACTTTGGTCGAGCCTCTTTCGGAATGTCCCACACGTAAAACGGAAGGTACGTGAACGGACCAGAAGAGATTGATGCATTGTCCAGGTCGAGCGCGAATTCCACTTGCATGTGCCAATCACTGTCTACATGATTAATCGGAACGCTGAAAAGTAACTCGCCGCCAGGTTGAACGCGAGCGATGCCGGACACTTCAGAGGAGTAGCCCTCTGGCTTATGTTTTGCCTTTCGCTCTTTTTCCCGTCGCTCGATCTGCTTGCCCTCCTCAGGCGTTGGAAAAATCTGCAAGCCCGGCGTGTCTTCTATCACCTCGTCCATGAGTCCCATTCCAGGCACGCCAGGAGGCATACTGAAGCTCTTAAAAACAACCGGAAGGTGGCAGTTATTGACGACACTAAGCCATAAACCCACCTCTGGCTCGCCGCTCTGAAGCGGTTTTCGAGGGCCGACATGATCGAACTTGAGATAAACGTAAGGCTTGGATCGGTCGATAACGAAGGGCGACGCACTCGATGCTTGAGCAAACGTCTGTAACCCACTGATCAAGAACAAGCAAAGTATCCATGCGCTCTTCATTTGATCGCTCCAGGCCGAGCGTGCAATTCGTGTCGCGGCACACGGGCAGTCTAGCAACCAGAGATCGCAGCGCATGAAAAACGGGGATTATGAGCAACTTCAAGTCTCCTGCCCTAGTACCGCCGACTTTTCAGCAACTAGCGAATTCAGTGTCAATGGCAGGGGCGGAAGGGCTACGAAACGATAAAGTGATCCTGTGAAACTCAGCGCACGCAGAGGGCGATTTCTCTGGACAGGAGCGGGAACGGCTTGCGCCGTCGCAATCGTGTTCGCCTTCGTATCCCTTCAAACTTCACAAGGCACTGTGACCGGTTCGGTAGATCGCATTCTCGTTGAGAAGGAAGCCCATACTCTAACGTTATTTCGGCAGGGCAAGGTGCTCAAGACGTACCGAGTAGCATTGGGGCGAGGCGGACCAGGTCCAAAGCTCCAAGCGGGGGACAACAGGGTACCGGAGGGAATCTACCGAATTGCAGGGCGAAATTCTCACAGCGCCTTTCACCGCGCCTTGAGAGTGGGGTATCCGACTCCCGAGCAAATTCGCCAAGCGCAAGTTCGCGGTGTTGATCCGGGCGGCGACATCATGATCCACGGGATACGAAACGGATTGGGTTGGCTCGGTTCACTTCAGCGGCGGGTCGATTGGACGAAGGGCTGTATTGCCGTTACCGACGACGAGATTGAGGAAATTTGGCGTTTGGTCCCCGATGGCACACCCATTGAGATTGATCGCTAGGATAGACCTTGAGAAACAAGGGTTAGAGCGGCCCGTAGCCTCGTGACAGGGACATTGCCAAAAAAACGTTAGGACTCTATCGGGACTGCCCCGAGCCAAAAACGGCTAGCCAGGGCATCTCTGGTGGGCAGTTTCGATAGAGCCGTTTCAAGTGGGTCGCTCGCGTTTGCGGCGGATG
>DATHIZ010000556.1:0-10899 GCA_035316385.1 Bryobacteraceae bacterium | reverse complement strand
CTGGACCGCTGCACGGGTTGCCAGGCATGCGTGGCGGCGTGCCATGCTGAAAACAACTTGCCTGTCTCCGATCCGGAATCGGCGGCAAAAGGGCGCACCGTACATTGGATTCGCGTGGACCGCTACTACGAAGGAGAGTTTCCGGATGTTCGCGTGAAACACATGCCGGTGCTTTGCCAGCAGTGCGATGAAGCGCCGTGCGAGCCGGTATGCCCGGTGTATGCCACGTATCAAAATCCGGAAGGTCTGAACGTGCAGGTCTACAATCGCTGCGTCGGGACCCGTTACTGCGGCAACAATTGCCCATACTCCGTGCGTTTTTTCAATTGGTTCGACCCGGCATGGCCTGAGCCTCTGCAGCTGCAGCACAACCCGGACGTTTCGATTCGCGAGGGCGGCGTGATGGAAAAATGCACGTTCTGCATTCAGCGGATCAACCGCGCGAAAGGCGATGCGCGCGAGGAAGGCCGGCCGCTGAAAGACGGCGACCTGCAAACCGCGTGCGTGCAGTCGTGCCCGGCGGAAGCGATGGTGTTCGGCGACCTCAACGACAAAGAGAGCAAGGTTTCCCAAATGGCGCACAGCGGACGGGCAACACGCTTGCTGGAGGACCTCGGCACCAAACCCAAGGTATTTTATTTGCAGAGGGCAAAGTAGTTGGCTACCGCTCCCGCCATCAATGCTGACGACCAGGTGCGCTCCGATCTGTGGCGTCCCTTATCCGGGGTCAGCAAGAAATATGTGATCGTGTTGGCGGTGTTGTGCGCGGTAGTGCTGTGGGGCCTCTTTGCATGGGGCTACCAGATTCAAAAAGGTATCGGCGTAGCGGGCATACGGCGGCCGGTTTTTTGGGGCTTCTACCTTGTTAACTTTGTTTTCTGGATCGGGATCTCGCACGCCGGAACTTTGATTTCGGCAATCTTGCGGCTGACAGACGCAAACTGGCGCAAACCCGTGACCCGTGCGGCAGAAGCGATCACAGTCTTCGCGCTAATGATCGGCGGCCTCTTCCCCCTGATCCATCTCGGTAGGGTCTGGTTGTTCTATTGGCTGTTTCCATATCCGAATTCGAGGCTGCTCTGGCCGAATTTCCGTTCGCCGCTGATGTGGGATGTAATGGCCATCTCCACCTATCTCACCGGAAGCGTCATCTTTTTATATCTGCCGCTGATCCCCGACATAGCGCAGCTAGGGCAACGTGCCACCGGCTGGCGGCGGCTATACCGGTTGCTGTCGCTTGGCTGGACTGGCAGCGACCGTGAGTGGCACGCGCTGGAACGAGCGATGAAGCTCATGGCCGGAACCATTCTGGCAGTCGCGGTTTCGGTTCACAGCGTGGTGGCCTGGGACTTCGCAATGGCCGTGGCGCCCATGTGGCATAGCACGATCTTCGCGCCATATTTCGTGGTCGGCGCCATATTCAGCGGGCTCGCTGGGCTGATTCTGGCCATGACAATTATCCGCAAGACCATGCACCTGGAGCGCTATCTAACGCCGCTTCATTTCCGGAACCTCAGCAAGTTACTGCTGTTGATGAGCCTGCTGTGGCTCTACTTTACTTTTGCGGAACACCTGACGACCTGGTACGGCAACGAGCCCAAGGAGATGAACGTCTTCAACGCGCGCGTGCGGGGCCGCTTTGCGCCGGAATTCTGGGTGATGATATTCGTCAATTTCGTCGTCCCGTTCGTGCTCCTGGGAATCAGGCGATTGCGCTCCATTACAACAGCGACCATTGCGTCCGTCGGCGTGCTGATCGGTATGTGGCTGGAGCGCTTTCTCATTATTATTCCGACGCTGAGCATGCCCCGGTTAGGCGCGGCTTGGGGCAAGTATTCGCCAAGCTGGGTGGAAATTTCCATCACCGTGGCAACCTTCGCAACCATGGCCGCACTGTACCTCATCTTTGCCAAGCTGTTTCCGATTGTGTCGGTATGGGAGTTTGAGACGCATCACGTGGAGGAGGAATGAACGGCGGGAAAGAGGCGGCCTTCTACCTGAAAGCTGATCTCCAAACGAAAGAAGCGGCGATGGCGGCGATCCGCGAGCTCAAGGCCAGCGGTTTTAACACGAACGACCTGGACGTGTTTTCCGACAGGCCGGTGGAGTTTCCTCCCGGCGTGCTGGACCGGCCAAGCCACATGTCACTCTTCGTGGTTTTGGGGGCGATGACCTTCTCCTGCTTGATTGTGGGCTTCGTTTACTATACGCAGCACGACTACCCGCTGATAACCGGCGGCATGCCAATCTTCTCGTTCTGGTCTACCGGCGTCGTGTTTTATGAAATCACGATGCTCGGTGCTGTCTTGACAACCTTTTCACGCTTCCTCTGGGAGAGCGGATTACTGCGCCGCAACCGCCGGATTCCGGTTCCCGCCGTTGCTCCCGGGACGATTTGTCTACGGGTACACTGCCGCCAGGAACAGCTCGAGAATGCCGGCCAGTCTCTGACCCGTGCCGGAGCGCTCAAAGTGGAAAGGCTCGCGGAGAGCGCATGACTTGGAAATCGATTGCGATGTTCGCAGTTGCGGCGAGCTTGACCGCGGCCGACAACAACACCGCCGCGTGGAACAAATCGCACCTGCTGATTGGCCGCGATCTTTATCGCGAGAACTGCGCCGTGTGCCATGACATCGACAAAGATAAGGCCCATTCGCGCAAACTCGGACCAAGCCTGAATCACCTCTTCAAGAACGAAAAACTTCCCTTGAGCCGTGCAAAGCCCAATCGGCCGTATGTCGCGGTTCGCATCAAGTTCGGAGGCCCGGTGATGCCTGCCTTCGGCAAAAAACTGAACGAAAAAGAGATCAACACGATAATCGATTACATCGATTCGAAGTAAGATCCCTGTGCGCGGAGAACCCCTATTGGGCGCTCCCAATTTTACCCGCGAACGGGCTGCTCGCCACCGCATATTCGCGCTTCGGCATGCGGCCCGCGAGGAATGCGGCGCGTCCCGCCTCCACCGCCAGTTTCATGGCCAGCGCCATTCGTTCGGAATCCTCCGCGTCGGAGATGGCGGTGTTCAACAGCAACCCGTCATAGCCCATTTCCATCGCTAGAGCCGCGTCTGAAGCAGTGCCTACGCCTGCGTCCACAATCAGCGGCACCTCCGTGATGGCCTCCCGCAGGATTCTCAAATTCACGGCGTTTTGAATGCCCAATCCCGAGCCAATCGGCGCTGCCAGCGGCATGACCGCCGCGGCTCCCGCATCCACCAGCTTGCGTGCATTCACAAGGTCGTCCGTCGTGTAGGGCAGCACGACAAACCCCTCCTTCACCAGCGTCCGGGTCGCTTCCAAAAGGCCTTCGTTATCCGGGAACAGCGTCTTCTGGTCCCCAATCACTTCCAGCTTGATCCAGTTGGACAACCCGGCCTCCCGCGCCAGGCGAGCCGTGCGAATCGCTTCATCCGCGGTGTAGCAGGCGGCCGTATTGGGCAGGATGTGAATCTTGGAGCGATCGATAAAATCGAGCTCCGATTCCTTCGTCTTGTCGGTCAAATTGACCCGCCGGACGGCCAGCGTCACCATCTCCGTGGCCGAGATCGCATGGCAGCGGGCCATGAGCTGCTTGCTCCTATACTTTCCAGTGCCCACGAACAGCCGCGAGGTGAATATGCGTCCGGCAATGGTCAAAACATCTTCCATGCTCCCTATTATCCGACGCCGCGTTTGACCGGGATCGGCTACAGTGCCAGCTGTCCCTGATACATCATGCTGCCGAGCTCGAATTTTTTCTTGATATCGATCTTCCCCATCTTCAGCCTGAACTCGACTTGCTGGTCGTCCGGGGAAATATCCAGGCCCGCGCGCGGAAAGCGGAAGAAGTATACATCGGAGTTGCCGATCTTGCGGTAATCCGAATCCGTGGAAACCACTGCCGCTTTTCCGTGGACAGTGAGGAACGCGCCGCTCGCCAGGGATTTCGGATCGGATCCGTTTTCGGGCGCGGCAAATCCGGAAACCGCTATCACGTAAGTGGAGCGCGGTTTTAACGCATTAGAAATCTGTTCACTGGTCGGAGGAGTACCGCCCCCGTGCAGCTTCAGTAAGGCCAACCGCACAGGCGCGGCGCTGGCCCAAAGAATAGTGACAACCGGCTGCATTTCAGGAGCGCCCGGTGACGGATTCACGCCCGACGGCGTTTTCGCATTGCTGGTGCGCGTTCCGCTCGTCTCATTGCGGCTCTCGGCGGTGCCGGGATTGCTAGGCGATGTGGTGTTTGCCGGATTGCCCAACGAAGCTGAGGACGTTGCTCCCCCACTGCCTTCCTGTGATTCCAGAACTGTCATGTCAGGGCGTCCGGAGATAGGCATCACCGTCTGCTTTGCCCACGGCGAATGATTGACTAACGCCTGGGCATCCTTCTCGGTCCACGATCCAAAGTCCTTTTGCCAGGCTGCCGTCGCGCCCGCGAGTACCATCCCACTACATGCCGCAATAAGAGCGATTCTGATTCTGCCCTGCATGAAGCTCCTTCCACTAACTGGACTTGAAGCTACCACAAAACGTATCAGGTCTCTCTTACAGTTCTGTTCAGGACTTTTTTGAAGTTTGATAGCATCGCCTTTCCAGCATGCGCCCACTCGTTTTCCTCTCCGCGTTCTTCTTCCTCGCTTCAGTATGCGCCGCTCAGCAGCCTGCCGGCAAGCAGGCCGAATACAGCACTTGGTCCACCTACGGCGGCGGCCCCAGCGGTATCCACTACTCCTCGCTGAAGCAGATCAACCGCAAAAACGTCGCGCAGCTGCAGGTAGCCTGGACTTACGACTCCCACGATGCCTTTCAAGGCTCCGAGATAGAGTGCAATCCGATCGTAGTGGATGGCATCCTCTATGCGAGCACCCCCAAGCTGCGAGTCGTGGCCCTCGATGCGGCGACCGGGACCGAAAAGTGGAGCTTCGATCCCAGCCAGGGGCGCAAAGCGATCTCTAAAATGAGAAACCGCGGCATGACCTATTGGGACGGCGGCACCGGCAAATCCAAACGCATTTTTTTCGCCCTGCGCCAGTATCTGTTTGCGCTGGACGCCACGACCGGCCAGCTGATCCCCGGCTTCGGCGACGAAGGGAAAATCGATCTGCGGCGCGATCTAGGCCGCGATCCGGCGCAGTTGTCTGTTTCCGAAACCAGCCCGCCCGTCGTATACAAGGATCTGCTGATTGTCGGCACCATCGTCCCCGAAACGCTTCCCGCCGCGCCCGGCGACATCCGCGCCTACGATGTGCGTACGGGTAAGCTGCGCTGGTCGTTTCACACCATCCCGCATCCCGGTGAGTTCGGTTATGAGACTTGGCCCTCCGATGCCTGGCAATACATCGGCGGCGTGAACAACTGGTCCGGCATGACCCTCGACACCGCGCGCGGCATTGTGTTCGTGCCGCTTGGCTCCGCGTCTTTCGATTTTTACGGAGCGAACCGCCCGGGCGACAACCTGTTTGCCAACTCACTCGTGGCCCTGAATGCCGAAACCGGCAAGCGCATCTGGCATTACCAAACCGTGCGTCATGACTTGTGGGACCGCGATCTCCCCACCCCGCCCGCGCTGGTTACAGTAAAGCGCAACGGACGTAAAGTGGACGCCGCCGCGCAAATCACCAAGTCCGGCTTTGTGTATTTGTTCGACCGCGAAACCGGCAAGCCGCTGTTTCCCATAGAGACACGCAACTATCCGGTCAGCGACGCCGACGGAGAAAAGACGGCCGCTTCGCAACCCCTGCCCACCTTGCCGCTGCCCTTCGCGCGCCAGCAGTTGACCGCCGCCATGCTGACCAACCGGACTCCCGAGGCGCACGAGGGCGCTCTGAAACGTTTCCAATCTCTGCGCAGCGCCGGGCAATTCATTCCACCGAGCCAGGAGGGAACCATCATTTTCCCGGGCTTCGATGGCGGAGGAGAATGGGGCGGCCCGGCCTTCGATCCGGAGACCGGCTTGCTCTATGTAAATGCAAACGAGATGGCCTGGGTCTTGCGGTTGATTCCTAAAGGTCCGGCCAGCCAGGCAAAAAGCGGCAAGGCCATTTACTTGAACGAGTGCGCCACCTGCCACGGCCAGGATCTAGCGGGCGCGCCCCCTGAGTTCCCTTCCCTGCAGCACATCACCGACAGGCTCGACGAGGGGGAAGTAGGAAAAGTGATTCGCCAGGGCGGCGCCCGCATGCCCTCCTTCGCGCGGCTGAGCCATGATGAAGAGCAAGCGCTTGTCCGCTACGTGGCGTATGGGCAGGACGTAGCGGTGCAAGGACCGGCAAGCGGATCACCCGAAGCGCTAGCCACCGCAAAAATCGACCTGAAATTCCGCACCGACGGCTACAACAGATTTCTAGACAACGAAGGCTACCCCGCCATTCAGCCGCCCTGGGGGACATTGAACGCCATCGACCTCAACACCGGCAAATACGCCTGGAAGATCCCCTTCGGCGAATATCCGGAACTGGTGGAAAAAGGAATCCGCAACACCGGCAGCGAGAATTATGGCGGAGGCGTGGTGACAGCGGGCGGACTATTTTTCATTGCGGCGACGAGTTACGACAAGAAGCTGCACGCCTTCGACAAAGCGACGGGCAAACTACTTTGGGAAACAACACTGCCCGCGGCAGGCAATGCCACACCCGCTGTGTACGAAGTGAATGGCAAACAGTTCCTGGTAGTTGCCAGCGGTGGAGGCAAATCGAAAGCCCCTTCCGGCGGGAGCTACATCGCGTTCGCGCTGCCGTCTAAGTGAGAAAATACCCGCGCTTGGTGAATCATACTGAGGAAGGAGGCGCACTCCCATGACAATCCAGATCACAAGACCAGAAGTCGAGGCCCTAATCAATCAGCGCCTGCAGACCGGCGGATTCAAGGACGCCGAGGATGTCGTGTTTCAGGCGCTTCAATCCTTGCCCCCGAACACAGCAACGGCACAAACGGGCCCAGCACTGGCAAAGGACATGGTTGAGCTGTTTGCGCCACTACGGGGTCTCAATCTCGATTTCGAGCGCGACAGGCCTCGACATCGAGATATTCGATCCGATTTGAAATGTAAGACCCCCGGCAGCAGTGGAACCTAGCTTGCTATCACCGCTCATTCGCCAGCCTCGCGATGCTTTTTCAGGCGTCGCCTGTCGTGGTGGAATGGCGTTGACACGAATCGCTCCTAAGGCTTGCTAGGCTCCGTATGTCATTCAGGTACTCTTCCTTCGCTAGTCGATACCTTTGTTATCGATGTTCTAGAGCTTGTCGGGAACTTGCTTGTGGTTGAGCGGGTAGGCAGCATTCAGTTCTCCAATTGCTCGGATAATCTGCTCTGATTGCAATCGTAAGTTATCGTAGGCGCCACGAAGATTTGTATTAACCGCCTGGCGGTCCGGCTCGGAGAGTTTGTCGAAGGTCTTGTTGAGCCAATACCGAGACACTGGGACGGATTGATTGAACAGGTCAACGTGACGCCGAACACGCAGAGTCATCCATTGGAACTTCAAGGGGCAAATTGCAAGTTCGGAGGCATGCGAGATAAAGAGAGGCAAGGAATATTCAGGGATGGACAAGCCTTCCGACTCTTTGACTGCCGCTTGGGTTCGCGCGTCCAAAGGAGAATCTCGAAGTGTTTTGAGCGCAAAACGAATTTTCTCGCTGCGATCCGCGCCCCTGTAGCCTTCAACCAGTAGGATTATGCGATCAAGGTATTCATCAGACAGAAATCCCAAGTGCGAATGCAGCCGGAAGGAAACGGTAGTCATTTGGTACCGAAAGGTTACAAATTCTTGAATTAGTGCACTGATCAATTGTTTCGACCTATGGCGGTCCCGTATATAGGTCGCAATTCCTGGCGTTAGCAAGCCTAGGAACCAACCGAGAAGCGCGAGCCAGAGCGGCGATAGGCTCTCCAGTAGGGTAAGCGACATACGTCCGTATTTTAGCCAAACTACAGATTTCCTTTGCTCATCTCTCAACCGCCCTGCCCACTGCGGGCAACGCCACGCCTGCTGTTTATGGTGTGAATGGCAAAGAGTTTTTCCTAGTCGCCAGCAGTAGGGCAGATCGAAAACCCGCTTCATGCGGGACCGATATATCGCCTTTGCGCTGCTATCTAAACGAGCGGTGAGCAGTTCCTTTTCAACGGCCCGAAACTCCTGCCAAAAATACTGCACATCTCCGTGCCAAATTAGCCACGCAATCCCACTCTTTACATTGACCCCGTGCGCCCACAGCCTCACATTGAGACAATAACAACCATGATGATCCAAATTCCGGATGATCTGGCACGTGGTCTGGAGGGGCTTGCTGCCGCCCAGCACAAGACCGTCGAGCGCTTGCGGTCTCTCCTCCACCGCCCGACATCGCCGCAATCCGTGCTTCGCACCCTTCAAGCCCTACCTCACCCGAGTCCCGTCGCAGTCGATGATCTCGATGCCACCATTGCCGCCGCGCGGCTGCCTGTGCCCAGCCGTGGCGTATTCGACCGGTGAACAACGGAGTGACCTACCTGCTCGACACGAATGCCATCAGCGAGCTGATGAGGTCGGATCCAAGAGTGGAAAAATGGATGGCCGGCTTGAACCAGGGGGATCGCATTGTCACCTGCACGATTGTGCGAGGCGAAATCCTCTTTGGGATTTCCCGGCTTCCAGAAGGCAAGCGGCGGACGGAGTTGCAGCAGATGGGCCACCAATTTCTGGACGCCATCCAGTGCGAAGCCATCCCGGAACAAGCGGGTGATTTCTACACCGTCATCAAGCTAGCTCGTCACAAGCGTGGGCTGGTACTGGATGAAAATGACCTCTGTGGGTTCCGATTCTTGAAAGCACATCCTGGAACCAGGCGAACGGATCAATTTTGACTAAACTGCGCAACACCGCCATAGTCCTTCCGCCACGATCGCTGCCCAAGAATACCCAGTTGTTCCGGATGGCATTCTGCCCCTTGTCAGATTATCTGCACAATACCACAAATAATTTGTAGTATTGTGTTATGACGCAGCCTCGCTCGGAAGCCGCCCGCCGTCTTTTAGAAATCGCCGAAGAGCAACAAGGCTACTTCACGGCTAAACAGGCCAAAGCGACTGGTTATGCCGAGAATACGCATCCTTATCACGTTCAGATGGGCAATTGGATTCGGGAACACAGAGGCATCTACAGGCTTGCAATGTTTCCGGTCACGGAACATCCCGATCTGGCTCTTTGGAGTCTATGGTCGAAGAACCGCCATGAAGAAATCCAGGGGGTGTTTAGTCATCAGACCGCCCTCAGCCTTCATGAACTATCCGATATCAACCCTGCCAAGCTACACATGACCGCACCGCGCAAGTTCCGCCGAAACAGTGAAATTCCAGGTGTTCTCGTTCTGCACTATGCAGATCTCACACACAATGATGTGCAGGCTGGTCCGGGATTCAAATTTACGCGGCCTCTCAGGACCATTATCGATGTCATGGAAGCTGATGAGGTCGAACATGGCTTTATTCGTCAAGCGATCCGCCAAGCTCTTCAAAAGGGTTTAGTCATTCGGCAACAACTTCGACAGATCAAGCCTTCGCGGCCAATGCAAAAGTTGGTTGACGAAGTTCTGCGTGAAGTTGCGCGATGACAAAACTGCCAAAGACCTACTCGACTGCTGGAGCTTCAGAAAAGCCCTCGAAGAACGCCTGAAACAAACTGCTTTGGCAGAACAAATCGACATCAATCGCCTGCGCCGCCAAGTGGCATTTGATCGCCTCCTGGCAAGACTGTTTCAACCAGCTCAGCCGCCCTGGGTGTTGAAAGGCGGCCATGCTTTGGAACTTCGCCTCCAAGCAGCCCGTTCTACGGTGGACGTCGATCTCACGATGCCGAGAGTTGAACTGCCATCGGATGTTGCCGGTACCGCGAACGCATTCGTCCGGGAAATGCTGCAGAACGCCGCGGCATCTGGACTAGAAGCGTGGGCTTCCATTCATGCATTCTTTAGCGAAATTCCGATTTGAGATCTCACGAATTCGATCTAGCAGGGAGCAGTGGTCTCTCCCCGGAGGCGCTGACCGCTCCGGTCATTTGCGCCGATCACCAATCTCAAAGTAAATTTCCCAACTCAATCTAAAAGCCTTACCGGCAAAATCGCCGCGCGCCCCTGCAATTCCCCTATCCCCGGATGCTACCCTCCAGCAGGCTCGCAACAGGCTCCAACCCTGTTCCGCGAGCCATTTTCATTTGCAGAAAGAGGAAAAAATATGACCCCACGCGCCATCCGCCGCGCCGCCGAGCGCCGAACCAACAAGCTAGCCCGCAAAGCCGCCCAGCACTTCTCACCGGCAGACTTCCTAGCCGACGAAACCCACTCCACCGAAAACCAGCTCCCAACGCAAAACGGGCAACACGCACCCACCGAACCACAGGCGCAATCGTTCGCCCCCACCATCGTTCCCGCCCCCGCAGCCAACACCTGCCTCACCGCCATAACCTCCGCCCTAACCGGCCACGCCACCCTGCTCCCCGCCGCCGACGCCACTCAATATGACCAGCTCATCCGCGCCTATCAAAACGAATTCCAGCCCGTCGGCCTCCAGGAATCGAATCTAGTCCAATCGCTAGCCGAAACCGCCTGGCGCGTCCGCCGCACCCTCACGCTGGAGATGACCATCTTCGCCAAAGGCCGCATCGAATTCGCGCCGCAATTCGCCGCACACAATCCCGACCTCCGCGAATCGCTGATAGACGTCCACACCTTCCTCACCTACGAAAAGCAAATCCGCGGGCTCCAACTCCAGGAAGCACGCCTCACCCGCCGCGTCGACAAAGATTCCGCCGAACTCCGCCGCCTGCAACAGGAGCGCCGCCAGCGGGAAGAGCACGCGCACCGCAAGCTGGCTCAACAAAACCAGCAACCCTGCCAACCCGAAGAAAATGGGTTCGAATTTGCAAATCAGGAAATGGGGTCCCAT
>DATHIZ010000555.1:0-4940 GCA_035316385.1 Bryobacteraceae bacterium | reverse complement strand
GGGGTGCTTTTGCTTCCCGACTTAACTAATGCGAGTGGCCAGGTGGTTCCGCTCGGGACGGGCGCGGGTAAGGACGGGAAGCTTTATGTGTTCCATCGCGGCGATATGGGTAAGTTCAACGCGCAGGGGAATGGGGCGCTGTATCAGGAATTGCCGGGAGCGCTGGGGGGACCGGTGTTTGCTTCGCCGGCCTGGTTTAACGGGACTGTGTATTATGGCGCGGCGGGCGACCGGATTCGTGCGCTGCGAGTGCATGCGGCGTTGGTGCAGAGTCAGCCGGCGTCGGTTACGGGGAATGTGTTTGGTTATCCGGGTGTTGCTCCGGCTATTTCCGCTAATGGAAGTGCGGGTGGGATTTTGTGGGCGATTGAGAATTCGAGCCGCGCGGTGCTGCATGCTTATGATGCTATGAATCTTGCGAGTGAGTTGTATAACAGTTCGCAGGCTGCGGGTGGGCGCGATGATTTTGGGGTTGGGAATAAGTATGTTACTCCGACGATTGCGGATGGGCGGGTGATTGTTGGCGGGGCGGGGAGTGTTACGGTTTTTGGGGTGATGCGGTAGGGTTGTAGCGGTGCTAGCACTTTCAGGACGAGTCCCCGCTTGAGGGCATTCCCTTGCTAGTGAGGGATTTGGTCCAGATGGCGCTCGGCTTTGCGCTTGAGTATCGAGATGAAATCGGCAGCGTCGATTAATGCTTCGTATTCGGAATGTTCGTCCGCGGTGAGGTTGCCTTCGTTGGCCTGCTCAGCGAGTGTGGCGATTCGTTCCTGGACTGGTGGATTCACGTGAAAATTGAGGATACGCCTGGCGGATTCCGGATTCAGACAGCGGCTCAGTGCGTCCAGGAGATCATCAAGAACGGCCGCAGAGTTCATGGCTTGACGTTAGCATAAAATATGTCGCGGAAAGCTACGCCTATCTTGGGGAAGACGAGTTAGCATGACCAATTTTTCTGTAAGCAGAATTACCCATCGGCAGTAACAATACATCCTCAATCGGCGTTGTTCAGCTGTACGCTTAGGCTTCCATGTTTTGTTCAAGTCACTAGAGTTGATCGGTATCACGCACGTAGCTCGTCACACGTCCAAATGAAGGGCAATGACCCCATCGGCTGGTATTTTCAGGCGGTGCGTCGACCTACGACAGATAAACTGCGTAACATGCCGCGAATGTGATGGAATGAATATTTGGCAATTCGAGCATTCGGAAGGCGAATCCTATTGTTAGATCAACAGATTGAGCAAGCACGTAAGGAGATTTCTTCAGATGGATATGAGATGTCCATAGGCGAACTCTTAAACCTCTACCGTGACGATGAGCTAATCATTCACCCAGAATTTCAACGGCTGTTCCGATGGAAAGAATTGCAGAAAACTCGGTTTATCGAATCACTCCTCTTGGGCATTCCTGTGCCGCCAATTTTCGTCTTTCAGGACCGAAATGGTGCATGGGAGCTAATTGACGGACTGCAGCGCCTCTCGACGATATTCGAGTTTGTCGGTGTTCTTAAAGGCCGCGCGGGTGAGCTAGGTCCAGCCGGCCCCACGATGCTGCTGGGTACAAACTTCCTGCCTGATCTAGCTGGTAGAGCATGGGATCCCAGCGATAGCTACCAAGGCATTGGGAAAACTGCGCAGATTTCTATCAAGCGAGCCCGCATCCGGGTTGAAATTCTGAAAAAGGAGAGCGATCCCATCGCAAAGTACGAGTTGTTCCAACGCCTCAACACAGGTGGCACATCTCTGACCGAACAAGAAGTCCGGAACTGCACTGCGCTCATGATCAACCCGGCGTTTTCTCGGTGGTTGACAAGCCGGTCAGAAAATCCAGACTTTAAGGCGACGACCGCGCAAACAGAGGAGGCTCTGAGGAAACAAGCCGGAGTGGAATTAGTGCTCAGATTTCTGAGTTTTCGTAGCGTGCCTTACAAGCAAGGACTGGACGTACATGAATACCTCGATAAATCGCTTATTACACTCGCTAGTGACCAATCGTTTCCATTTGAAAGCGAGGAAGTTGTATTCGAGCGGACGTTCGCCGTTCTGAACAGCGCGCTCGGCGAGGATGCATTTAAGCGTTGGGATGGACAGCGATTTACAGGCAAGTTTCTCATGTCCCTGTTTGAAGTAGTTGCGCTCGGCGCATCCCGTAACATCAATGATATCGAGAGGCAGCCCAAACCGACGTTGTTCCTGACAGAACGAGCCAAAGCGCTGTGGAGTGACGAGACGTTCCAGAAGAATTCTGGCGCTGGGGTGCGCGGAACGACACGACTGGCGAAACTGCTACCGATGGCTGACCTGTTTTTTAAGCCGTGATTAAGATTCATACGATCGGCCAGCTACAAAGCGCTCTTGATAATGAGCTCGCTTGGCGCGTCAAAGAGATCGCGGATCTCAAATACGCTATTAAACAAAGCAAGGCACTTGCCGAGGGAACGCTGATCCGCGCTGGTGTCGCGCTTTTGTATGCCCATTGGGAAGGATTCATCAAATCCGCGGCTACTGCATATCTAAACTTTGTCAGCTGCCAAGGCCTGAATTATCGAGATCTGCAATCCTGTTTCGCGGTCCGTGGATTGAAGAAACACCTTTACGAACTCAGCGATGGCCGAAACGCGCGGCTGGCAGTGGTCGCGCTGGAATTTCTGCGCGCTGGAATGCATGATCGCGCAGAACTGCAGATCAGCAACGCCATCGATAAAGGGAATCTTAAGGCTGAAGTATTTGAAAACATCGCATGGAGCATCGGCATCAGTGCGACGCCTTACGAGTCCAAGTTCAAACTAGTAGACGAGAGTCTTCTGAAGCGAAGAAACAAGATTGCGCACGGTGAGTTTGTTGACATAGATGGCGAAGGCTGGCGGGATCTAGCTGGTGAAGTGCTGCTACTTTTGCGCCAGTTCAAGACAGATATCGAGAATGCCGCATCTCTGTCTGCGTACAGGGCAACACCTGGTTTGGCCCGAAACGAACCCAAATCGGCAAATGCTTGTACCAACTTAGATTCTGCACGGCTACCAGGAGAGCGAAGACCGTAGATTCTCTTTCGCCTGGCAATTGCCGCCGACCTGCGCACATTGCCTACAAAAGGCGCTGAGTTGGACTAGCACGTGTCCTGCTGATAAGGCCGCTGAGCGTATGACCGGTCAAATGAAATCCGGTCGACCGTATTGTCGGCATCCGGAGAAGTGATAGCACGTATTGGATCGCCGCCTGATTACAGGTCATGGGACATGATCCGAACTTATGGAAGACCGACCCACCAGGAATGCGGTCGCGCTGATGGCCAAGGCCTCGAATACGGCTGTGGTTTCGTTGGAGTCGTGAGGCGCAGATATTGCGCGGGGTATGTGGAGCAGCACGACCCATAGCAGAATCATGATTCCCGAAAGCAAGGCCGCCGGGACCTTGACCTTGGGGATGAGCATTCCCAGGCCGCCGGCAATCAGGGCGATGCCTGCGAAGTAGGTCCAGAATAAGTGGCCGGGGATCCAGCTAGGCACGAGGGTTGCTACGAATGTGGCGTACAGGAAATGCTGGATTCCGGCAATGATCAGGAACGCGCTTAGAAAGAACGGGGCCGGCGGGATCAGGCGGTCGAGAAAGCGGAAGACGCGCCAGCCGGTATCGGTCGGCGGCAGAGATCCGGCAACGAGAAACGCTCCGCCCGATAGGGCGAGCGCTTTGCCGGCGTTTGTCCATAACGGTCCTAAGATCGGAGTCACGAGCAGCGGGGGCAGATAGAAGGCCAGCACACTCAGCAGGATCAGGGCTCCGAGCAGTTCGGCTGCGAGGCGCGCGCGTTTTTGCAGGAGAATGGCGGCGCCGGCGGTTATCAGGATGAGTCCGGTTGCGTAGGCCCAGAATGCATGCCAGGGAATCCAGGCGGGGAGTTTGGGGACTACGCGCGTGACGAACTCTCCATAGAGGAGGTGCTGGATTCCGAAGGCAAGGATTGCCAGTGCGAAGAGGAACCGCGCTACTGGGGCAATCCGCGCCACGCTCAATTCACTTATTATGTCCGAGGCGGGGAACTGGCATAGTCGAGAGCTGTATTGACTGTTATCAGCGGTGCTGGCTAGTGGTGTGGTTGAAGGGATTCGGCTTGGCGGGCGCGCCTATTCCGGCGACGCATGTTGACGATTTCACGCGGCGTCCCCGGGTGATTGTGATCAGCGATGTCGGCAATGAGCCTGACGATCAGATGTCGCTTGTGCGGCTGCTGGTGTACTCGAACCAACTCGACATTGAAGCACTGATTGCTTCGACTTCGACCTGGCAGAGGAAGGCGTTGCATCCCGAAACCATGCGCGCGCTGATTGAAGCGTACGGGCGGGTGCGGCCCAACCTGCTGCAGCATGCGAAAGGCTGGCCCAGTGTGGAGGACCTGGACGGCCGCGTGTTCACGGGGCAGCCGGGGTATGGCATGGCGGCCACGGGACCGGACCAGACGTCCGAAGGAGCGGCGGCGCTGATCTGCGTGGTTGACGGCGACGATGCACGGCCTGTGTGGATTAGCGTGTGGGGCGGGGCCAATACTCTGGCCCAGGCGCTTCTGCGGATCCGGGCCACGCGGCGGCCGGAAGAGGTGGAACGGTTTGTCGAGAAGCTGCGGGTGTATTCCATCTCCGATCAGGATGACGCCGGGCCGTGGATTCGGCGCGAGTTCCCAGGCTTGTTCTACATTGTTCTGCCGACTACGGAGACCGCCGGGGAATCCTATTACGCGACTTGGAGTGGAATCAGCGGGGACGTGGTTTACCGCAATGGCGTGGGCGCGGACGGTACGACGGTGACGAATGAGTGGCTGGACACGCATGTGCGGAGCAAGGGGCCGCTCGGGAAGGTGTATCCGAAGTTTGTGTTCATTATGGAGGGGGACACGCCTTCGTTTCTGGGTTTGCTGGACAACGGCTGGTTTCCTTATGCGGAGGC